>NZ_JBEPDC010000050.1:0-46793 GCF_040300065.1 Nonomuraea sp. NPDC000554 | reverse complement strand
CCAGCCACGGCCGCATCGCCAACGCCCTCAAGAACGACGGCACCGCCGAACTCGACATCCACGCCACCACCTCCAACGGCGACATCACCGCCCGCCGCCTGTGACCCGCAGCCCCCATGGGAACCGTTGATCGAGTCGGCGCCCTGCCGGCCATGGCCGGCAGGTCTCAAGACGAGCTCACCACCGCCGCGTACGCCGCGACCGAGGCCCTCAAGGTCGACGCCGATGTCGCCGCGGCGGGTGAGTTCGCCGGTGGTCCCGTGGTCTTCCTGGCAGCCGCCCACCCCTCAGGACGCGAGAGGGGTGCAGCCGGAACCGCTGTGGGTGTGGTCCGTCGTCTGCGCGATCGACGTAGGAGCCTCGCTGCTTGGCACGGTCGGCCCCAGCTCTTGAATGCGTGAGGCCGCGATGGGGCGTCGCGGCCTCGGGGCTGCGGGTCAGGGATGGCAGCTCGGGTCGGTGGCGGGGAGGGTGCCGGTGGCCAGGTAGGCGTTGACCTTGGTGTCCACGCAGGCGTTGCCGTAGTCGCCGTAGATCCCGTGGGCGGTGGTGCCGCGCAGGGTGAGCAGGCGGGAGCCGGTCAGCGCCCGGTGCATGGCCTTGCTGCCCTCGTAGGTGGTGGCGGTGTCGCCGGTGGCGGACACGATCAGCGCGGGGGTGGGGTTGGCGACGTGCGTGAGGCTCTCGCGGGGGTGGTTCGGCCAGAAGGCGCAGGGCCAGATGTTGTTCTTGAGGGGGCCGAAGAGGGGGTGGCGCGTGCGGCTGCGCTGGACGTCGTTCCAGTAGGTGTCGGGGTCGCGTGGCGCGGCGCGGTCGCCGCAGGTGATCGCGGCGGTCGGGCTGGCAAGCGGGGAGCCGGCGCTGGTCAGGATGAACGCGAGGAATCCGTTGAGTTCGGGGCCGGGGTCGGCCGGACGGCGGTGCGCGGCCTCGTTCAGGGTCCGAACGGTGGAGGAGAACTCCGCGCGGGCCGCGGGGCGGTCGTTACCGGAGCCGACGGAGAGGATGTACGGGACCACCTGGTCGTCCACCTCGTAGGGGCCGACGCGCAGCGGGCGGTCCTGCGCGGCGGCGACGATGGCGTTCACGGTGGCGAGCACGCGGGCGGGGGTGGCGCCGAGGCCATAGGTGCCGTGACGGTTGGCGGCCCAGACCGCCCAGCCGCGCAGCGCGCGTTCCGCCTCCTCTTCGCTGCCCTGCATCGCCCTGGGGCCCCACTTGTTCGGGTCGCCCGCGCTGTCCAGGACGACGCGGTCGGTGCGGCCGGGGAACATCTGGGTGTAGACCGCGCCCAGGTAGCTGCCGTAGGAGTAACCGAAGAAGGAGATCCGGCGCTCCCCGAGGACGCGGCGCACGAGGTCGATGTCGCGGGCCGTGTCGCGAGTGTTGGCGTACGGGAGCACGTCGGCGTGGCGCCGGGCGCAGCGCTCGGCCAGGTCGCGCTGCACCGCCACCTGGTGATCGAACCGGGCGCGGGTCGAGCCGGCCGAGCGGAGCCACAGGCCGATGGGCCAGCCGCAGTCGAGCGGCGTGCTGCGCCCGACGAAGCGCGGGTCCAGGCCGATGAGGTCGTAACGGGCGGCGACGTCCTTCATGGCCGCGCGCGTCTGCAGAGGCATGCCCAGCGAGCTCTCGCCGGGGCCGCCGCTGTTGAGGACCATGGTGCCGATGCGATGGGCGCGATCGGTGGCGGGGAGGCGGGACAGCGCGAGTTTGATGGTGCGGCCGCCGGGCCTGGAGTGGTCGAGCGGGACGGTGAGCTCCGCGCACCGTGCGCCTGCCCGGTCGAGCTCCCTGCCGAGGGCGTCGTCGGGGCCCTGGGCGCAGGGCTTCCAGTCGAGCGGCGAGGGCCGGCCAGCGTCGGCTCTGGCCGGGGACGCGACGGCGGCGGACAGGGCGATCAGGGCGAGGGCCGGGACCAGGCGTCTGCGGGTCCGCGCATATGTCGATTTCATGGTCGGGGACGCTATTTCGGCCGGACGTCCGGCACGATACAGCTGGCCGCACGCGCGTTGGTACAGCCCGCTGTAGTGTCCGGCGGTGACCGGTGGCGGATAATGGTCTCCATTCCGGCGTCGTGAGGAGGTGCGCATGCGTGACCGGGCGTTCTCCGGCTCGGTCTACCTGCTGGCCACGCTGGCCACCGCCGTGGTCACGGCGCTCGCGTTGCCGGTGCTGCTCGCGCCGCCGGCGGGGCGGGGCTGGGCGGACTGGCACCGTCAGCGGGCCGGCAGGCTGCTCGGCGTTCCGGCCGACGGGCGGCCGGGCGGGCGGCGGGATCTCCCCTGGGCGCTCGCGCACGTCGTCGTCGGGTTCACGCTCGGGCTGGCCGCCCTGATATGCCTGGGCAACATCCTGGTCGCCGCGGTGGCGTTGCCGTTGTGGTGGGCGTTTCCCGCCGACGCGCGTCCCACCCTGTTCTCGTTCTTCGATGTCCATGTGGGCGATTGGGGGACCGCGCTGGTCGGGGGCTCTGTTCAGATCGCCGTCCTCGGTGCGGCGGCCTGGTGGGTGCTCCCGGCGCTGGCGCGGCTCCACGCGCGGCTGTGCCTGGCGGTGCTCGCGCCGTCGGCCCGCGAGCGGCTCACCGAGCGGGTCGACGTGCTGACCAGGAGCCGGGTCGGGGTGGTCGACGCCCATGGCGCGGAGCTCCAGCGGATCGAACGCGATCTGCACGACGGGACGCAGGCGCGCCTGGTGGCCATCGCCATGCAGGTGGGCCTCGCCCGGGAGTCGCTCGCCGACGACCCGGACACGGTCGCGACGCTGCTCCAGCAGGCGCACGAGACGGCGGAGGAGGCGATGGTCGAGCTCCGCACGGTGCTCCAGACGATCTACCCGCCGATCCTCGCCGACCGCGGGCTCGACGGGGCGCTGACGGCGCTGGCCGCCCGGTCGAGCGTGCCGGTCCACATCGAGCTCGCCGATCTGGGCGCGCTCCCGGCGACCGTGGAGGCGGTGGCCTACTACGTGATCGCCGAGGCGCTGACGAACGTGACCAAGCACGCCGCCGCCACGCGGGCGGCCCTCCGGATCGAGCGCGCCGACGACGTGCTGTCCATCGAGGTCACCGACGACGGAAGGGGCGGCGCCGACGAGGCGCGCGGCACCGGGATCCCCGGGATACGCCGACGGGTCGCCGCCCTGGACGGCGCGGTCCGCCTCGACAGCCCGCCGGGCGGCCCCACCACGCTCGCCGTCCAGGTGCCGTGCGCATAGTGATCGTTCAGGAGGTCCCGTGCGGGTCGTGATCGCCGAAGACAACGTCCTGCTGTCCAGCGGCTTGGAGCTGCTGTTGGCGGCGAAGGGCTGCGATGTCGTGGCGGTCGTCGGCGACGGCGAGGCGTTCCTCCTCGCCGTCGCCGAGCACCGCCCCGACATCGCCATCGTCGACGTGCGGCTGCCACCGTCGTTCCGCGACGAGGGAATCCACGCCGCGCTGCGGGCCCGCCGCGAGCACGGCGCGCTGCCGATCCTGGTGCTATCGCAGTACGTCGAGCGCGAGTACGCCGGCGAGCTCCTCTCCGACGGCCGCGGCGGCATCGGCTACCTCCTCAAGGACCGCATCGGACGGGTGGCCGAATTCGTCGACGCCCTGCGCCGGGTCGCGGCCGGCGGCACCGCCATGGACCCCGAAGTGGTCGCCCAACTCCTCGCGCGCCGCGCCGACGACCCCCTGGACACCCTCACCTCCCGCGAGCGAGAGTCGCTCGCCCTCATGGCGCAGGGCCACGACAACGCCACCATCGCCGAGCGGATGCGCATCTCCGACAACGCCGTCCACAAGCACATCGGCAACATCTTCGCCAAGCTCGGCCTGGCACCGGACGACTCCGGCCACCGCCGCGTACGCGCAGTACTCACCTATCTGGACGGCACACCCGGCCGCGGGAACCCGCACTGATCCGCGTTCAGGCCTCTTCCGGCCCGCGAAGAGGCTCGGAGAGCATGGCGGGGTCGTAGATGCCGGTGAGGAGTTCGAGCTGGATTCCGGCGGCTTGCAGGCCGGCGGCGAGCGTCATGAGTTCGGCAGCGTTGCGGGCCGGGCGCTTCAGCTCGTGGACGGTGAACACGACGGTGACGGCTGGGTGACGGTGCTGATGGAGTCGGTCGACCCGGCGGTGCCGAAGCTGCTGTCGCTGGGTGCGGACATCGAGGTGCTGCGCCGCAGGATCGCGGAGACGGCGGCGGCCGTGCCCGACCGGTACCCACCGGCGGACGCGTGCGGCCGGGCGGAGTCGGGCGCCCTCAGCAGCAGTCCGGCGGACAGGGTCGCCAGCAGCGCAAGGGCGGCGAGGACGCCGAAGCCGTAGCGCGTGTCACTGTGGTCGGTGACCGTCGCGACCAGGAACATCGCCCCGACCGTAGCCGCCAGCCCGCCACCGTTCGCCAGCCCGAAGGCCCTGCCCACCGAGGCGTCGTCGGCCGAGGCCATCAGCATGGTGCGGGAGGCGATCCTGGCCTGCCCGAAGAAGAACGCACCCAGCGGCACCCCGACGAGGTAGCCGACGATCCCGAACTGGCTCTGCAGCACCAGGCCGACATTGCAGAGCAGAAAACCCACGACGGCGATGCGAAGGTCCGGATGGCGTCTGCTGACGATCCGGTAGGCGCCGGTGGCCGCCAGGAAGCCGAGACACCCGAGGGCGTCCACGACGCCGAACGTTGCCGCACCCAGGTGGAGTTCGCCGATGACGGCAGTGGGCAGCAGCGCGTTGAAGACCGTGACGACCACGCTCCCCTGGGCGTAGAGCAGGATGAAGCGGCGCACACGCAGCGGCCCGCGCGACGCTGCCGGGGCCGGCGCCTGCTCCCCGGCGGCGGCAGCCGGCGCCCGGTCCGGGCGGCGCCCCACCGCGGCGACGCAGAGCGCCGAGACCATGAAGGTCGCGGCGTTGAACACCAGCAGCGGCACGGCACCGAACGCCTGGACGGACAGCCCGCCGACCGTCGCCGACAGCAGCATCCCCGCCTGGGTCCCCATCTCGTAGCGGGCGTTGAACCGCCGCAGCCGGTCCGCCGGAACCCGTTCCTTGATCAGCGCGGAGCTGGCCGGGAAGAACAGGGCGCTGACGACGGCCAGCCCCAGATTGGCGCTGTAGATCCCGGGCCCCGGGGCACCACCGCAGGCCAGCCACAGTGGCAGCCCGAGGGCCAGCGCCGCACTGGTGGCATCGCACCCGATCCACAGGCTCCGCCGGTCGAAGCGGTCGGCCAGCCGTCCGAAGAAGGGCGACAGCAGCGCCTGCGGACCGGCGACCGCGATGAACAGCCAGCCGACGGCCATCATGGTCTGCTGCTCCCTGATCATGAGCAGCGCACCGACGATGAGCTGGACATTGTTCCCAAGGGCGGTGGCGAAGGCCGCGGACACGAGCAACCCCTCGGCCCGGCGGGGGTGGTGACTGAGGATCATGGCATCAGTGTCCGGAGGTTCACTGACATCTTCTGTCAGTTGTCGCTCAGACGGACTCCCGGCCCAGTCTCATCCGAGTGAGCTCAGACGTGCGCGAGAGCGCCACCGTCCAGGCCTCATGACCATATATCGGACGCAATCACGGCATTCCCGCTATGGTGCTGAAGATCCATAGTTTCCGACATTGGAGTGTCATGCCGTCCGCCGAACCCCTCCGGGAGGGTGATCCCGCCGCCGTGGGGCCGTACCGGCTCCTCGGACGGCTGGGCGCGGGCGGGCAGGGAATCGTCTATCTGGGCCAAGGGCCGGACGGCCGCCCCGTCGCGGTGAAGGTGCTGCGCGAAGGGCGGGCCGACGAGCGTTTCGCCAAGGAGATCGAGGCGGCGCGGCGGGTGGAGCCGTTCTGCATCGCCCAGGTGCTGGACGCGTCAGCGAGCGGGCGGCCGTACATCGTGACGGAGTACGTGGAAGGGCCGTCGCTCCAGCAGGCCGGCCGCCACGCGGGCGCCGATCTGCAACGTCTGGCCGTGGCGACGGCGACCGCGCTGGCGGCCGTCCATCAGGCGGGGATCGTCCACCGCGACTTCAAGCCCGCCAACGTGCTGCTGGGGCCGGGCGGGCCGCGGGTGATCGACTTCGGGATCGCGCGGTCGGCCGGGGCGGGGCCGTCGGGGGCCAGCGGGATCGTGGGGACGCCCGCGTACATGGCGCCCGAGCAGCTCGCCGGGACGCCGATCGGGCCCGCGGCCGACGTGTTCGCGTGGGGCTCGGTGATGGTGTTCGCCGGGACGGGGAGCCCGCCGTTCGGCGAGGACACGCTGCCCGCGGTGATCAACCGCGTCCTGCACAACGAGCCGCGGCTCGGCGACCTGCCGCAGCCCTTGCGCGCGATCGTGCTCGAATGCCTGGCCAAGGATCCGGTACGCCGGCCGTCCATGCAGGACGTGCTGCTGCGCCTGCTGGGCGACCCGAGATCCGGACCTGGGAGCGGCGTCCCGGCTGGTGCGGGGTTCGGAGGCAGCGGACCGGCGGGGCCAGGGCTGGAAAACGGCGCCCCGGGTTTCGACGGCGGCGGTCCTGTCGGCAGGGGACCCCGTTCCGGCGGCATGGCCACGGCGCCCGGGAGGTCGGGGCGCAGGAGCGGGCCCTGGATCGTGGCAGGGGCCGCCGGCGCGGTGGCCCTGGCGCTCGTGGGGACCGCCGTCTGGGGTGTCGCGAACGGATGGATCGTCAAGAGGCCGCGCCCGACCGCGGAGTCGCTCGCGATCGCCACGAACGAAGACCCCAAGCCGACGGCGACGCCCACGCGCCCGAAACGTACGAAGAAGCCGACCTCCCCCAGACCGACCAGGAAACCGACCACCGAACCGCCCGAACGGCCCACGCGGGAGCCCACCACCTCCGCCCCGCCGACGCGTACGGCGAAGCCCACCAGATCCGCCACCTCAGCGGGGTCGTTCAGGATCCCCTCTCTGTACGTCCAGGGCGCCAGAAAGGCCAACACCCAGGACTGCCAGATCGGCCAGAGCAACGCGTTCGCCGTGGTTGAGGGCACCAAACTGCGCACCAGGTTCACCTACCAATGGATCCTGGACGGCAAGGTCGTGATGCGCTCCGAGGCTTACATCGCGGGCGTCCACACCCAGGGGGCCACCAGCCCGCTCATCGAGAAGAACGGCCCTCACACCATCACGCTCCGCGTGACCTCGCCCGTCGCGGTGTCGAGGACGCTCAAGTTCACCATCTGCCCGGTCGGGACCGAGTGATGGACCCGCTCCGGCCCGAGGATCCGCCGGCCATCGGTCCGTACCGGCTGCTGGGACGGCTGGGCGCGGGCGGGCAGGGCGTGGTCTACCTGGCCCAGGGGCCCGACGGGCGGCGGGTGGCGGTCAAGGCGCTCGCGGACGGGCTGGCGGGCGACCACCGCTTCGCCAAGGAGATCGAGGCGGCGCGCCGGGTGGAGCCGTTCTGCATCGCCCAGGTGCTGGACGCCTCGCTGGGCGCGCGGCCGTACATCGTGACCGAGTACGTCGAAGGCCCCTCCCTCCACCAGGCGGGCCGCCACACCGGGGCCGACCTGCAACGCCTGGCCGTGGCGACCGCGACCGCGCTGGCCGCCATCCACCGCGCCGGCGTGGTGCACCGCGACTTCAAACCGGCCAACGTGCTGCTCGGGCGCGACGGGCCGCGCGTCATCGACTTCGGCATCGCCCGCACGGCTGACCAGGCGCTGACGGTGACGAGCAGCATCGTGGGGACGCCCGCGTACATGGCTCCCGAGCAGCTCGCCGGCGCGCCGGTCGGACCGGCGGTGGACGTGTTCGCGTGGGCCTCGGTGATCGTGTACGCCGCAACGGGGACGCCACCGTTCGGCAACGACTCGCTGCCCGCCGTGATCCGCCGCATCCTCAACGACGAGCCGTATCTGGGCGATCTGCCGGGGCCGCTGCGGCCGATCGTCCTGGCCTGCCTGACCAAGGATCTGGCGGCGCGGCCCGCCATGCAGGACGTCCTGCTCTGGCTCATCGGCTCCAGGCCGGCGCCTCCCCTGCCCTCGCCCCGTCCTCCTGTCCCTTCCCCTGCGCCCGCGCCGCGGCGGGGGCCGGTGAAGGCGCTGCTGACGGGCGCCGGGGCGCTGATGCTGGCCGCCGCCGTGGTGGCCGGGGCGATCACGTGGATGCCGGACGCGGCGACGACCGAGGCCGCCTCCACCCCCTCCCTGAGCGCGCCGGCCACGACGCCGGGCCCGACGGCCACGTCCTCCCGCCGCCGACCGGCCGCCAAGTCCACGCCGAGCAAGCGCCCGTCCACGAAATCGGCCACCCCCAAGCCGAGCACGGCCGATCCCACGACGTCCCCGTCCGAAAAGACCAGCCCCACCAGGACCGCGCCGACGAAAACCGCGACGACCGCGGCCGCGAGCGGGAACACCCGCCTGCAGTCGCTGACCCTGGACGGGATGAAGACGGAGAAGGGCTGCTATTCACCCAGCCTCTTCCCCGTCGCGGTGATCAAAGGCCCGACGGGCAGGAACGCGGAGTACGGCTACAGATGGATCGTGGACGGCCAGGACGAGGGCTGGAAGACCGGCTACCTGTACCGGGGGACGGACAAGAACATGCGTAACCCGCTCGGCGCGTTCGACCCGGGCAGGCATACCGTCGTCTTCCGCCTCCTGACCGGAGTCAAGACCACCAAGAGCCTTTCGTTCACTGTCTGCGACGCCTACTCCTGAACCACACGACTCCGAGAAGGAACTCGTGGCCCAGCTGAGACGCCACCAGCGTGTCGATTGAGTTCAGGAAGCTCAGGATGCGTTCGTCCGGAAGGAGGAGCGGTAGGACTGCGGCGTGACGCCGACGACGCGTTTGAACCGCTCCCGGAACGCGGTGGCCGAGCCGAAACCGGCCTGCGCGGCGATGCGTTCGACGCCGTGGTCGGTGGTCTCCAGCAGGAACTGTGCACGCCGTACGCGTGCTCGCAGCAGCCACTGCAGCGGGGTGGCGCCGATCTGCTCGCGGAAGCGGCGGCTGAAGGTCCTCGCGCTCATCCCGCTGCGCATGGCCATCTCCGCCAACGTCAGCTCCTGGGCGAGGTTGTCCTCGATCCACGACAGCACCGGCTCCAGCAGCGAACCCTGAGGGACCGGCGGCTGGGCGTGGAGGATGAACTGCGCCTGACCGCCCTCCCGTTCCAGGGGCATCACCGACAACCGGGCGGAGTCCGCGGCGACCGCCGAGCCGAAATCCCGCCGGATGATGTGCAGGCACAGGTCCAGGCCGGCGGCGGCCCCGGCCGAGGTCAGGATCTGGCCGTTGTCTACGTACAGGACGTCCGGTTGTACATCCACCTGTGGGAACGTCTGGGCCAGCCGGCGAGCGGCCATCCAGTGCGTGGTCGCGCTCAGCCCGTCCAGCAGCCCAGCTGCGGCAAGGGTGAACGCTCCCGCGCAGATGGAGGCGATCCGGGTGCCTGCGGCCGCGGCCGCGCGCAGTGCGTCGAGCACCTCCCGGGCGGGTGGGGCGGCTTTCTCGGAGCATCCCGGCACGACGATCGTGTCCGCCTCCCGGAGCGCCTCCAGGCCGTGCGGGGCGATGAGTGTGAAGGCGTCGCTGGCCACCTGTGGCGTTGCGGCACAGACCAGGACGCGGTACGGCCGGCGCCCGTCCGCCAGCCGGGTACGCCCGAAGGCCTCGATCGGCGTCGCCATGTCGGCCGCCACCACATGGTCCAGAGCCAGGACCGCCACCGTGTGCATCAGGACACGATAGGCGAGAACCGGCCAGCCACAAAGAGGCAGGTGAAGCGTGTGACGCGGTCATCTGCGCAGATGGAGCCTGATGGCGAGAACCCGTTGGAAATTGTCGATTCAGCCCATGGGACGTCCCCGGGCGGGCTGTCTAGCCTTGCGCTGCGAGATTCGAGCAAGCGACGAAGGAGCAACGGCTGATGCATGCGCAGGTCGTCCTGTACGACGGTTTCGACCCTTTGGATGCCATCGCGCCCTACGAGGTGCTGCACGCCGCGGGAATGGCCACCGGCGGAGCCGTGACCGTCGAACTGGTGACGGCCGAAGGCGCCCGGGAGGTTCCCAGCGGCACGCCGCCTCTGGCGTTGCGGGCCGCCGGCGCGCTCGACCCTGCCGGCGCCGACGTGGTCATCCTGCCCGGCGCGGCCGGCGAACTCCCTACCGGGAAAGAGGTCAGTGAGGAGGAACGGCGGCGCTCCATCCCTGTGATCCTCGGCCGCGCGTTGGAGACGGACCTGCCCGCGCTGGCCAGGGAGGCCCTCGAACGGGAGGACACGCTGGTCGCCACCGTCTGCGGCGGTTCCATGCTCCTGGCCATGGCCGGGCTGATCAAGGGCCGCCACGCCACCACCCACCACCACGGGCTGGACGTCCTCAGCGCCGGCGGCGCGCTGCCCGTGGCAGCCCGGATGGTCGACGACGGCGACCTCATCACTGGCGGCGGTGTCACGTCCGGCCTCGACCTGGCCCTCTACCTCCTGGAACGCGAGATCGGCCCGCAAATCGCGCACGCGGTCGAGACTCTCTTCGCCCACGAGCGCCGTGGCGTCGTGTGGTCCAGCCGAGGCCCCTCCCCCGCCTTCTGACCGCCCACACCGCACGTGTCCAACCCGAAGAAAGCACGCCGTTCACCATGTCAGCCACCGAAGGCATCCAGCACAACCCGATCATCGACACCCCCTGTGCCATGGCCGGCGCCGAGCGCACGGCCGCGGAGCGGAGGGCCGGCCGGTGACGAAGTTCCTCCTCTCCGTCCACGTCCTGGCCGCCATCATCGCCGTTGGCCCGGTGACCGTGGCGGCCAGCATGTTCCCCGCCGCGGTGCGCCGCGCCCAGGCGGCGGGTGCGGACGCCCCCTCGCTCGCCTCCGTCCGGCTGCTGCACCGGATCTGCCGCGTCTACTCCGTCATCGGCCTGGCCGTGCCGATCTTCGGCTTCGCCACCGCCAGCGGTCTCCACGTCCTCGGCGACGCATGGCTGATCGTCTCGATCGTGCTCACCGCCGCGGCGGCGGGCGTCCTGGCGTTGCTCGTCCTCCCTGGGCAGGAACGCTTGCTCGCCGAACTCGGCGGGGCCTCGACGGTACGGGGTTCCACGGCGCGCCTGGGGATGCTGACCGGAGTCTTCAACCTGCTGTGGGCCGTCGTGACGGTGCTCATGATCGTCCGGCCCGGCTCCACCACGGGAGTATGAGCGTGAGCCGGACCAGAAGGCCCTTGCCCATCGCGGCCGCGGTCGAACTCGTCTCGCTCATCGTCCTGCTGGGCAACCTCGCCACCGCACACCTGCCCGCCATCTCCTCACTGGCCGAGCCCATCCATGGTTGCGCGTACCTGTTCACCGTCGCCGCCGCCCGCGACCCGCAGCGCACCGTCGTCGCCGCCGCCCTGGCCTGGCTGCCGGGGATCGGCGGGCTGCTGGCCCTGTGGCGCCTCGACAGGACGGCGGCGCAGGGTGAGCAGGTCCGCGCCGACTGAAGCCGCACAGGTGCGCGTCATGCAGGCGCGAGGAGACGATCACAAATGCTTCATCGACGTTCTCCCATGGATCATCTCCGGGCCCGTGTAGTTGCCTGGGTGGTGTGGACAACACCTTGATTCTCGGCGGCACCGGCCAGACCGGCCGCCGCGGTTCCGTGATCGTCATCACCGCTCCCACCGGCCAGATCGGCCGACAGGTCGTCGACAGGATTCTCGACCATGGGCAGCCCATCCGCGTGATCGCGCGCGATCCGTCCTGTCTCGCCCCGCAGGTGCGCGAGCGCGTCGAGGTCGTCCAGGGGTCGCACGGCGACCCGGACGTCGTCGCCAAGGCGTTCGCCGATGCCGACAGCGTGTTCTGGCTGGCGCCCCCCAACCTCCGCGCAGAGAGCGTCGAGGGCTACCTTCTGGACTTCACCCGGCCGGCGTGCGACGTCACAGGCGACCTCTGTGGCGAGCAGATCCAGCGCCGCCCGGGTCCGCGGCCCGGCGGGCACGACCGCCAGCGGCGGGAGCATGTCCAGCAGGCGGTCGCCCACGTCGCCGCGGAGTTCGTAGGCGCCCCGGATCATGATCGTGGCCCCGGGCAGACCGTCGCCGTAGGTGCGGGGGGCCAGACTCCGGTGGAGCCCTGGCGCCTCCTCCCCCCCGCCGACGACGTATTTCTGCTGTCCCTGAATCACGACCTGGGGTGGGGTGGACGGGTCGTCGGCGACCGTGTACCGCCCGGTGGCGCTGATGAGGGCGGTGTCACCGGCGGCGAGGCGCACGGGCGCGTCGTCGTCGAGCCGGATCGACGCGTGGCCGCCGAGCGTGGCCACGACCGTGAGCGCAGGAGTGTCGGCAAAGGTCAGCGACCATGGCGGCCGCTGGACCAACTTCCTGACCAGCGCGTTCTTGGCGCGGGCCCGGTGCAGCAGATCGCTCAGGACGTCCATGCCGCCCACGGTAGACGATCACATCGGAACAGATCCGTCCGACGCCTTTCAGCGCTACCGCTTCGGGAATCCGATCACGATCATCTCGGTGGCGTCCGTCTTGCCCGGGACGCGGCCGGCGCTGTCCGGGAAGTTGTTGTCCTGCATGACGGCGATCCTGTTGCCCGGCAGGGGGAGCAGCGCCTCCACGGACTGCAGGGGGAACTTGAAGGGGTCGCCGAGGCCGTAACCCCCGGCGGGGTCGTCCGAGCCGATGTGGGCCGGGTTGCGCAGATTCAGCAGGTCGGCGACCTCGGTCTTGACGAGGTAGCCGTCGGCGTCGGTCTTGCGCCGGTCGATCAGGTAGACGCGCTTGAAGGTGGCCTTGGGCCCCTCGTCGTCCTCACGCTCGATCAGGATGGCCCGGTTGGCGTCGAGGGACTGCATGTCGGCGATGCGGTAGTCTCCGCCGTCCGTGCGGTACTGCCAGGAACGACCGGTGTACTGGTTCTTCTGGGTGTCGAACTCGTAGATGTGGCGCCGGAACGGGTTGGCCTCGTTGGCCAGCGGGCCTTCCACCGCGGGGTAGAGGAAGCGTCCGTCGGGAGAGGAGGCGAGGGCTTCGAAGCCGCGGCTGCTCGGCACCGTCCAGGGCTCGCCGCTCGGCAGCGTCGGGTTCTGCGGGGCCTTGAGCGAGGGGTGGGCGATCGGGGCCTGCAGCAGCTTGCCTGTGCTGTCGAAGTGCAGGAGGAACGGCCCGAACTCGTCGCCGACCCACATCGACCCGTCGGGGGTCCGGGTCACCGACTCCACGTCGAAGTCGCCGCCGGTGAGCAGCCGGTCCGCGGTGTCCTCGTTGACGATCTTGAAGGGGATCTTGTGGTCCGGGTCGCGGAGCGAGAGGAACCGGCCCACGTCGATGGTCCCGGCTCCGCCGCGGGCCGTCTCCCAGTGTGGCGTGAACTGGTAAAGCCGCAGCAGGAAGTCCACCGAGTTGCCCTTGGTCCCGAAACCGTTGTCGGGCATGGCCCAGAACGCACCCTTGCCGTCGGGCAGCATGGACGAGATGCCGAACACCAGCTGGCTCGGGTAGGGAGGCGTCATGCCGTTGTTCGGGTCGCTGAAGGCGCCTGTGGGCGGGCCGGGGGCCGGCGTGTAGGCGGGCAGCGTGGCGCGGCCGAGCAGGGTCGCGCGAGCGGGGTCACCGGCCGGCGGGGCCGCCTTGCCGGCGGCGAAGGCGGGGGAACCGACCAGCATGAGCGCCGCGGTGGCCAAAAGGACGAGGGGGCGACGTCGCACGTCTTCTCCTGAGGAACGGACCAGTGAGGGGCATTGGCGAGTCGGATCAAATCGGTCGACCATTAACTGCGGTAACGGACTTGATGGCGGCAGGCCGTAGAGGTGGCGAAATGCCGATGACATCCGCTGATCGCGCGCCGGGAGCGACGACCACGCCGGGCAACTCGACTGCCCAGCCACCACCCGGACAGACGCCCTGGGAGTGTCGCCTCGACAGGCAATTCACCATTGACTAGAACAGGAGCAAAGCCAGGACCTGGGGGAATGACGTGCGACGAACCCCAGGGGAATTCACGTGGCCTTTCCCACGCTGTTCGCACACAGGTCGATCGGATGTGGGATCGAGGCGCGGATGACCCCACTCTCCACCAAGTGGCCGTGGTACTTCTCCTTCATACCGGCCGCCATGATCGTCATCGGGACCGTCCTGAACATTCTGTCTCCGCGCTACTACTGGGGCGACTACCTGCTGGGCGCCGCGGTCGTGGTGGCAGGAGCACTGCTCTCGCTACGGCACACGATCGCGGTCGGAGCGGCCATCGTGCTGGTCCAGCTGGTGCTGTTGGTCAAGGACGGTTACTTCGGTCATGTCGTCGGCACGTTCTCATTGATCAGCGCGGTGTTCACCGCGCTCGTCGGCCTCGGGGTGAACCGCGTGGTCACCAGCCATAGCCGCCGGCTGGAAATAGTGCGTTCCGTCGCCGAGGCCGTGCAGCGTGCTGTGCTGCCCGCACCGCCGGCACGTGTCGGCCCGCTGGCCATCGCCGCGGTCTACAAGGCCGCGCAGATCGAGGCATTGATCGGCGGAGACGCCTACGCCGTGCAGGACACGCCGTACGGCACCAGGCTGCTGATCGCAGACGTGCGGGGCAAAGGCCTGGGCGCGGTCGGCACGGTGTCCGTACTGCTGGGCGCATTCCGGGAGGCGGCAGACCAGGTAGCCGACCTTGTGGTGCTGGCCGAGCGTATGGAGCGCGCACTGGTCAAAGAGGCCTCCTCGCGCGAGGAGAGCATCCGAGTGGAGGGATTTGTCACGGCCGTGCTCGGCGAGATCCCACCGGGCGCGGACCGTGTGCGGTTGCTGAACTGCGGCCACCCCTCTCCGTATCTCCTCGAGGGTGACACGGTGTCCTCGCTGGATCCGGGCGAGCCGAGCCTTCCACTGGGCATGAGCAGCCTGGGGGTGCCGCGGGCAGGGCCAGAACACTGGCCGTTCCCGACCGGGGCCACGCTCCTGCTGGTCACCGATGGGGTGACGGAGGCCCGAGGCCGTAACGGGACTTTCTACGAACCGGTGAGTCGACTCGGCGGCCGGGGTCCGTTCCGGCAGCCGGACGAGGTGGTTGAGGTCCTGATGCGTGATGTCGAGCGCTGGACCGACGGTCCACGCGATGACGACATGGCGATTCTGGCGATCACCCGATGTGCCGGTGAACCGGCCGGTCCGTGAATCCGTTGGCCACGGAACACGGCGCCGGCGCATGGTGGCTTCGGTGTGAGGTCTCCCCCGGCGAAGGGCCGTCCCGCGGCAGAACACTCATGGCCTCACGGGGTGAGGATGGTCTCCTGCCTTGCGGACGCTCCGGCCTGTTCCAGGAAGGTGCGGACCTCCTCGGCCTCCGGAACACCGAGCTCCCCGTACAGGCCGAGAGCCAGCCGCCCATGCTCACAAGCCTGCTCTGAGTGCCCGAGTGCGAGGTGGGCGCGCGCCAGCCCATCGTGAGCACGCGCCTGCTCCGGCCGGTTGCGCGTCAGGTCGGCGAGCGCGAGCGCGGCCGTGTGCTCCTCGACCGCCCGAGCCGGGTCGCCCGCCGCCTCGGCCAGCCCGTTGAGCGCGGCCGCCTCGTCGGTGGTGGTGCCGAGCTTGCGGTAGAGAGCCGCGGCCTGCTCGTGGCGGGTGCGTGCCTGGGCGAGCTCGCCTTGATGCCGGAGGACGATGCCGAGGTGGTTGAGAGTCATCGCCTCTCCGGCCGGGTTACCGACCTTGCGGTGGAGCGCCAGCGCCAGGTCGAGATGGCGCCGGGCCTCCTCCGGACGGTCGGCCCGGTCGAGGACGAGAGCGAGGATGCCGAGCACATGGGCCTCGCCCCGGGTGTCGGCGCAGATCCGGGTGAGGTCGAGTGCCTGCTGGAGGTACTGCTCCGCCTGCGTGTCCTGCCGCCGGCGCAGGGTCACGTTGCCCAGCGTGAGCAGTGCCCGAGCCCGCTCGTAGGCCTCCTCGCACGCGTCGAGGGCCTGGTGGGCGTGCTCCTCTGCGCGCTCGTACTCGCCGAGCCGCCAGTAGGTCCACGCCAGGTCGGTGAGCGCTCGCGCCTGGACCTCGCGGTCGCCGAGCTTGCGGCTGCGCTGGAGCGCCAGGGTGTGGAGAGTGAGCGCGTCGTCGTGGTACGCCTGCCGGTCGAGGTAGGGGCGCATCGCCAGAGCCAGCATGCCCAGGCAGATCTCCGGCCCGTGGACGGCGGTCGCGATGATGTTGGAGCGTTCGGCGTCGAGCCAGGCGCTCGCCTCCGCGGCGTCGCGGATGGGCGCGATCGGGGCAGCCGGCTGGGGGATGCCCTCACGGTGGCTGAGGCTGTCCGGGAAGAGCAGGTCCACCGCCGCGCGGGAGCGGTGCAGGTAGTAGGTGAGCAGCCGCAGGACCGCGCCGTCGTCCTTGGCGATCGAGCGAGCGTGCTCGCGGAGCAGGTCGTGGAAGGTGTATCGGCCCGGTTCGAACTGCAGGAGCATATGGGCGTCGAGGAGGCCTTCGAGGAGCTCCTCCGCCTCGTCCTCCGGGATGCCGGCCAGCGCGGCCGCGCCGTACGGGTCGATGTCGCGGCCCGGCACCAGCCCGAGCAGGCGGAACATGCGCTGCTCGGCCTCGTGGAGCTGCTCGTAGGAGAGAGTGAAGGCGGCCGACACGCCGTCCAGGAGGCGGCGGTGGTCCCGCAGCCGGCCTGCCAGGTAGGACACGGTCCAGCGCGGGCGGTGCTGGAGACGGGCGGCCGAGATCCGGATGGCGAGTGGGAGGTGCCCGCACAGCCGCAGCACCTCGCGTACGGCGTCCGGCTCGTGCTGAGCGCGTTCGCCCACGATCCGCTCGAACAGCTCGGCGGCGTCCTTTTCCTCCAGCACGTCGACCGACAGCGCGTGCGCGCCGTCCAGGTCGACGAGCCGCCGCCTGCTGGTGATCAGGACGACGGTGTCGGAGTGCCCCGGCAGCAGGGGGCGCACGTGCTCGGCGTCGAAGGCGTTGTCCAGTACGGCGAGAACGCGGCGTTCGGCCAGCTCGGCGCGCCAGAGGGCGCTCCGCTCGACCAGTGTGACCGGGATGCGGTCGGCGGGCACCCCGAGCTGGCGGAGGAGAGCCTCCAGCGCGGCAGCGGCGTCGACCGGCTCCTGGCCCGCGGTGTGGGCCCGCAGGTCGATGAAGAGCTGGCCGTCCGGATAGCGGGAGGCCAGCCGGTGGGCCACGTGGACGGCGAGCGTGGTCTTGCCGATCCCGGCCATGCCGTCGATCGTGACGACCGCCGACCGCTCGCCCACGAGCCGATCCAGCTCGGCGGTCCGTCCGGAGAAATCAGGAATGTCGTAGGGCAGGAAGGTGGAGCGACGCGGCGGGCCGGAAACGACCGGCGCCGCGTCAGCCAGGCGCAACGCCGGATCATCCGCCAGGACCGCCCGCTCCAGCTCGGTGAAGGCGTGCCCGGGATCCAGCCCCTGCTCGTCGGCGAGAGTCGCACGGTAAGAACGCGCCGCGGCCAGGGCGTCGGCCTGCCGCCCCGCCCGGTGCAGGGCCAGGACGAGGTGGCCGTTGAGCCTCTCGCGGAGCGGGTTGGCGGTCACCTGGGCGAGGAGCCCGTCGAGCAGATCGCCGTGCCGCCCGGCGGCGAGCTCGCCCTCGACCAGGCGCTCGTACGCCGACAGCCGCCGGTCGTTCCAGAGCTCCCGGACGCCGGTGACGTAATGCGCGTGCACGTCCTCCAGCGCCTCGCCGCTCCACAGATCCAGGGCTTTGCGCAGCTCACCGGAGGCCACCAGCTCGGTGAACTCCTGCGCGTCGAGCTGTCCGGGCTCCGGCTGCGCGACGTAGCCACCGGCACGCGTCTCCAGGAGCTGTACGGCTCCCGCACCACGCAGCACCTTGCGGATCGCGGTGATCGAGGCGTGGATCTGCGATCGGGCGGTGTCGGGCTGGTCGTAGCCCCACATCGCGTCGATCATCCGCTCGATGCTGATCACTCGGCCGGCATTGAGCAGGAGGTAGGCCAGCACAGCCCGGTGACGTGGGGCGATGCCCGTCAGCGGCTCACCGTGGACGACCATCTGGACGGGGCCGAGAAGGGTGAAGCGCAGCATGGTCCCCCCAAATCGCCATCGCATCGTGCGCGCATAGCGAATGTATCAATCCGGGCAACCACTCTGACCTCACACCAACCACGACAGAGGAGAACACGATGGAAGCCCGGATGAAGAACCCCGCCACGATCATCCCCACCGCGATGAAGCCGATCATGGAGCTGATGAAGGCCGCGCAGTCGCAGGGCCTCCCCCAGGAGCTCATGGAGATGATCCACCTGCGGGTCAGCCAGATCAACGGCTGCAGCTTCTGCGTCGACGCCGGCCTGAAGAACCTGCGCAAGCTCGGCGAGAGCGACGAGCGCATCGGCCTGGTCACCGCCTGGCGCGAGGCTCCGTACTACACCGACGCCGAGCGGGCCGCGCTGGAGCTGGCCGAGGCCTCGACCCGGCTGGCCGACCGCGCCGACGCCGTCCCCGACGAGGTCTGGAACAACGCCGCCGACCACTTCGACGAGCAGCAGCTGGCCTCGATCCTGCTGATGACCGCCGTCACCAACCTCTTCAACCGCCTGAACGCCCCGATCCGGCAGATCGCCGGTAGCTGGTAAGCGCCGACCCTCACGCACAGAAGGAGACACCGACATGTCCGTCGTCCGCTCGCACCGCTACTCCGTCGCCGACGCCGACCTGGAGGAGTTCCTGGCCCGCCGGAACTCGCTGGTCGCGACCGTCCGGAAGGGGCACCCCGGGCTCACCCACGTCGTGCTGATCCAGCTCGAGGACGGCACCTACACCGACACCTGGCACTGGGAGACCGCCGAGCAGATGGGTGCCGCGTTCGCCGCTCTGCCCACCTTCCCGGAGGCGCCGCTGACCATGGCCCTCACCACGGACAGCACCGCCCTGAACGGCCAGGTCGTCGACGAGCACTGAGACCCGATGACCGTCTTCAGCACCGGCGATGTCGACGCAACCTTCGAGCGGGTACCAGCCGCCTTGTAGGCCATGGCGATTCCGGCCGCCCGCCCGGGCGGCCGGAGACTCGCACTGTGCGGCCTGGTCCGGGCGGCGTTCACCCCCGTCGCGTACAGCTTCCTGCAGTCAGGCTTGCGCAGGGCGCCCGGCAGGCCTGGCGTCAGCTTCTTGGCGCCCGGAGACGGGCGAGCGTGTCGAGTTGTGCGCTGTTGAGATGCAGTTGCTGGAGTTCCTGGAGCATCTTGGTGGTCGCCGTATCCGCTGATTCACACGTGTTCGGCGAGGCTGTCGGCAGGTTTGCGCGCAGAGCGTCGGCGGTTCTCTGTCGTTGCTCGCCTGGCGCGTCGGGTGGCATCTGGGCGAGTTGTTTGACGGCGTCGAAGAACGCGGGAGTAGCGTGCTCACTGAGGTTGGCGATTGCCTCGCGTGCCGCGTGAACATCGGGTCCTGACAGCTGTGCGATCAAAGTGGCGACATCGAGGTCGAATCTCGCCGCCTCGGCCGGAAGGCCGAGTTCGCTGTGCAGCTTCGACAGGTCGCCACCCAGGCCCGCGGGAGCGTCAGGTGCGCCTCCTTCGGTGCGGAGCGAGCGAACGAGATCGCGCTGCGCGCTCAGCTGCGCCATCTTCGCATCGATGTCGGCCTCGATCCGATCCAGGACCATCGTGGTCGATTCGTGCAAGTCGTCATCGAGGATGCTGGGAACCTCGGTGAGGCTGACTCCGAGCCCGACAAGGTGCCGAATGCGGAGCAGACGGACCAGGTCGTCGACGGTGTACCTGCGGTATCCGTTGGGTGATCTGGGTGGCTCGGAGAGGATGCCGATCTGGTGGTAATGCCGCAGGGTCCGCACGGTCACGCCGGCGAGTTTCGCGAGCTGGTGTGAGTGCATCGTCTTTCGCTTGTCTGATGTCCATGGACTTGACTCCGACGCTACGTCGTAGTTTCGGATGGGGCAAGGCATCGTGCGCAACCGATGCGAAGAGGCCGAGGACCCTGGAGGAGATATGAGCAACACGACAGCGACCGACCACGGCGCCCTGCAGCACGGGGCGAGTCCGGATGCGTCGTCGTCGTATGTGCATGGTCTGCGTGACCGCCCGCAGCTGTGGCGCACGATTCTGGCCGTACTCGCCGGGCTCGGGGTGCTGCTCACTGTGCTGTTCGTCGCGGCGATCCCGGTCGGGATCGCGGCGGATCGTCTCCTGGGCGTGACACCGTTCGACCCTGAGCACCCCTCGTTCACGATCGGGTTCTGGATCGCGGGGAACCTTCTGCTTGCCGCCCTGATCCCGGTCTCGGGGATGCTGCAATGGGCGATCTATGGCGAACGCCCGCGCCGGCTGTCCTCGACCGAGGGGGGCTTCCGATGGCGAGTTCTCGGACGAGCCGCGGTGTTCATCGTCCCGATGTGTGTCGCCCATCTGGTGGTGTTGCAGTTTCTCATGCCGGTCGGCGCGATCGAACTGACCATGACCACGATCTCGCTCTCGGTCGTTGCGTTGATCACCGTGCCCTTGCAGTCAGCGGGCGAGGAGTACCTCTTCCGCGGTCTGATCTTCCGCGCCATCGGTGCCCGCTTCCGCCGTCCGGCGATCGCCATGATCGTGGCTGCCGCGATCACCGCGTTGCAGTTCGCCGCGATCCACGGCTCCGCCGATGGCTGGACGCTGGCCTACTACACCCTCGCCGGGGCCTGTTTCGCCGTGATGGTCCAGGCCACGGGAGGACTGGAAGTCGCCGTCCTCGTGCATGCGGTCAACAACACGCTCCTGCTCATCCCGACCATCCTCGCCGGGCAACTCGGCGCCCTCTCGGTCACGACCGGGCCGATACTGCTACTACCGATGCTCCTCATGCTGCTTGTTACCGCGCTCGTGTGGAAAATGGCCCCGCGTCTGACGAGGAACAGCTAGTGGCTCGTCTCTGAACGTTGGGGCGGCGCCGGCGGGAGGGGCGGTGCTGGTCGCCGGGGCGATCGTCCGCAAGGAGGAGGACGGCCCCCGAGGGCATCAGGATAGGCAGCACCGCGAAGCAGCTGCGCACGGCCTACCCGAAGCTGGAGAAGTCGGAGCGGGCTCGGGGAGACTCAGACGGCTCCCAGCACGTTGGCTGACGGAACCCAGGACGCGTGATGCCCGCGGACAGCGACCGCGTACCCGCGCCCTGGGGGAAACCGTCTCCGTTTGCTGAAGGTGTGCGGGGTACGACAGCGGATGAAGCGAAGGCGAGCGGGCAAGCCACCCGTGGCCCGTCTCGGCACCGGTTCCGGACCGTCGTAGTACCGGCTCACCCGGCCACGGCCTGATCCCGCGCACCGCCACCGCCGAACGTGACCGCCTGGCCGGACCGACGGGAGTGATCGCATGCGGATCGAGGATTACGCCCTGATCGGCGACATGCACACGGCGGGCCTGGTGGCGCGCGACGGTTCGATCGACTGGTTGTGCGTGCCCCGCTTCGACTCGCCGGCCTGTTTCGCCGCGCTGCTGGGCGGGCCGCAGAACGGTCGCTGGCTGCTGGCCCCGGCCGGCCGCCGGTCGTGCTCGGCCCGCCGCTACCGCGAGGACACGCTGATCCTGGAGACGACCTGGGACTGCGATGGCGGGAGCGTGCGCGTCCTCGACTTCATGCCCCAGCGCGGGCAGGCGCCCGACGTGGTGCGGATCGTCGAGGGCGTGCGCGGACGGGTCGAGATGCGCAGCGAGCTGATGCTGCGCTTCGACTACGGGCACGTCATACCGTGGCTTCGACACGAGGACGGCCAACTCGGCGCGATCGCCGGACCTGACGCCGCCTGGCTGCGCACCCCTGTCGAGCTGCGCACCGACGCGGAGACCCACTGCACCACCGCCGCCTTCGCCGTCAGCGCGGGCGACCGGGTGCCGTTCGTCCTGACCTGGCAGCATTCGTGGCTGCCGCGCCCCGACCCGGTCGACGCGATGGCCGCCCTGACGGACACCGAACGCATGTGGCGGGACTGGATGCGCGGCTGTGCGTACCGGGGCGGCTATGACGAGGCCGTCCGTCGCAGCCTGCTCACCCTCAAGGCCCTCACCTACGCCCCCACCGGCGGCATCGTCGCCGCCCCGACCACCTCCCTGCCGGAGCGGTCCGGCGGGACGCGTAACTGGGACTACCGCTACTGCTGGCTGCGCGACGCCTCGTTCACCCTGCGGGCCCTGATGTCGGCCGGGTTCGACGCCGAAGCCAGGGCGTGGCGCGACTGGCTGCTGCGCGCCGTCGCCGGGCACCCCCGCGACCTGCAGATCATGTACTCCGTCGAAGGCGCCCGCCGCCTCCCCGAGTGGACCGTCGACTGGCTGCCCGGCTACGAGAACTCGCTGCCGGTGCGTGTCGGCAACGCCGCCTCCGGCCAGTTCCAGCTCGACGTCTACGGTGAGACGCTCAACTGCCTCCACCTGGCCAGGCAGGTGGGCCTGGCCATCAGCGAGGAAGCCTGGGACCTGCAGCAGATCATGATGGACCACCTCGAGGGCGCCTGGCATCAACCCGACAGCGGGGTGTGGGAGACGCGCGGCCCCCACCGCCACTTCGTCCACTCCAAGATCCTCGCCTGGGTCGCCGCCGATCGCATGATCCAAGGCGTCCGCACGTTCGACCTGAACGGCGACGTCGAGCGCTGGCAGGCGCTGCGCGAGCGCATCCACCGCGACGTGTGCGCCCACGGCTACGACCCCGCCCGCAACACCTTCACCCAGTACTACGGCTCCATGGGCCTGGACGCCGCCCTCCTGCTCATCCCGCGCCTCGGCTTCCTGCCGCCCCACGACCCGCGCGTCGCCGGCACCGTGGACGCCATCGTGCGGGAGCTGGCCGAAGACGGCCTGCTGCTGCGCTACCGTCCCGACAGCAACGGCGTGGAGGGCCTGCCCGACAGCGAGGGCACATTCCTGGCCTGCTCCTTCTGGCTGGCCGACGCCCTCACCCTGCTCGGCCGGCGCCAGGAGGCGCGCCAACAGTTCGACAGGCTCCTCGGCCTGCGCAACGACGTCGGACTGCTCGCCGAGGAGTACGACATCACCGACCGCCGCCAGATGGGCAACTTTCCCCAGGCCTACAGCCACGTCTCGATCATCAACACCGCGACCACACTCGCCCAGGGCCAGGCCGAACGAGCCGGATCCCGGTGATCTCCACGATCAGAGGAGCCCTCAGCCGTAGCTCGGACCGCCGGCGGGAAACGCGGCGCACCGGTCCGGTCCCTGCGAAGCGCGAAAGACCGGTCACGGTGTGGCGGCGAGCGGTGTGCGGCACGTGCGCCCAAGGCCCTACGGTGAGCGCATGACCCATGTTGAGGACAAGATCGAGCGGATCAGGCCACAGGAGTTCCATGAGACCGTCGGTCTTGAGGATTGGCGTGTGCTGGGCGAGGGAGCGTGCGCGTACTTCCGCACCGGCTCGTTCACCGTCGGCGCCCGGTTCGTGCAGGAGATCAGCGAGCTGACCGGTCTCGGGGGTGGTCACCCCGACATCGACCTGCGGAATGAGGGCGTGACTGTACGGCTGATCACGGTCACGGACGACTACTACGGGCTGACCGAGCGGCACGTCGAGCTGGCGCGGCAGATCTCGGCGGTGGCCCGCAAGCTGGGCATCCTTGCGGAACCGTCCGCAGTGCAGACCGTCCAGGTCACCATCGATGCCCTTGTCGGTCCCGAGGTGGTGGCGTTCTGGCGTGCCCTGCTGGGCTACCAGGACCGCGCCGGCAGCCCTGAGGATCTGATCGACCCGCACCGTCGCGGGGCGCCGTTCTACTTCCAGCAGATGGACGCGCCGCGTGCGCAGCGCAACCGGGTCCACGTCGACGTCTGGGTGCCGTACGACCATGCCGAGGCGCGGATCGCGGCGGCGATCGCTGCCGG
This sequence comes from Nonomuraea sp. NPDC000554, assembly GCF_040300065.1. Classification (NCBI taxonomy): domain Bacteria; kingdom Bacillati; phylum Actinomycetota; class Actinomycetes; order Streptosporangiales; family Streptosporangiaceae; genus Nonomuraea; species Nonomuraea sp. NPDC000554. The sequence goes on along the minus strand of NZ_JBEPDC010000050.1, from coordinate 23,010 downwards.
CGGCCGCCTGGTTTCGGACGCCTACGCGCCGTCGCACTGGGTGCTGGCCGACCCCGAGGGCAACGAGGCCTGCGTCGGCGCGGCCGGCTGGACCGGGCCCGAACCCAGCCGGCCATGAGGGCCATCGCCGGACGAGATCATCTCACCGGTTGAGCGCTCTCCTGCCGCACATCCGGATCATCGGCTGCGAACAGTCCGTCGGCTACGGCCGAGCCCTGGCGTGCCAGCACCAGATCTTCGACGGCCTTGGGGAGGGTGGTCTCAAAGTCCAGCAGTTTCGCCCAGTCCGGCTCGATGGTGATGAGGACCATCTGGTCGTACAGGGCGCGCACCCCCTGCTGCCAGCCCTCGAAATGCTCGGCCGGGGTCACCTTCCGCGCCGCCTCGACGTAGGCGTCCGGCACCCCGTCGACCAGCTCGACCCGCGCCGCGCCGCGGATCAGCAGCACCCGGGGCGGCCATTGGCCCTGCGTGTCGATGGTGAGCGCCACCCTGGGATTCTGCCGCAGCGCCCGAACCTTCGCCGACTTCGGCACGGTGGCCATGACCACATGCTCGCCGGTCCAGAGGAACGCGATCGGGATCACCCGAGGCTCGCCGTCGACGCCGGCATAGGCCAGCCGCGCCGGGATCGACGACGCCAGCAACTCCTGCGAGATCGGCTTGGCCAACACCTCGAATACGTCTTGGCGGTTCATGTCCTTCTCCCTTGTCTCTGGTCGCGCCACCCTGGCGCAGTCATGAGTCAGACGGAGCCGACCGCGCGTTCTCGACATGCCCGCCGGCTGGAGTTGCCCAGCCGGGTCGGGAGTTCACCATCACGTCGACCCGAGCGAATGTCCCAAGGGATCACGACCTCGCTAGGTGGTCATGGGTTGTCCCGTGAAGCGTTGACGCAGCGTGTTTCCGCCGGTTGCCGGTCATCGCCATGAGGGCGGCACCGGGGATCCCTCCGGCGCCGCCCCGGCAGATGCGCACGTCATCCGGGCCGCGCCAAGGGCCGCATGCCGCCCTCGCTGCTTCACATGGAGACCTCGTCAGGGGCGTACGGCCAGCTCGTAGGTGGCCGTGGCCGCGGGCAGGCCGTTCGTGCTGGTCGCGGTGATGGTGAAGGTGGCCCGCTCGGTCCGGCGCGGCTTGCCGACGATGCCGCCGGTGTCCTGGTTGAGGGTCAGCCCCCTGGGCAGGGCGCCGGAGGTCACCTCGTACCGGATCGTGGCCGGGGTGTTGGTGGTCACCCTCGCCTCATACAGCTGGTGCAGGGTCGCCGCGGGGAGTTGTTCGGCCCGCAGCTGCGGGGTCGGGGTCGCGACGCTCTGGGGTGCGCCGATCGGGTTGCCGCCCGCGTCGAGTTCCTGCAACGACCATTCCCTGCCGGGAGTGACGACTGTGAGGTGCCAGTTGGTCGACTGGTCGCGGAAGCGCGCCTTCTGCGTCTCGGTGAAGGCGCCGAGGTTGCGGGCGGTCTCCCACTGCTTGATCGCATCGAGCACCCGCTTGCCGTTCTCGCCGCCCGCGTTGAGGCTGGACACCGAGGTCTGGAATCCTGCGCCCGCGTTCAGGCCGGCGCCCCGCGCCAGCTTGCTCTCGACGCTCAGCAGGCTTTCCGAACCGCGCAGGCTGATCCAGCCGAGCATGCCGGGCAGGAAGTTGGCCCGGTAGTACTCGTTGTTGATGAACACCTGGTTCATGGTGGTGACTCCCACCTCGCCCCAGCTTGCCCTGGTGAGGGCGTCCCAGGTGTTGGACGTCATGCGGCTGGTCTCGGTGATGTAGCCGTCCTTGGCCCGGGTCCGTGCGTAGGTTCCGTTCACCAGGCGGGCCTGACCGTAGGAGCCCCAGCCGGACTCCGAGGCGGACTCCACCCCGTCGTAGGAGTTGGACATGATGCCCGTGCTGTTCCAGGTGGTGGACAGGCGGGTGGCGATCTCGTCGATGATGCCCAGGCCGCCGATGGCCCCGTTGTACGAGTTGACGAGGACGCGCGCGGCGCGGTCGCCCGCGGGGTGTGCGGCGGCGGCCGACCCCCACTGGGCGCGACGCAGCCCCGACACGACCCATTCGTCGCCGACCTGCTGAACCGAGCCGTAGCCGACGAACTCGTCGCCGATGCGCAGCAGCGTGTTGTACACCCCGGCGGCGAACGGCGCGCGGGAGTCCACGTACAGCGTGGTGTCGCCGGGCGCCAGCGGGCGGGTCAGCGCGGCGCGGGCGCCGGTCGCGATCCGCGCGTCGGCGGGCTGCGGCGTGACGTAGCGGTCGTTGGTGCTGATGAAGTCGGAGATGGTGTGCACCCCGACCCGGACGCCGTTGGACTTGGCCAGCTCCACCGCCGCCGCGGCGCCCGCGTCGCTGCCGCCCAGGCTGGAGTTGAACTGGTAGTGGCCGGTCGTCTGCCACGGCCCGACCGCGTTGGGCAGGGAGTAGACGTATCCGATCCCTGCCGTCTTGGCGGCGTCGGCCGCCGCGGGAATGGTGTCGGTGCGCAGATCGCTGAGGACGAGGAAGGACTGGCTGCTGGCCTGGGCGGTCTTCTGCCACTGCCCGTTCTGCGTCGGGTACGGCAGGCCCTCCCCCTTGGAGATGTTCGACAGCACGGTCGGCGTCAGCTCCGGCGAGGCGCCGAAAAGCGCGATCTTGGAACCGACGACCTTGCCGGTATCGCCGGGCAGCGGGCCGACGGGGATGGGGTACCCGTTCACCGTCTGCCGCTCGCGCTCCTTGGTGTAGTCGTAGGTGAAGGCGCGCAGCACCGAGCCCCACCCGGTCCTGCCCGCCGCGCTCCACTCCTCCAGCGCGGCCACCTGCAGGTTGGACGGGTTGTCGGCCACCTCGCTCTCCCAGCCGAGCTGCTGGTATTCCTGTGGCCAGGCGCCCTCGGTCCGGTCGTTCAACGGCCGCAGCCCGATCGCGAACGCGTTGTCGCGGACCACGCCGACCGTCTCACCGATGGTCTGCGTGATGGCGGTCGGCAGCGGGCCCCACAGCAGGGTCCGCACGTCCGCACCCGCCGGCGCCTCGGCCCGGACGACCTCGAACGTCGTGTAACCGGCCTTGCTCTCGACCTTGACGCCGACCTCGACGCCCGCCTCCTCATTGCTGAAGGTCAGCCGGCCTCGATCGGCCTTGACCTTGGTGGGCCGCACCTCCCTGCCGTCGATCACCAGGCTGACCAGCGAGGCGGACCTGCCGGCCGCCAGGTGGTCGGCTCCGGTCCGGGAGTCCACCAGCCCGACGACCGTCCCGGCGGAGTCGAGCTCGATCATCAGATATCCGGCCGCGATGCCGAGGGTTGGGCGGGAAGCGACCGCGGCTGCTCCCCGTGCGGTGCTCGCCGAGGCGGGATGCACCGTGCCCAGGGCCAGCGCCAGCGCGCCGACCGTGACTGCCGCGCCTAACCGTCCTGCTGTACGCACACCTTCTCCCTCCCGCCCGACAAGGGCGGCTCTGACCTCCATAATAATTTGGTAGGTCATTTAATAATTAGGCATGTGGGCGGCAGTCTTACAGAGAGCGATCACCCCGTCAAGGCCCCACTCCCCCGGCCATATAGCTACAAACCGCTACAAAAAGGACCCCCTGATGACCTGGCGAGGTCATCAGGGGGTTGAAGATCACCGGCGTGGGCTCGGCCGCGCCGACCGGCGACGGCCCGCTCTACCGGGTGCGGATCGGCTGAGGCCTCAGACCTCGAACAGCTCGCGCTGGACGTGATCCAGCGCGAGGCGGACCGCGCCCAGGGCGACCGACTCCGAGCCCAGCGTCGAGGCCTCGACACGGACGGGGAACAGGCAGATCTCGGCCAGCTCCTCCCGCAGCGGCTCGGCGAGCAGCTCCCCCGCTCCCGACATGCCGCCACCCAGGACAACCAGCTCGGGGTCCATGGTGAGCACGGCGGCGCCGACGCCCTTTGCCAGGTCACGGGCGAACGCGCGGACCACGGCGATGGCCTCGGGGTCGCCCTGCCGCACCGCGCCGAAGACCCGCTCGGCCGAGCCGCCGCCGTCCTGGGGGCCGTCGTCGGCGTAGGCCAGGAAGCGGTCGAACGCGGTGTACCAGCCGAAGGCGCGCATCACGCCGATCTCCCCCGCCGCGCCGTTGCGGCCATAGTGCAGGCGGCCACCGATGAGCAGCCCGGCGGCGATGCTGCGGCCGACCAGGATGCACAGCACGTCGTCGACGTTCTGGGCGACGCCACGCCAGTGCTCGGCCAGCGCGGCCAGGTTGGTGTCGTTGCCGACCAGGACCGGACCGGCGGACAGGCCCTCAAGGGCCCCGGCGAGGTCGAGCCCGGCCCAGCCTGGAAGCCGGTCGCTGACGACCACCTTGCCCGCGACGGGATCGACCACGCCGGTGCTGGCCACACCCAGCGCACGCACGTTCTCCACGGGCACGCCGAGGTGACGGAGGCTGCGGCGGACGACCGCCCGGGCGGTGGCCACCCGCTCGGCCGGGGGCGCCGACGGGCTCACCGCGGACCTGCGCGTGTCGAGGATGCGGCCCTTGAGGTCGGTGGTCATCGCGAGCACCTTGTGCGGGCCGACGTCCAGGCCGACGATACGGCCGGCTTCGGCTCGAAAGCGGTAACGCTTGGCCGGGCGGCCAACCGGCCGGGCGTCGCCCAGCTTGGGCAGGATCTCCTCGACGAGGTCGGTCACGCCCGCGATGACGTCCTCCACCGTGGCGCGGGAGATCGAGGTCGCCTTCACCAGCTCGGTGAGCGTCATCTCGTCGGCATCGTAGAGAGCGCGCAGCACGGCGGCGGAGTTGAGGCGGCGCAGCAGCGCGGGATCCTGTCCGGTCAAGGTCACGAATCCATGATAGGGCATTGCGAATTATTTGATGTCCCACTAAAAATATTCAGGAACATCGAGAGAGGACCCCAGGTGAAGAAGGTCGTTGCCGTGTCCGTCGCCGCGCTGGCGCTCGCCGCATGCGCGCCCGCGGGCAGCCAGCAGCCCACATCGACGGGTGGGAAGAAGGAGATCACCTTCCTCACGTTCGAGACGCCGAACCTGCCGCCCGCGCTGTGGGACGCGCAGATCAAGCGGATCACGGACAAGCATCCGGACATCGTGGTGAAGAAGCTCGTGGCGCCCAGCGCCGGGGAGCGCAACGCCTATGCCAAGCAGTTGCTGGCCTCCGGGCAGTTGCCGGATGTGATGGCCGCGATCGCGCCCGACGGCCTGGCCGAGGGCGGCAACCTGTACGCCTGGAGCGAGCAAGAGCTGGTCACGTACGACTTCCCGCACTCCAACCCGCTGGGCGGCAAGATCTACCAGCTGCCGTACAACTCCCAGCCGATACCGCTGGTCTACTACAACAAGAAGCTGTTCGCCGACGCCGGCATCAGCGCGCCGCCGAAGACCTACGCCGAGCTGCTGGACGACGGCGCCAAGCTCAAGGCCAAGGGGATCAACCCGTTCGTGGCGGGCGGCGGCGGCAAGGACGCCTTCGCGGCCGGATACATCTGGATCGCCCTGGTGGGCGCCGACGTCTACGGCCAGCAGCCGGACTTCCTGGTCAAGCGCAGAAAGGGCGAGGTGAAGTTCGCCGATCCGATCTTCGTCAAGGCCACCCAGAAGTTCGCCGACCTGGTCAAGAAGGGCTACATCGACAAGGCCGGGCTGAGCCGCGACTACCCCTCGACCGAGAAGGCGTTCATGGACGGCAAGGGCGCCATGTACCCGATGGGGTCGTGGTTCGCCGCCACCAAGCCGCCCTTCGACGTGGGGGTGTTCGCCTGGCCGACCGACGACGGGAAGGTCGTGGTGCCCGCCTACACCGGCGGCGGCCCGGTCGTGAACGCGCACTCCAAGAACCTGGAGGCCGCCAAGACGTTCGCCCTGGAGTTCAACCAGAACGCCGCCAACAACGACGAGTCCGTCAAGTCCGACGCCGCCATCATCGCGATCAAGGGCTACCAACCGCCCCAGATGGGGCCGCTGTACAACGACACGCTGAAGGTGTTCAAGTCCGGTCAGGTGGTCAACGCCTTCACCGTCGAGACTGGCGACGACGCGCTGCTGCCCGGCGTCTCCGACAAGGTGTTCGCGCTGGCGCAGGAGATCATCGCCGGCAAGACGGACGGCGCGGGCGCGGCCAAGGTTCTGGACGAGGAGTGGGTCAGGGCGGGCGGGCAGTGAGCCACGCGAGGAACCGCCTGCCGTACCTCCTGAGCTTCGTGGCGCCCGGCGTGCTGGTCTACGCCTGCTTCGTGATGGCGCCGATCGCACTCAGCTTCGGCTACAGCCTGACCAACGCCAGCCTGCTCCTCCCCCAGACCCGCTTCGTCGGGATCTCCAACTATGTCCAGCTTCTTCATGACAGCACCTTCCTGCAGTCGCTGAAGGTCACCACGATTCTCACGCTGATCGTGGTGATCGTGCCGAACGTCGCAGGGGTCGGCGTCGCCCTCCTGCTGGATCGCAGGGGCTGGCTCTACAACGCGCTGCGCAGCGTCTTCTTCGTCCCGGTCGTGCTGAGCTCGGTCGTGGTCAGCGTGGTCTGGATGTCCATGCTCCAGGACGACGGGCTGATCAACCAGCTGCTCGGAATCCGCGTGGGCTGGCTGTCGGACCCGGATCTCGCCCTCTACTCCATCGGGCTGATCATGAGCTGGCAGATGCTGGGCTTCTGCTCGGTGATCTACCTGGCCGCCCTGCAGGGAGTCCCGCAGTCGCTGCACGAGGCCGCCGCCATCGACGGCGCCGGGCCGTGGACCCGCTTCCGCAAGGTCACCTGGCCGTTGCTGGCCCCGGCGTTGACCACCAACACGGTGATGCTGCTGATCACCGGCTTCAAGGCCTACGACCACGTCCAGGTGCTGACGGCCGGCGGCCCCGGCCTGGGCACCACCGCGACGGTGGCCTTCAACGTCATCCAGGTCGGCTTCACCGCCAACCGCACCGGCGAGTCGTCGGCGATGGCGATCCTCATGCTGGTGATCATCGCGACCGTCTCCGGACTGGTCCTGCGCCTGCTCAACCGCCGGGAGGTGAACCTGTGAGGGCGCTTCGCCCCATCGCGGCCATCGTCGTGGCGAGCGCGTTCTTCCTGCCGCTCTACCTGGTCGTGGCCAACGTCTTCAAGCATGGCCCCGACATCACCGCCTCCCCGGCAGCGCTGCCGATCCCGCCGACCCTGGACAACCTCACCCAGGCGCTCACCCGCCCGGACGGCCTGTTCTGGAACGGCCTGATCAACAGCGTGACCGTGACGCTGGCCTCGATCGTGCTGCTGACGCTGGTCTCGGCGATGCTGGGCCACTACGTCTGCCGCACTCACTCGCGCTTCGGGCGCATCACGCTGTTGGTGCTGCTGGCAGGGCTGATGATCCCGCCGCAGGTGATCTTGGTTCCGGTCACGCAGGTCCTCAACCTCACCCACCTGATGGGCACGATCAGCGGGCTCGTGCTGTTCAACGTCGGCTACTACGTGCCGTTCGGAGTCTTCGTCTTCTCCGGCTTCATCCGCTCGATCCCGGTCGAGCTGGAGGAGGCGGCCTCCATCGACGGCGCCGGCAAGATGGGCACGTTCTGGCGGGTGGTCTTCCCGCTGCTGCGCCCGGCCACCGCCAGCGTGCTGATCTTCCTGGGCGTGTGGATCTGGAACGACTTCCTCAACCCGTTGATCATTCTCGGCCCCGCCGGAGGCACCACGGTCACCGTGGGTGTCTACCGGTCGCTGGGCCAGTTCCAGCGGGACTACGGCGGCATGTTCGGGCTGATGGTGCTGTCCGCGCTGCCGATCCTCATCTTCTATCTGCTGCTGCAGAAGCAATTCGTCAAGGGACTCACCGGGGGAGCTGTCAAAGGATGATCAACCTGAGGGACCATGTCGGGGAGGCCCTCGACCGGCCGATCACGCTGGCCGTCGTGGGGGCGGGCGCCCGCGGCTCCGCCTACGCCGACCTGGCCGCCCGCCGGCCTGCACAGGCTCGGGTGGTCGCGGTCGCCGAACCTCGCGCCGCTGCGCGCCGCGACGTCGCGGGACGGCATGCCGTCCCGGACAACCAGGTCTTCGAGGACTGGAAGGACCTGGCGGCCCTCGGCAGGATCGCGGACGCGGTGATCATCGCCACGCTCGACTCCGACCACCTGGAACCCACCGAAGTCTTCGCCACCCAGGGCTACGACATCCTGCTCGAGAAGCCGATCGCGCCGGTGGAGCGCGAGGTCGTGGCCGTCGGCGAGGCCGCTGCCAGGACCGGTGCCACGATCGCGGTCTGCCACGTGATGCGGTATACGCCCTACACCACGGCACTCCGGGCGATGTTGCCGGACATCGGCGACCTCGTGAGCGTGGAGCATCTGGAGCCGATCGGCTGGTATCACTTCGCGCACTCGTTCGTGCGGGGCAACTGGCGGCGCGAGGACGAGACGACGTTCGCGCTGCTGGCCAAGTCCTGCCACGACCTGGACTGGCTCGGCTATGTCATCGGCCGGCCGGTCGAGCGGGTCTCGTCGTTCGGCGGCCTGCGTCACTTCAGGGCGGAGAACAAGCCAGACGGGGCGACCGATCGCTGCCTGACCTGCCCGGTCGACTCGTCCTGCCCCTACTCCGCCGTCCGGATGTATCGCGAGGGGCTCCATGCCGGGACGGGACCCAAGAACTACTTCACCCGCGTGATGACCGAGAACGTCCTCACCGAGGAGGCCGTGACGCGGGCGCTGGCCGAGGGCCCCTACGGCCGGTGCGTCTACGCCAGCGACAACGACGTGGTCGACCACCAGGTCGTCAACCTCGAGTATGAGGGCGGCATCACCACCTCGTTCACGATGACCGCGTTCACTCCGCTGGAGAACCGGCACACCAAGTTCTTCGGCACCCGTGGCCAACTGACCGGCGACGGCCGCTATATCACCATTTATGACTTTTTGTCGGAGAGAAGCACGACCATCGATACCTCCGCCGACGGCTCCAGCGCCGCCGAGGGCCACGCCGGTGGCGACTCGGCGCTCGTCGAGTCCTTCGTCACCGCGCTGCACGAGGGCCGGCCGGAGCTGATCCTTTCCGGCATCCAGGAGAGTGTCGAGAGTCACCTGGTCGTCTTCGCCGCCGAACGCTCCCGCCGAACCGGACAGACCATCACCTTGGTCTGACGTCCGACGGCCGACGAAGTCCCGGGAGGGAATCGATGCCTCAGCTCGGAGCTGGGCCGTTCTCTCCCGGCTCTACCGGGAGAGAACGGCCTGGCTCAATCGGGAAAGTGACAGGCGACGTGCCGCTTCTCGTGGATCCGCAGCACCGGGCTCTCCTGCGCGCAGAGCGGGGCGGCCTTCGGGCAACGAGGATGAAAGGTACAGCCGGAGGGCGGTTTCGCCGGAGAGGGCAGATCTCCGCGCAGCACAACGCGCTCCCTCTTGCGCTCGATCTTCGGATCGGGCACGGGCACGGCCGAGAGCAGGGCCTTCGTATAGGGATGAGCGGGATGCCGGTAGACCTCGTGCTTATCCCCGATCTCCACGATCCGGCCCAGATACATCACCGCGACCCGATCGCTCACCCGGCGCACGACGGACAGGTCGTGGGCGATGAAGACGTAGGTCAGCCCGAGTTCGCGTTGAAGCTCCTCCATCAGGTTGACGATCTGCGCCTGTACGGAGACGTCCAGCGCCGACACCGGCTCGTCGGCGATGACCAGCTTGGGCCGGGTGGCCAGGGCCCGCGCGATGCCGATGCGCTGGGCCTGGCCGCCGGAGAACTCGTGCGGGTAGCGGTCGATGTGCTCCGGGATCAGGCCGACCAGGTCCAGCAGTTCCTTCACCTTCGCGCGCACCCCTGAGACGCCCTGGACGACCAGCGGGTTCGCGATGATCTGGCCGACAGTCTGCCTGGGGTTCAGCGACGAGTACGGATCCTGAAAAATCATCTGAAGGTCGCGGCGGAGCGGGCGCATCTCCCCCTGGCTCACGTGGGTGATGTCCCTGCCCTCGAAGGTGATCGAGCCGGCGGTGGGTTCCAGCAGCCGCACGATCATGCGGCCTGTCGTGGACTTGCCGCAGCCGGACTCCCCGACCAGGCCGAGCGTCTCGCCCTGCCGTACCTCGAAGGAGACTCCGTCGACCGCCCGTACCGCGAGGTCGCGGCGGCGGGCGAAGGGGACTTTGAGGGGGAAGCTCATGCGCAGGTCGGATACCCGCAGCAGGTCGTCCATCAGAGGCTCCCAAGGTGACAGGCGGCGAGGTGGCCGGGAGACGTCTGGGTGAGGAGCGGCAGGTCCCGCTCGCAGACCTCCATACGCTGCGGGCATCGGGGGTGGAACGGGCAGCCGGGCGGCGGTGCCAGCAACGACGGCGGGGAGCCCGGGATCGTGCGCATGGGCGTGTCGTCGTCTTCGTCCAGGCGGGGCAGCGAGTCGAGGAGACCTCGGGTGTAGGGGTGCCGGAACCTGTCGAAGATCTCGTCGGCGGAGGCCTGCTCGGCGACGCGCCCGCCGTACATGACCAGCACCTCGTCGGCGACCCGCGCCACCACGCCGAGGTCGTGGGTGATCAGGACGACCGCGAGCCCGCGATCGTCCTGGATCTTCTTTATCAGTTCGAGGATCTGGGCCTGGACGGTCACGTCGAGCGCGGTCGTCGGCTCGTCCGCGATGAGCAGGTCCGGCTCGCAGGCCAGGGCCATCGCGATCATCACCCGCTGGCGCATGCCCCCGGAGAACTGGTGGGGGTAATCCCCCACCCGGTCCTTCGGTGACGCGATGCCGACCTCGGCGAGCATCTCCACCGCCCGTGCCCTGGCGGCCCGGCGCGAGGCCCCGAAGTGGAGCCGGTAGGCCTCGGCGATCTGCTCGCCCACGGTGTAGTGCGGGTGGAGCGACGACAACGGATCCTGGAAGATCATCGCCATCCGGCGGCCCCGCAGCCTGCGGAGACTCTCCGGCGAGGCCCCCACGAGCTGCTGCCCGTCGAAGAGGATCTCCCCGGAGACCTCGGCCCCCCGATGCAGGCCCATGACGGCGAGGCTGGTGACTGATTTGCCGGAACCAGACTCGCCGACGATGCCGAGCGTGCGGCCCTTGTCCAGGCAGAAGCCGACGTTCTCGACCGCCCGCAGGCCCCCGAAGGCCACCCCGAGGCCGTTGATTTCAAGCAGCATGTCTCACCCTGGGGTCCACGATGCCGTAGAGCAGGTCCACGACCAGGTTGGCGATGACGATGAAGAACGCGGCGAGCAGCGTCGTGCCGAGCACCACCGGGTGGTCCTGGGCGGTGATGCTGTTCACGGTGAGCTTGCCGATGCCGGGCAGGCCGAAGATGGACTCGGTGATGATCGCGCCGCCCATCAGTCCGCCGAGGTCCATGCCGAAGATGGTCACGATCGGGGTGAGCGCGGCCCGGAGCCCGTGCTTGACCACGACGGTGCGCTCGTGCAGGCCCTTGGAGCGGGCGGTGCGGATGTACGGCTCACCCATCGTCTCGATCATGGAGGAGCGACTCTGCCTGGCGTACATGGCGGCGGACAGGACCGCCAGCGCGATCCAGGCGAGCACCAGATTCTGCGCCCAGGTCAGCGGGCCCTCACCGAATGGGGTGTAGCCCGGGTACGGCATCAGTTGCAGCACCTGGACCACCACGAAGAGGAGCATCGGCCCGACGAAGTAGATGGGCAGGGCCGCCGCGGCGACGGTCGACACGACCAGCGTCCGGTCCAGCAGGGTGTCCTTGCGCAGGGCCGAGACGACGCCGACGCTCAGCCCGCCGATCAGCCAGAGCGTGGCGGCCCCGACGGCCAGGGAGAAGGTCACGGGCAGGCTCTCCAGGAGGAGGTCCCAGACCGGCTGACCGCTCTGCCAGGAGTAGCCGAGGCAGGGGAAGCCGCATTCGATCGCGTACTGGCCGGTGCCCAGGGTGCGCCCGGCGAAGATGCCGGTCACGTAGTCGAAGAACTGGGTGAGAAGCGGCTGGTCCAGGCCCATCTGGTTGCGGATCTCGGCGATCCGCTCCGGGGAGCAGCTCTTGCCGCAGGCGGTGACGGCCGGGTCGGTGGGCAGCAGGTAGAAGATGGCGAAGGTCACCGCGCAGATCACCAGCAGGACGCCGGCGACCGCGGCCAGCCGGCGCGCGAGGTAAATGATCATTTGCGGGCGCCCTTGGGGTCGATGGCGTCCCTGAGCCCGTCGCCCAGCAGGCTGAACCCCAGGACGACGAGGAACAGGCACAGGCTGGGAACGACGAAGTACATCGGGTCGACCTGGTAGTACGTCACCGCGTTGGAGAGCATCTCCCCCCACGAGGGCGTAGGGGGCCGGATCCCGATACCGAGGAAAGACAGCGCCGCCTCGGCGCTGATCAGCCCGGGGACGAGCAGCGTCGCGTAGGCGATGATCGGCCCGGAGACGTTGGGCAGGATCTCCTTCAGCAGGATCCGGTAGTCGCGGGCGCCGCTGGTCCTCGCCGCGTCCACGAACTCCCGTCGCTTGACCGAGAGCGTCTCGCCTCTGACGATGCGCGCGATTCCCGGCCAGCTGAAGAATCCGATCACGCCAATGAGCAGGACGATCCGGTTGACGTCCGGGGTCACCGCCATGATGGCGATCATGAAGATCAGACCGGGGAAGGACATCAGCAGGTCGGTGAGCCGGCTGATCATCGCGTCGACCCAGCCGCCGAAGTAGCCGGCCGCGATGCCGAAGAACGTGCCGAGCGCCATCACGACCACCGCGCTGGTGAAGGCGATGAACAGGGACACCCGGGCGCCCTGGACGATCCGGCTGAAGATGTCCCTGCCGCTGACCGGCTCGACGCCGAGCCAGTGCTCGGTGCCGATCCCGCCCAGGGCCCCCCTGGGGATCCCGGCGAGGTTGGCGTCGATGGCGGTGCTGTCGGGCTGGGCGGGATCCCAGCCGCTCAGCGCGGTGAGCAGCGGGGCCGCCAGGGCGACGACGAGGAAGAAGATCACGATACCGAGGCCGGTCATCGCGGCACGGTTCGTGCGAAGACGGTCAAGGACGAGCCCCCACGGGGAACGCCCTGCCGGGGCGGCGGAGTCTCGCGCCGGCCCGGCCGTCTCCGCTGCGTCGAGCGGAGTCTTCATGCGTGTCCTCTTACTGGGTTACTGGGAAAGGCTCGGGTTCTTCAGGCCGATCACGCCGAGATCGGGGTTGCCCTCCCAGATCGGGTGGCCTACGGCGCCCGCGACGTTCGAGCCGAACAGGTTGTTCTGCTTGGCCCACTGGTACGGCACGGCGGGCGACTTCGACATGATCAGGTCCTCGAGGCCGAGCCAGGCCTTGTTCGCGGCCTCGGCGTCGGACATCGCGTTGATCTCATCGATCTTGGCCATGACCTCCTTGTCCTTGAAGAAGGAGTAGTTGCCGCCGGCGGAGTTCGCGGTGATCGTGCGGCCGTCGAAGATGATCGGCAGGAAGGTCGAGCCCGACGGGTAGTCGGGGCACCAGCCGCCGATCTGGATGTCCGGCGCCTTGGCGGGATCGCTGGTGATGCCGCTGACGGCCGAGGCCTCGACCAGGTCGATCTGCATGTCGATGCCGACCCGCTTGAGCGCGGTCTGAAGCGCCTCCGCTCCCTGCTTGCCACCGTTGGACGTCACCAGTTTGACCTTCAGGCCGCCGGTGACTCCGGCCTCGGCGAGCAGGGACTTGGCCTTCTCCACGTCCCCGGTCGGCGGGATGTGGAGGATGTCGCGCTTCACGCCGCCGGTGAGGCCGGGCGGCAGGATGGCGCCCGCGATCTCGGCGACCTGGGGGCCGCCCGAGGTCGTCTGCAACGCCTCCTTGTCGACGGCGTACTGCACGGCCATGCGGACCTTCGGGTTGTCGAAGGGGGCGCGCGAGGTGTTCAGGTACAGCAGGCCCGTGCAGCCGTCCACCGAGCTGACCATCCGCTTCTGGACCTGCGGGTTGGTCAGGACCTTGGGCAGGCTGGCGAGCGCGACGTCGACGTAGCCCACCGCCGAGCGGTCAGGCCCCTGGTCGGCGATGAGCCGGGTGTCGATGGTCCCGCCGCCCACCGTCTGCTTGACGACGATCTTGTCGGGATAGGCCTTGCGCACCTCGTCGGTGGCGGGGTCCCAGTGCTGGTTGCGGACCAGGATCAGCTCGGCCTTGCGCTGATACTTCTCGATCTTGTACGGCCCCGAGGAGAAGGGGCGGCTGTCGTAGTCGACGCCCTTGTCCTGCGCCTGCGGCACAGGCGCGAACGTCGGCAGCGTCACCGTCTCTCCGAACTCCGCCACCGGGCGTTTGAGCTTGAAGATGATCGTCTTGTCGTCCGGGGTCTCGATCGAGGGCAGGTGCTCGCCCTTGAGCGGACCCTTGTACTTCTCCCCTCCCGCGAGGTAGAGGATCGCGTAGTTCGGACCGCCGGGCAGCTCCGGAGAATATGAACGTTCAACGTTATATTTGATGTCCTGCGCCTTGATGGGCGTTCCGTCCTCGTATTTCACGCCGTCCTTGAGGGTGAACTTCCAGACCTTGCCTCCCTCGGAGGGCGTGCCGAGGTCGGTGGCCAGGTCGGGCACGATCTCCGCGCTGCCCGCCTTGTAGGTGGTCAGCGTGCGATAGAGGAGCCGCGTGCCGAAGCCCATGTCCCGCATGGTCCAGTTGCGCGTGGGGTCGAGATGCACGAAGTCCTGATTGGACAGGATGTAGAGGGTTCCGCCCTTGACCGGCCCTCCGCCCGAGGTCGCGGCCCCCTCGGCGTTGTTCTTACCCGAAGTCCCCCCGCCGGAGCAGGCGGCGAGCCCGAGCACGAGCGTGGTGGCGAGCGCGAGCAGGCGTCCGCCGCCCTTGGTTCCAGCCATATGTCACCCCAGTGGATCGCTTGAACGATCGAAGTGACCCGTAACATAATAATGTGAAATAGCACAAGCAAGTGGCGTTACCGACTCGTAGCCTGCGAGTTTCGATCGCTCAAATCCACCCCTTCCGTAGATCACTAGCATGTGACATATTACGCGCGACCACCCGTGCGGCCGGGGATCCGGCCCATGACGGAAGGAACCCCCCGCGTGCGTAAGCTCACCGCCATGCTCGCAATCGGGCTGGCCGGAACGGTCCTGGGCGTCTCGGCGCCCGGACTCGCCTCCGCCGATCCGAAACCGACGCCCACCCCCTCGACGAAGGTCACCGCCACCCCGCCGGGCGAGGGACGTCACCAGGAGGACGTCCTCAACCCGATCGCCCTGCAGGAGCGTGCCCTGCGAGACAAGGCCATGGAGCAGGTGCTCTCCGAACCCAAGGTGAGCGCGCGAGCCTCAGGCAGCGTGAAGGTCGGCAACCAGTACGTCGAGCGCGCCCTCGAACGCAAGGACAAGATCTTCACCGTCCTCGCCGAGTTCGGCGACAAGATCGACAACCAGACGTTGCACAACGGGCAGATCCGCTACGGCGGCGTGCCCGGCCCGCTGCACAACCAGATCCCGAGACCGCAGCGAAGCTACGACAACCACACCCTCTGGCAGCGGGACTTCAACCGGGCCTACTACCAGGACATCTACTTCAACAACGCAGAGGGCGCCAACTCGCTGCGCAACTTCTACCGACTGCAGTCCGCGGGCCGTTACGACTTCGACGGCCACGTCTCCGACTGGGTGAAGGTCCCCTACAACGAGTCCCGGTACGGCACGCCGCGCTGTGACAGCGGTCTGGACTGCGACACCCCCCTGTTCGACTTCGTCAAGGACTCCGCCAACGCCTGGTACGACGCCGAGCGCGCCAAGGGCCGCAGCGTCGAGGACATCACGGCGCAGCTCAAGAGCTACGACGTCTGGGATCGATACGACTACGACTTCGACGGGAACTTCAACGAGCCCGACGGCTACATCGACCGTTTCCAGGTGATCCACGCCGGCGTCGACCAGACATGGGGCGGGGGCGCGCAGGGCGCCGACGCGATCTGGGCGGTCAACCACGACGCCTACTGGAACCAGCGCGGGCGCACGGGCCCCGCGGGAAACCTGCGCGGCGGCACCCAGATCGGCGACACCGGCATCTGGGTCGGCAAGTTCCTGACCGCGGGCGAGAACAGCGGCGTCGGCCTGATCGCCCACGAGTACGGCCACGACCTGGGCCTGCCCGACCTGTATGACGGCGGCGGCACCAACAGCGTCGAGTTCTGGTCGCTCATGTCGAGCGGCTCCTACCTGAGCAAGAAGGACGGGCAGCCCGGGGAGTTCCCCGGAGACCTGGACGCGTGGAGCAAGCTGCGGCTCGGCTGGCTCAGTTATGACAGGGCCAAGGCCGCCACCGCCTCCGCCCACACCCTCGGGGTGAGCTCCTACAACACCGCCGATCCACAGGCCGTCATCGTCGACCTGCCGCCGCACACGGTCACCACCGAGCTGGTCGACCCCGCCCAGGGGGCCTTCCAGTGGTGGAGCGGCAAGGGCGACTACCTCAACGAGACGCTCACCCGCGAGCTCGACCTCACCGGGCTGACGACGGCGAAGCTCGACGCCAAGGTCTGGTACCAGATCGAGCAGGACTTCGACTATCTCTACGCCGAGGTCTCCGAGGACGGCAAGTTATGGAAACCGATCGGCGGCACCGTCGGCGGGCAGCCGATTCCCTCCGTCGACGGCGTCCCCGGGATCACCGGCCGCAGCGGCTGGACCGACCTCAGCCTCCCCTTGGACGCCTACGCGGGCAAGAAGATCCAGTTCCGGTTCCGCTACGTCACCGACACCAACACCGCCGAGAACGGTTTCCTCATCGACTCCATCACCGGCGTCGTCCAGGACGATGTCGAAGGCGGCGACAACGGCTGGACCGCCGTGGGCTTCAGCCGTACCGGAAAGATCGGCAAGAAGGACCACCCGCGCGCCTACATCGCCGAGAACCGGCGCTACGCCGGTTACGGCGCCTATCTCAAGACCGGTCCGTACAGCGCCGGCTTCTCCAACGACCCCGCCCGGCGGGAGATCTACGAGCACTACCCCTACCAGGACGGCCTGCTCGTCTGGCTGTGGGACACCTCCTACACCGACAACGCCACCCGTAGCCATGTCGGCGAGGGCATGATCCTGCCGATCGACGCCCATGCGGTGCCGCTGCTCTGGAAGGACTACACCGGGGTCAACAGCCGGATCCAGGTGTTCGACTCGCCCTTCGGGCTGACCCCGACCGACCGGGTGGTGCTGCACAAGGACGGCGCGAAGACGATCTTCCCGGCGCTGCCGGGGGTTTCCTCCTTCAACGACCACACCGGCGTCTACTGGTACAGCACCAATCCCCAGCAGGGCGTCATCCCGCCCGACACCAACACCAGGATCGACGTGGTGAAGGAAGCGAACAACGGCCTGCGAACCACCATCAAGGTGGGTCCGGCCTCCTGAAGCAGCCGGGTCCGCCGCACTCCACGGCCCCCAGGCCCGCGACGGACCCGGCCACTCGCGACATGCCACGTACTGTGATATGTCACACTTTATGGACTTTCTCTCTTTAAGCGCCAGAACCGGGCGCTTCACCTATGGCTCCCCTCGCGCGCTGACCGTCTCCCCCGACGGCTCGCTCGTGCTGTTCCTGCGTTCCACCGGTCCAGAGGACCCGATCGAACGGCTGTGGGCGATGGACGTCGCCACCGGCACCGAGCGGCTGCTGGCCGACCCCGCGGCCATCGGCGCCGACGGCCGCGGCGACCTGCCGCCGGAGGAACGCGCCCTGCGCGAGCGCCTGCGCCTGTGGGCCCCGGGAATCGGCTCCTACTCCACCGACGCGGACTGCTCGGTCGCGGTGTTCACCCTGGGCGGGCGGTTGTTCACGACCGACGTCGCCACGGCTCAGACCGAGGAGCTTCCCGTGGCCGGGCCCGCGTTCGACCCGCGCGTCTCGGCGGGCAGGATCGCTTACGTGGCCGCCGGACGGCTGCACGTGCTCGACGGTCGTCACAGCCGGGTCCTCGCTTCGGAGCCCCACGTCACCTGGGGTGTCGCGGAGTTCGCCGCCGCGGAGGAACTCGGGCGGCACCGCGGCCACTGGTGGTCACCCGACGGCTCCGCACTCCTGGCCACCCGGGTGGACGAGAGACACATACCGGGCCGCCACCTGGCCGACCCCGCCCATCCGGAACGTTCCACGCCGACGGCGCCCTATCCCCAGGCGGGCGGGCCCAACGCGAGTGTCGAGTTGCACCTCCTCGGGCTGGACGGCTTCCGGACCCAGATCCTTTGGAACGCCACCCGGTTCCCCTATCTGTCCGACGTGGACTGGAGCGAACCCGGCCGGCCGATGATCACGGTGCTGGACCGGCTCCAGCAGAACGGCCTTCTCCTGACCGTCGACCCGGTCACCGGCGCCACCTCGCCCCTGCTGGAACTGTCCGATCCGCGCTGGATCGAGAACGTCCCCGGCACGCCCGCGATCCTTCCCGACGGCCGGGTGCTGACGACCGTGGAATCGGGCGGCACCCGCGCCCTCGCCCTGGACGGCACCGTGATCACACCGCCGTCGCTGTACGTCCGCAAGGTGGCCGGGTGGCACGGCGACGACCTGCTGATCGAGGCCGGCGAGAGCGAGCCCGCCGAGCAGCACGTCTACCGCCTGCGAACCGACCGCACGCTGGTCAGGATCACCCACGGGCAGGCGGTGCACAGCGTGCTGTGCGGCGGCCCGACGATCCTGGTCACCGGCGGATCGCTGGAAACCATGCGGAACTCCAGGATCGTGTACGGCGAGAGCGCCACGACGGAGGTGCGCGACCTGTCGGCGGCGCCGCCCTACCGGCCGCGTCCGATCCTGGAGCGCGTGACCCGGCATGGCCTGCCCGCCAGCGTGCTCTACCCCAGCGAGCACGTGGCGGGGGAGAAGCTCCCGGTGCTGGTGGACGTGTACGGCGGGCCGGGGTATCAGGCGATCGGTTTGGAGCCGGGCCGGTGGATCCGCAAACAGTGGTGGGCCGACCAGGGCTTCGCCGTGGTGACGATCGACAACCGGGGCACGCCGAACGTGTCGGCCGACTTCGACCGGGCGATGTTCCGCAGGTTCTCGCAGGTGGTTCTGGACGACCAGGTCGACGGTCTGCTGGAGCTGGCGGTCAAGCATCCCGACCTGGACATCTCCAGGGTCGGCGTGCGCGGCTGGTCGTTCGGCGGGTATTTCGCCGCGCTGGCCGTACTCCGGCGGCCCGACATCTATCACGCGGCCTGCGCGGGCGCCCCGCCCACCGACTTCCGCTGGTACGACACCGCCTACACCGAGCGCTATCTCGGCCTGCCGTCGGAGAACCCCGACGGGTACGAGGCCGACTCGCTGATCTCCGACGCGCCCGGGTTGCGCAGGCCGTTGCTGCTCATCCACGGGCTGGCCGACGACAACGTCTATCCCCTGCACACCTTGCGGCTGTCGGACGCGCTCACCAGGGCCGGGCGGCCGCACTCCACGCTCCTGCTGCCCGGGGTGAGCCATATGACGCCGGACGGCGTGGCCGAGAACCTGATGGCCGTCGAACTGGACTTCCTTCGCCGCAACCTTGAATGTGAACGTTCATAACAGAAGCTGCTGACCCGCCTCCAGCATCCAGGGCTTCACGATGAGTCTCGGCAGTTCCACCCGTCCCCACGCGATCGCCACGGGGGCCTCGTGACCGTCACCACCGAATACTGATTTTCCGCACCGTCCGGTGCGGTTCGAGCGCGGCCTTCGCACTCGGACTGCACCGGACTTATGGCTGTCTATCCCATTTTCCCAGTTTTGGACTGTCCGATTAGAACGCTCCAATTTTTCCCGTTGATTCTTATTTAGTTTGCCCAATCGCCATGTCATGTGTGACATACTACTGATGTGTGCGGCACGGGGTCGCACGCGATCAACGGAGGGGAAATCGTTGAAGCAGATCGTCAAGCGTGGAGCCGCAGTACTCGCCGCAGGCGTGGCAGTGGCGGGGGCACTCGCGGTGAGCAGCCCGGCATCCGCCGCCACGGCTACGACCACCTGCAGTGACCGCGTCCTGATCGCGGGTCTGCTCACCAAGGCCTGCGTGGACGTCACTGGCACCCAGGCGCGGTTCTACGGCACCGTCGGCGCTGCCGGCATCTCGGAGCCGGGGCCCGGCGGTGTCATCACCCCGCAGCGCGCCGAGGCGGAGGTGTCCGGCCAGGTCGTCGGCGGCCTGTTCCTCGGCGCCCGGCGGCAGTCGGTGAGCATCTGGAACAACACGGTGACCGTCGAGGGCGTCACCGAGACCATCACGTGCGGATCGACGGTTCGCGCCGAGGTCAAGCTCTCCCAGGGGCCCGTGGGTCCCGGCAGGCCCGGCTTCTCCGGCCCGGCGTCCGTCACGGTGGACGTGCCGGTCGGCTGCTGAAAATAGATAGATAGACGGTGGGGGCGCGGAACAATCGTTCCGCGCCCCCACGCGCATGCCTGCGAAAACGCCGACCAACTGCGGGAGCCTGTTCGGCGGCAAAACCCGCGTCACATCTCCTGCGATTATGCGGTGATTAGGCGTGGATGCGAGCCGGGCGGGTCAGGACGGTGTCGTGACCGAGTCGGCGGGTTGTGCCCGCGCCCCGGAGACTTCCGCGGGCTTGGACCTCACCAGCCACAGGCCGGCGAACACGGCGCCGGCCGCGACGAAGGCGCTGTTGAGACCGGCCTCGAAGGACGCGCCACCGGATTCCCGGGTGCGGACGACGGCTCCGAGCACCGCGCCGATCTGCCGGGTGGTGCTGCTGATGCCCGACGCGAGGCCTCCCTCCTGCGGGCATCCAGCCCCAGCCCGGCCAGCGCCAGGCCGATGGTGACCACGATCCGGAAGCCGTACTTGGCGGCGAACCGGCCCGCGTACGGGCTGACGATCACCATGGCGAGGGAGACGGGCAGGGTCTGCAGGCCGGCACCGGCGGATCCGGCCACGCATCGACGATCTGAGCGACCGCTTCCCGGGCTTGCTCGATCTGATCCTGCGCCTCGGTACGGCCGAGTCGTTGAACAGCGGCCTGTTGCAAGGCCGTCCCTCAACGTCTGAGAGGGTTTGCGCGCTTCACCCCTTGCGCCAGCAGACTAGTCCGTGTTCGGATTAATTCGGTCACCAGGTCCGCGCCATGTCCGGGCCTTCTCCGGCCGCGATCGTCCGTGTCCGGACTAACTCAATGTGATCATGGAGGGTCAATGGACCAGAACCTGTTGAACGAGATCTGCCTGCGCCAGCTGACGCTCAGCGGCGTGCACGAGGGTGAGACCGTGGCCGTCCTCTCGGAGGGCGCGGAACGCCTCGACTACGCCGACGCCTTCCTCTACGCCGCCCGCCGCCTCGGGGCCGCCGCCTACCACCTGCGGCTGCCCGCCCCCACCGCCGGCTCGGGCGCGTGGGCGGTCGGCGAGTCCGCGCTCGCGACCAGCCCCCAGGCCGTGGAGGCGCTCAAGCAGGCCGACATGCTCGTCGACCTGAAGTTCCTGCTGTTCAGCAAGGAGCAGTTCGCCATCCAGGAGGCGGGCACCCGAATCCTCACCGCCGTCGAGCCGGCCCCGCTGCTCGCGCGCCTCATGCCCACCCCCGAGCTGCGGGAACGGGTCGAGGCCGGAGCCGAGCTGCTCAGCAAGGCCGGCACCATGCGCATCACCAGCCCCGGCGGGACCGACGTCACCTATCGCCTCGGCGTCTACCCGACAATGAGCGAGTACGGCTACACCGACCAGCCGGGCCGCTGGGACCACTGGCCCGCCGCGTTCGTCTTCACCGGCGGCGCCGACGACGGCGTGGACGGCACCATCGTCCTCTCCCCCGGCGACGTGCTGCTGCCGTTCAACACCTACGTCCAGACCCCCGTCACGCTCACCATCGAGCAAGGGTTCATCACCGACATCCGCGGCGGGCTCGACGCCGAACTGCTGTCGTCCTACATCAGGTCCTTCGACGACCCGCGCGGCTACGGGATGTCGCACGTCGGGTGGGGGCTGGACGAGCGCGCGCACTGGCACGGCCTGACCCAGTTCCCCGGCGGGATGGGCATGGAGCTGCGCTCCTTCTACGGCAACGTGATGTTCTCCATCGGCCCCAACAACGAGCTGGGCGGGCCGAACGACACCTCGTGCCACTTCGACATCCCCATGCGCGGCTGCAGCCTCTTCCTCGACGACGAACCCGTGGTCGTGGACGGAGACGTCGTCGTGCCGGAGATGCGCCCGGCCGGACGCCGCTGACCCGCCTCGGAGGATCCCCATGACAGACCACCACATCGGCCTGATCGTCCCGAGCTCCAACCTCACCATGGAGACCGAGCTGCCGCGGATGCTGCGCGCCCGCGAGGACGCCGTGCCGGGCGACCGGTTCGTCTTCCACAGCAGCCGGGCGCGCATGCAGCACGTGACTCCCGAGCAGCTCCGCGCCATGAACGCGCAGGCTGAGCGCGCCGCCCGGGAGCTGGCCGACGCCCGCCCCGACGTGGTCACCACCGCGTGCCTGGTGGCGATCATGGCGCAGGGGCCCGGCTACCACTGCACCGCCGAGGCGTCCATCCGCGACGCCCTGCGCGCCGAGGGCTCCAAGGCGCCCGTCGTCTCCAGCGCGGGGGCGCTCCTGGCCGGGCTCGGCGCGCTGGGGGCCCGGCGGGTCGCCATCGTCACGCCGTATATGAAGCCGCTGACCCAGAAGGTCGCGGAGTACATCGAGGACGCGGGCGTCGAGGTCGTGGACGCGCTGAGCCTGGAGGTGGCCGACAACCTGGCGGTCGG
Source organism: Nonomuraea sp. NPDC000554 (assembly GCF_040300065.1). NCBI lineage: Bacteria > Bacillati > Actinomycetota > Actinomycetes > Streptosporangiales > Streptosporangiaceae > Nonomuraea > Nonomuraea sp. NPDC000554. Next base: position 374 of record NZ_JBEPDC010000050.1, on the reverse strand, counting down.
CCGCCTCGACCCCCGGGGCCTGCGCGACCACTGGCGCAGGCTCGATCTGAGCCGCGCCGACGCGCTGGTGCTGTCGGCGTGCGTGCAGATGCCGTCGCTGCCGGTCATCCAGGCCGTCGAGGACGAGGCTGGGCTGCCGGTGCTCTCGGCCGCCACGGCGACCGCCTACCGCGTGCTGGCCGAACTGGGCCTGGCGACCACCGTCCCGCAGGCGGGAAGCCTGCTCAACGGCGAGTACTGAGCCGGGCGCCGGGCACGCGGAAAGGGGAGCCGGTCGGACCGGCTCCCTCCGGCGAGTGGTTCATGACCACCACGACCACGGGGGCCAGGCCGAGCAGCGCGGTGTAGACGAGGCTCTGCGGCCCGACGGTGGC
>NZ_JBEPDC010000049.1:0-58566 GCF_040300065.1 Nonomuraea sp. NPDC000554 | reverse complement strand
AGCTTCTTCGGCCCCTGCGGTTTGCGGTCCTTACGGATCTCGAAGTCCATCGCATCCCCCGAGCTGGGGTGTTGCGACGATCCCTAGAACTTAAGAAGCGCGAGGGGCTCTCGGACGAGGACGGGCTAGATGATGCCCTCGAGCTCGCGCAGCAGCATGGCCTTCGGCTTGGCACCGATGATCTGCTTCACGACCTCTCCGCCCTTGTAGACGTTCAACGTCGGGATCTGGAGCACGCCGTAGTCGCGCGGGACGTTCGGGTTCTCGTCGATGTTGAGCTTGACGATCTCCAGCTTGTCGCCGTGCTCGTTGGCGATCTCCTCCAGGATCGGAGCCACCTGACGGCACGGGCCGCACCACTCGGCCCAGAAGTCGACCAGCACGGGCTTGTCGCTCTTGAGGACCTCGGCCTCGAACGTGGCGTCGGTTACTGCCTTCACGGTGAGCTCCTTACTTCTCGTTGTTGACGAGCCAGCGCTCGGAGTCGAGCGACGCCGCGCAGCCGGTGCCGGCCGCGGTGATGGCCTGGCGGTAGGTGTGGTCGACGACGTCACCAGCGGCGAACACGCCGTCGATGTTGGTGGCGGTGGTCGGCGCCGCCACCTTGATGTAGCCCTCGTCGTCGAGGTCGATCTGGCCCTTGACCAGCTCGGTGCGCGGGTCGTGGCCGATCGCCAGGAACAGCGCGTCGGCGGCCAGCTCGCACTCCTCGCCGGTCTTGACGTTGCGCAGCTTGACGGCCTCGACCTTCTTGTCGCCCAGGACGTCGACGACCTCGGAGTCCCAGACGAAGCGGATCTTCTCGTTCGCGAACGCCCGCTCCTGCATGATCTTGCTGGCGCGCAGCTGGTCACGCCGGTGCACGACGGTGACCATGCGGCCGAAGCGGGTCAGGAAGGTGGCCTCCTCCATCGCGGTGTCGCCACCGCCCACGACCACGATGTCCTTGTTGCGGAAGAAGAACCCGTCGCAGGTGGCACACCAGGACACGCCGTGGCCGGACAGCCGCTTCTCGTTCTCCAGGCCGAGCTCGCGGTAGCCGGAGCCCATCGACAGGATGACCGACTTCGCGTAGTAGGTGTCGCTGTGCGTCTTGACGACCTTGGGGTTGGCCTCCAGGTCGACCTCGATCACGTCGTCGGCCACCAGCTCCGCGCCGAACCGCTCCGCCTGCTTGCGCAGGTTGTCCATCAGGTCGGGGCCCATGATGCCGTCGGGGAACCCGGGGAAGTTCTCCACGTCGGTGGTGTTCATCAGCGCGCCACCGGCGGTGACGGACCCTTCGAAGAGCAGCGGCTTGAGTTCGGCGCGCGCGGAGTAGACGGCCGCGGTGTATCCAGCGGGGCCGGACCCGATGATGATCACGTTACGGACGTCGCTCAACGCGCTCACGCCTTCCTAGTCTGCTGTTGCCTGTCGCCTCAACAGATCCTAGGCCGCCCTGATTCCCGGCCCTCACCCACAACGCCAGAGGAAACCGAAAGAGCCCGCCGAAGCGGGCTCTGACGTGCGGTTTTCGCGTGGAGCTACCAGCGGCCCAACGCGGGCCTGCGCAGGTTCTTGCAGTTGAACGGGTCCACGACGTCGATGCGGAGCTTCTTGGCCTGCTTGTCCTTCCAGGAGGTCACGACGATGGCCTCCTGGCCGTTGTACTGGCCCTGGTCGACGGCGAACGTCTTCAGCTTGGACCGGTCGGCGACCCGGTTGACGCACTTGGCGACCTGGTCGACGTCCGGTGAGCCGCCCGCCATCGCAGGTGCGGGCGCGAGGAAGCCCGCCAGAGGCTGGCGTAGCTCCTGGTTGCTGTAGTTGTGGCCGCTGTCGGTCAACGCGTACGGCCTGCCCGGCACCTCCTTCTTGGTCTGCGCCTTGCTCGGCACCGCGGGTTGGGCGACCTGCTTGGTGCCCGCGCCGTCGCTGCCACCGCCGGCGAGCAGGCCGGTCGAGAGGGCCGCCGTGCCGACCACGGCCACCGCCGCGACCGCCGCCGCAGCGGGCATCGCCCACCTGCGCTGCCGCGCGGGACGCCGCCTGGCCGGGACGACCGTGCCGTCGTCGGACACCACCCCGAGGCGTACCGGCTCGGGGACCTCGACTGGGTGCCGCTCCCACGGGGAGTCCCGCATGAGCTCATCCCAGTCGGGTGGTTCCACGAGGCCGACACCTCCGCGCCGAGACTCGCTCTCGGCGGCAAGCGCCTTGTCGATGCGCAGTGCGACCCCCATCGGCATGGCCGGTGTGGAGGTCGCCGCGAGGACCTCGCGAACCGCTGCCAGGTCGGCCAGAAGCTCCCCACAGGGGTCACATACCGCGAGATGCTCGCGGACCTGGCGGGCCGTGCCAGCGTCCAGGAGACCTTCGGCCAGCTCGGCCAGGATCTCCAGATCGTAGTGCGTATCACCCGTCACGAAGTTCTGCTCCCTTCGCGGATGAGACGCGACTGAAGTCTGATCGGTTCCGTAGATGCGAAAGAATCGGGGCAAGTTTCGCGCGCCCCCGCGCACATCGGCTCTTCACCGTCCCGCTGGGTACTTGGAGCACCTGAGCTGCGTCTTCGACCGAGTAGCCCATCATGTCGACGAGGACGAGAGCCGCTCGCTGATCGGTGGGCAGCAGTTTCAGCGCGGCCGAAACCTCCATCGAGACCTCGCGCTCGCCCGTCTGGTCGGGCAGCGGGGTCTCTCGCTCGGCAGCCTCGATGAGCTCGTCGTCGGCGACCGGCCTGACGGACTTCCTGCGCATCCGGTCGAGGCAGGCGTTGACGACGATGCGGTGGAGCCAGGTGGTGACGGCGGCCTCGCCGCGGAAGGTGCCGGCCTTGCGGTACGCGGACACGAAGGCGTCCTGCACGGCGTCGGCCGCCTCGTCGGGGTCGCCCAGCGTGCGCAGAGCGACCGCCCACATGCGGTCACGGTGCCTCTTGACGATTTCGCTGAAGGCGCGTGGGTCCCCGTTGATGTGCGCAGCCAGCAGTTCGGCGTCGCTGACCGCGGGCCGTTCCGCTTCTGAGGGGGTATCGGGTGGGGAGTTCACAAGAGAGTTTCCTGATTATGCCGATCCTGGGGAATGCACCACTACTTCATAGATGGTGCCATGAAACCCGCCAGCATCTGCCGGAAGACGCGTAAACCAGATCAAAACGTACTGACCGGTTGCGGGTTGATCTGGGGTCAAGGTGACCTTGCCTGCCGCGTCCTTCTGGCGGGCGACCGTCTTCAGCGAGCCGAGTTCGGGCTGGTCGCCGACCTTCAGCTCCACGTTCGCGCCCGGCGCCTGCGCCAGCGTCGCCACCACATCACTCACCTGGACGGACTTGCCCATGTCGAGCAGCAGGCCGACACCGGACTTCATGTTGCCCAGTTCGGCGCTGGTGTACTCCTCGGTCTTCCACAGCGTGCTCGGCTGCCCGTCGATCGCCAGCGGCGCGATACTGGGCTTCTCCTTGCCGTCGCCGAGCGGGTCGAAATCGGTCGCCTTGGACGGCTTCACGACCTGAACCGCCACCGGGGCCGAGGTCGAGGGCTTGGGAGAGGACGACGCCTGCTCAGGCGTGCCCGGATTGCCGAGGCTGCGGCCGATCGTCCAGGCGCCGACGCCGACGGCGGCGATGACGAGCAGCACGACCACCGTCATCAGCACCCGGTTCAGCGTGCCGCTGCTCGGCCGCGGCTGCTGCACCGTCAGGGACTGGACCGGCCGCACGGGACGCTGCTCGGTGTCGGGCCCCTCGGAGCGCGAGGCCGAGGACGTCACCGCCGGCGGGGACGGGTACGCGATCGGGATGGGCATCGGCCTGGCCACGTCGGCGAGCGACTCGGCCACCTCGGCCGCGCTCGACAGCGCGCCCTGCCCCTTGCGGGACTCGGGCAGGCAGGCCCGAACCGTGACCGTCTCCAGGTAACCGGGCACGCCCGCGGTCACCTGGCGCGGCGTGCAGAAATGCCCGTCGATGGTCGGGGCGGCGGGCAGCCCGCCCTCCTCCTCGTCGCCGGGCCAGTGGCCGGTCAGGCCCGCGTAGAGCAGGCGGCCGAGCCCTTCGGCGTCCTCCAGGGCCGGTTGGTCGGTGGTGAGCCCGGACAGCGCGGCGTCGACCGCCACGCCGAGCACCTTCACCGTGTTGCCGGTCGTCCACACCAGGTGGGCGGGGCGCAGGCACAGGTGGTAGAGGTTCGACTCGGCCGCGTGCGCGAGGGCCTCGGCCGCCTCGGCGACCAGCCCGGCCGCGCGCTCGGGCTCCATCGGGCCGGCGGCGAGCAGGTCGGTCAGCGTGTCGCCGGTGACCCACTCGCTCACCACGTAGGAGTGGCCGTCGTCCTCGGCGGCGTCGAACACCTGGGTCAGCCGCGGGTCGGTGAGCCGGCTGGCGGCGCGGGCGGCGGTGACGACCTCGTGGACGCGGGGAAAGTCTGGGCCGAAGGTGTGCACGGCCACAGGCCGGGCGAGGATCTCGTCGATGGCCTTCCACAACGTGGCGCCGTCAGACTCGCTCACCCGATCTTCCAGCCGGAAGCGCTCGGCGAGGCGGGTGCCGGGTTCGACCGCCGACGTGCTCACTGGCTCACTCCGCTCGGCCGATCGGGCGTGCTCATGACTCGTCTCACCTGCGTGGGAGTGCCCCACGAAGGCGTGCTATGCCACGTGGATCCGCCCACGCCCCTCCTGCTTCCATTCGCGCGTGTCGGGCACCATGCTAGTGGCGGGGTGGTTCCGCCCGTGTTCTTTACCGGCCTACCCGCCTCGCAACCATCCCAACGATCGAGTTCACCTCCGGGATGCGCATCCGGTGGGCGACACCCAGATACAGCAGCCCGCCCAGCCCCCCGCCGACGGCCAGAGTGATCAGCGAGTTGACGAAGGTCAGCCCGCCGAGCAGCTCCTGGACGGCCCAGACGGCGGCCAGCGCCACCACGGCCGTGGGCAGCGCCGCCAGGTACATCCTGGTCATGGACATGCCGATGGTCCAGCCACCCAGGCCGTGGACCCGCCGGCTGGCCACCACCCAGGCGACCGCCGCGCCCAGCGCGTACGAGATCGCGTACGCGAAGGCCAGGCCCATGACCGTGTACTCGTACGGCAGCAGCGCGTAGAAGGCGTACATGAGCAGCGCGTTGACGGCGGTGGTTCCGGCGCCCACGTACACGGGGGTGCGGGTGTCGCCGAAGCTGTAGAAGACGCGCAGCAGCAGCTGGAAGATCGAGAACGGCACCAGCGCGAGGCCGTACACCTGCAACACGTTGCCGATGTAGCGGGCGGAGTCCAGGGTGGTGACGCCGTGGTGGTAGAGCGGCACGGTGATGGCCGGGCCGAGGACCATCAGCATCAGCGACACCGGCACCATCACCGAGCTGATCAGCCGCACGCTCGACCCGAACTCCGTCCGTACGTCGTCGAGCCGGCCCTCGCCCACCGCGCGGCTCATCCGGGGCAGCATCGCGGTGATCACCGAGACGCCGATGACGCCGTAGGGGAGCTGGAAGAGCTGGAAGGCCAGCGTGTACGGGGTGATGCCGTGGCCGGCGACCGCCGCGCCGGCCGCGCTCGACAGGTTCGTGGTGAGCATGAAGCCGAGCTGGGTGATCACGACGTAGCCGATCGTCCAGATCCCGGCCCTGCCCATCTCGCCGAGTCGCGCGTTGCGCGCGTCGAAGCGGGGGACGAAGGAGAAGCCGATCCGCCGGAGCGCGACGATGAGCACGGCCGCCTGGGCCACGATGCCCGCCGTGGTGCCGAGGCCGAGCAGGGCCAGGTCGCCGTTGGTGACGCGGGAGACGTCGCCGCCGGCCTCGCCCGCCACCACCGCGTAGAGCAGCATCACGACGATGACGACCAGGTTGTTGACGACCGGCGCCCACATGGGGGCGGCGAAGCGGTCGCGGGTGTTGAGGATGGCTCCGGCCACCGCGCCGATGCCGAAGAAGGCGAGCTGCGGCAGGATGAACCTGGCCAGCATCACCGCGACCTCGAACTTGCGGCTGCCGGGCGCCCAGTCGGTGGTGTAGAGATCGATGAGCAGCGGCGCCGCCAGCACGGCGAGCGCGGCCACGGCCACCAGCACGGCCGTGGCCAGCGTCATCAGCCGCTGCTCGTAGGCGCGCCCGCCGTCGGGGTCGTTCTGCTGCGCCCGCACGATCATCGGCACCACCACGCTGCTGAGCACGCCGAGGAGCAGCAGGTCGAGGATGCTGTACGGGATCGCGTAGGCGGCGTTGTAAGCGTCGCCCATGGCCATGGTGCCGATGGCGTACGCGAGCACCATCGTCCGCACGAACCCCGTGGCCCTGGACACCATCGTGCCCGCCGCCATGATGGCGCTGGCCCGCATCATGCGGCTCATACGGTCTCACTCTCTCGGGTCTTGGCCCGCGCCAGCCGTCGCTGCGATCTGCGCCGGAGCACCCGGGTCACGACCGCGGCGAGCATGACCGTCAGTGCGCCTCCGACGATGACCAGGGCGACGCCGGTGTAGCCGGTGCTGCGGATCGTGAGCTTGCGGGGTTCGCCGTACGGTTTGTGGTCGATGGTGCTCAGCTGGACGGTCACCGTCGCGTCGCCGCTGGTCAACGCGGTCATTTTGACCTGGACGGTGGCGCTCTGCTGGCTGAGGATCTTCTGCGGTTCCTTCTGGTCGACCTTGACGTGCAGCAGCTCGGGGTTGTTGGACTTCACGTCGATGAACACGTAGACCGGGTCGTCGAGCGTGTTCTTCACGCTGATGGGCACCACGCCGTCGCGCCCGGCCAGGGTGCGCGGCTGGTCGGAGTCGGCGCCGGCGATCGAGATGCCGTCTATCCGCTTCTCGACGGCCTCGTTGACCAGCTTGGTCGCGGCACGTCCGGTGCGGGTGGTGTTGCGCCAGCCCGACGAGGCGAGCCTGAGCACGGAGGCGTCGAAGTCGGACTCCTGCTGGCTGGTGATCGAGGCGGTGGTGTGCGCCTTCGCGGCGACCTCCTTGACCCGGCCGAGGTACTTCGCGCTGAGCTCGTCCTTGCGGTTCTCCTCGGAGTAGGTGAGGGGCGCGCGCGGGGTCGAGGTCTTGCTCGCCTTGAGGGAGCCGAGCGGGGTCAGCGTCAGCCAGGGCAGCCGGTTCGCGGTGTCGAGCAGGGTCTTGACCAGCTGCGGGTTCGGGTCCCAGCGGCGCGACGGGGCCACCACGAGCTGCCTGGGCTTCGTCTGGCCCGGCTCGGACGCGATCAGCGCGGTCTCGGCGATGAAGCGCTGCTTGCTGAGCACCGCCGACCCGGGGACACCGGGGACGGGCTCGAACAGCTTGCTCAGCTCGGTGTCGGCGACGAGGGCCGTGACGGGGCCGTTGACGCTGTCGAGGGTGGTGGCGGCGTCGGGGGTGAACGTGACGGGCGTCTGCGTCGGCAGGTTGGTGGAGTTCAGCAGGACCCGGTCGGTCTTGGCGACCTTGGGCTTGCCGACGGCGAGCAGGTCGAGCGCGTCGGCGTCGAGCACGCCCGCCGCCGGCCAGTTCGTGGACGTCTGCACGTCGGGCTTGATCAGCCGCCGGGCCTCCTGCGCGCCCAGCTCCATCGCCCGGCCGGTCTGCGTGTCGAGGCCCTGGTGGGCGAGCGCGGTCACGTCGGGGTCGGCGTACGGGGTGGCCACCACCGGCACGTTCGCGAGGGACTGGCGGATGTCGGCCAGCCACGCGGCGGCGTTGGCGTCGGCGGGCCTGCCCTCCTGCTTGTCCTTGGTCTTGATCGTGTGGCCCTTGGTGAGGGCCTCGACGTCGGCGATCAACGCGGGGTCGACGAACCAGGTGACCTTATTCGGCGCGGACTTGGCGATGCGGGCCAGGTCGGCGAGGCGGCCCTTGCCCGCCAGCGCGGCGCCGAGCTTGTCGTCGACGAAGATGGCGCCGGTCGGCTGCGCCCGGGGGTCGACCGGCAGCGCGACCTGGTGCGGCTGGTCGATGAGGGGCAGCGCGACGGCCAGCTTGTTGCGCGGCAGCTTCTGCGGCGTCGGGGGCGCGTACGTCAGGTAGGTGCGCTGCACGGCCAGCGGCATATAGCCGTTCTGGACCACCTCGACGGCGAGCGGGTACACGCCGAACCCGGGCAGCGTGAACTGCGCGGGCGTCACCTTCAGCGAGAACGTCGCGGAGCCGCCCGTGTCGAGGGACTGGATCCGCAGGCTCGACTGCGGCGTTCTGGTCGAGGGCGTGGGCGGCAGGGTCGCCTGGTTCTGGTCGCTCTGGTAGGCGCTCAGGCGGGCGCGGTCGGTGAAGCGTTGCGCGGAGTAGCGGACCCTCACCCACAGGTTGGGCAGGGGCGTGCCGCTCTCGTTACGGACCGTGCCGGAGATCGTGATCTCCTGGGCCTGCTGGGTGGGCACATCGGGCGTGATGGACGAGATGGACAGGCTGATCGCCTGCCTGGCGCTCGTCTTCGCGGCAGCCGCACCCGGCGTCGTCGCGACCATGGGCGCGAGCAACGTGGCGGAGAGGACGGCGAGCAGCGTGGCCTTACGGATCACGCGTCAGCCCGAGCAGGAGAACGACGCACGCCCGCCATCGTACGGGTTCAGTGCCGAAGCGCGACCGCTCGGCGTGCCCCTCTGGGCCGCGGTGCGTGGAGGTCGACCGGCTTGCCCGGCACGAGTGTCAGCAGGTCGAGCGCGCTCATGGTGAGGGCGGTGTGGCGTTCGCCGGTGGGCATGAAGATCGGTTCCTTGTCCGGGCGGAGCCGGCGGTCGATCAGCACGGGCAGCCGCTGGGGGAGCAGCAGCGGGCTGACCAGCCCGGCCGCGTAGTCGGTCGCCGAGTTGACCAGGAAGGCGGGCGCGGGGCGTACCTTGCGCGCGCCGAGGAGTCCGCCCACCGCTCCGGGGGGCGGCGGGTCGGCCACCGTCGAGACGACGGCCACGACGGCCTCGCGGCCGACCCTGGTGGCGACCTCGAACACCGTGACCGCGACGCACCGCGCGGGCGCCGCGGAGATCGCCTCCGGTAGCTCTTCCGCGCATGTCATAGGACGCGGAAGGCGTACGATCTCATGGTGGACCTGGTGTGCGAGGAGCCAGCGGTGGATCGCGAGGGCGTCCTTCATGTACACGCTCCTTCGTTCCATGTCCCCCGACGATGCTTTTGACCCGACGGTAACCCGGACCTCGTATGGCTCGGGGGATATGTTCCGCAATCGAAGGACCTCTCAGCTTGTCCGACTCACATCTGACCGAAACCCAGCAGCGGGCCATGAACGACCTGTTCCGCAAGATCGCCCCTGCAGCCGACGAGCTCGGCAGGCTGTTCGCCGACCACGGCCACGAACTGGCCCTCGTCGGCGGCCCGGTGCGCGACATGCTGCTCGGCCGCGTCGGCAACGATCTCGACCTGACCACCGACGCCCGTCCGGAGCGGGTGCTCGAGATCGTCCGAGACTGGGCCGACTCCGTCTGGACCATCGGCATCGACTTCGGCACGGTCGGGGTGCGCAAGGGCGGCTGGCTGATCGAGATCACCACGTACCGGAGCGAGTCCTACGACCCCAAGTCACGCAAGCCCGAGGTCATGTACGGCGAGACCCTCGAGGCCGACCTGGAGCGGCGTGATTTCGCGGTCAACGCGATGGCGGTGCGGCTGCCCGACCACGAGTTCGTCGACCCCTACGGCGGCCTGGCCGACCTCGCGGCCAAGCGGCTGCGCACGCCCGGCACGCCGCAGCGGTCCTTCGACGACGACCCGCTGCGCATGCTCCGCGCCGCGCGGTTCGCCTCCCAGCTCGGGTTCACCGTCGACGCCGCGGCGGTGGCCGCGATGACCGCGATGGCCGAGCGCATCGAGATCGTCTCGGCCGAGCGCATCCGCGAAGAGCTCGACAAGCTGGTCTGCGGCGCCTATCCGCGCGAGGGGCTGCGCCTGCTGGTGGAGACCGGGCTGGCGGCGTACGTCCTGCCCGAGCTGCCCAAGCTGCGCCTGGAGATCGACGAGCACCACCGGCACAAGGACGTCTACGAGCACTCGCTGACCGTCCTCGACCAGGCCATCGCGCAGGAGGAGGACGGCAAGCCCGACCGGATCCTGCGCTGGGCGGCGCTCCTGCACGACATCGGCAAGCCCAAGACCCGCCGGCACGAGCCGGGCGGGCGCGTCTCCTTCCACCACCACGAGGTGGTCGGCGCGCAGCTCACCAAGAAGCGGATGACCGAGCTGAAGTTCCCCAAGGACGTCGTGGCGGACGTGGCGCGGCTGGTGGAGCTGCACCTGCGCTTCCACGGCTACGGCACGGGCGAGTGGACCGACAGCGCGGTCCGCCGCTACGTCCGCGACGCCGCCCACCTGCTCGACCGCCTGCACAAGCTGACCAGGGCCGACTGCACCACCCGCAACAAGCGCAAGGCGTCGGCGCTCTCGCGCACCTACGACCAGCTGGAGGAGCGCATCGCCAGGCTGGCCGAGGAGGAGGAGCTGGCCAAGATCCGCCCGGAGCTCGACGGCAACGAGATCCAGCAGGTCCTCGGCGTCGGGCCGGGGCCGCTGGTCGGCCGCGCGTACAAGTTCCTGCTGGACCTCCGCCTCGACAAGGGCATGATCGGCAAGGAGGCGGCCACCGAGGCGCTCCTGGAGTGGGCCCGCGAGAACGGCGCCGCCTGAGGTCAGCGCGGCGCGGGGACGCGGCGCGGGGTGATCATCCGGTAGGCGAGCGCGCTCAGCAGATAGCCGGCCGCGATGATCGCCACGGCCGCGTACGACTTGCCGTTGGGCGGCAGGATCGCCGCCGACAGCGCCGCGGCCAGCACGTACATCCCGTTGAACAGCATGTCGTAGATCGAGAAGGCGCGGCCGAGGTAGACGTCCTCGACGTCGCGCTGCACGGTCGTGTCGGCGCAGATCTTGACGCTCTGCCCGGCGACGCCGAGGACGAACCCGGCGACAGGCAGCCCCCACACCTGGAACGGCACGACCACCGCCGCGGCGAGCACCCCGGCCGCGGCCAGCGCGATGGTCACCCAGCGCTCGATGGTGAACCGCTCGGTGGCCCACGGGGTGATCAGCACCGCGAGGAAGTAGCCGACGCCGGACGTGGCCACCACGACGCTGATCCCGCGCAGCGCCGCCTCGCTGTCGCCGTCGGTGAAGTAGTAGCGGTACAGGATGATGCCGAGCGCCGTCGCCATGCCGTACATGAACCGGTGCGCGGCCATCGCGCCCATCGTGGCGGCGGCGGTGCGGTGGCGGACGAGGTGCCGCGCGCCGTCGGCCAGGCCGACCAGGACGTGCCGCACGGCCTGGCGGGCCTGCGGCCGCTCCGGGTCGTAGGAGGGGCCGAGCAGCGAACGCTCCATCGTCCGCGCGATCAGCGCGCTGAAGCCGAACACCACGCCCGAGATGACGAGCAGCAGCGCGGTGCCCATGTCGTCGCCGCCGAACACCTCGCGCAGCAGGAACCCCACCCCGTAGCCGACGAACGTGACCACGGTGCCGGACGTGGGCGTCACCGCGTTGGCCGCCATCAGCCGGTCCGCGGGAACGACGTGCGGCAGCGACGCGCCGAGCGCGGCCAGGAAGAACCGGTTCACGCCGAGCACGCCGAGCGCCGCCGCGTAGAACACCGGGTCGGGGACGTCGGCCGCGACCAGGCCGGCGGCGAGGAGCAGCAGCGCGCCCCGCACGACGGGGGCGACCACCAGGATCTGCCGTCGCGACCAGCGGTCGATGAAGACGCCGACGAACGGCCCGAGGATGCTGTACGGCAGGAACAGCACGGCCAGCCCCGCGGCCACCTGCAGGGCCGTGGTCTGCTTCTCGGGGCTGAAGAAGGCGAACCCTGTCACGCCGAACTGGAAGATCCCGTCGGAGAACTGGGAGACCAGCCGCGTGCCGAACAACCGGCGGAAGTCACGGCCCCGCAGGACCACGCGTAGATCGGCGACGAAGGACACGCGGCCAGCCTAGCCCTGTCACAGATTGGCGCAGTAGGTGCGCCGATCGGGTCCGAACCCCGACATGACCACGTACGCTTCGTAGCGTGACGACTGAGGAACACGTGGTGCTCGTCGATGGCGACGGGAACCGGATCGGCACCGCGCCCAAGACGTTGGTGCACGGCGCCGAGACGCCGCTTCACCTGGCCTTCTCGAGCTACGTCTTCAACCATGACGGCAGCGTGCTGCTCACCAGACGCGCCGACCACAAGATCACCTGGCCGAGTGTCTGGACCAACAGCTGCTGCGGCCACCCGCTTCCCGACGAGCCGCTCGATCAGGCGGTCACCCGGAGGCTGTCGTACGAGCTCGGGCTGAGCGTGGAACGCGTCGACCTGATGCTGCCGAGCTTCGCCTACCGCGCGGTGATGGCCAACGGGGTCGTCGAGCACGAGCTGTGCCCCGTCTACCGGGTGGTCGTCGACGCCCGGGAGGCGCCGAACCCCGACGAGGTCGGCGAGACGCGGTGGATGCCGTGGAAGGAGTTCGCCGACGGCGTGCGCAACGGCCTGCTGTCAGTCTCGCCGTGGTGCAGGGAGCAGGTGCCGCTGCTGGAGGAGCTGGGGTCCGACCCGCTGTCCTGGGAGCCGGCGCCCCGGGACGAACTGCCCCCGGCCGCTCGCGTGTGAACGGCCGGCGGCCCGCCGTGGCGGCTAGCGCTCGACCTCGCCCCTGATGAACTTCTCGACGTACTCGCGGGCCTCGTCGTCGGAGTGCTGCACCGGCGGCGACTTCATGAAGTACGACGACGCGCTCAGGATCGGCCCCGCGATGCCCCGGTCGAGGGCGATCTTCGCGGCCCGCACGGCGTCGATGATGATGCCCGCGGAGTTCGGCGAGTCCCAGACCTCCAGCTTGTACTCGAGGTTGAGCGGCGTGTCGCCGAAGGAGCGGCCCTCCAGCCGGACGTAGGCCCACTTGCGGTCGTCGAGCCACGGCACGTGGTCCGACGGCCCGATGTGGACGTCAGCCCTGGCCATCTCGTGCGGGATCTGCGAGGTGACGGACTGCGTCTTGGAGATCTTCTTGGACATGAGGCGCTTACGCTCCAGCATGTTCATGAAGTCCATGTTGCCGCCGAAGTTGAGCTGGTACGTGCGCAGCAGCTCGACCCCGCGGTCCTCGAACAGCTTGGCCATCACGCGGTGCGTGATGGTGGCGCCGACCTGCGACTTGATGTCGTCGCCCACGATCGGGACGCCCGCCTCGGTGAACTTCGCCGCCCACTCCGGGTCGGAGGCGATGAACACCGGCAGCGCGTTGACGAAGGCCACCTTGGCGTCCAGCGCGCACTGCGCGTAGAAGCGGTCGGCCTCCTCCGAGCCCACCGGCAGGTACGAGACCAGCACGTCCACCTGGTTGTCGCGGAGCACCTTGACGACGTCGACCGGCTGCTCGTCCGACTCCTCGATGATCTCGCGGTAGTACTCGCCCAACCCGTCGAAGGTGTGGCCGCGCTGGACCGTCACCCCCGTCGGAGGCACATCCGTGATCTTGATCGTGTTGTTCTCGCTGGCGACGATCGCCTCGGACAGGTCACGACCGACCTTCTTGGCGTCGACGTCGAACGCGGCGACGAACTCCACATCGCCGACGTGGTAGTCGCCGAACCTCACGTGCATCAGGCCCGGCACCCGGGTGGCCGGGTCGGCGTCCCTGTAATAGTGCACGCCCTGGACCAGCGACGCCGCGCAGTTGCCGACACCGACGATGGCCACGCGAACCGAACCCATCGCACTCGCTCCCTTACTCATCAGTTGACGTATCTCTTCCGGGCTCCTCGGAGGCCCGTCTCTCTGTTGCGATCAACTCGTTCAGCCACCGCACCTCACGCTCGACCGACTCCAGGCCGTGGCGCTGCAGTTCGAGCGTGTAGCTGTCGAGGCGCTCCCGCGTGCGGGCGAGAGCGGTGCGGACGCTGTCGAGCCGCTCCTCCAGGCGGCTGCGGCGGCCTTCGAGGATGCGCAGGCGCACCTCGGCCTCCGTATGCCTGAAGAAGGCGAAGTGGACGCCGAAGCTCTCGTCCTCCCACGCGGACGGACCTGCCTGGGTGAGCAACTCCTGGAGCCGCTCCTTGCCCTCGGCGGTGAGCTTGTAGACGATCTTCGACCGGCCGCCCACGATCGTGGTGGGAGCCGGCTGCTCCTCCGCGATCAGTCCCTGAGCCAGCAACGAACGCAGGCACGGATACAGGGACCCGTAGGAGAAGGCGCGGAACATGCCCAGCAGTGCGTTGAGCCGTTTGCGCAGCTCATAGCCGTGCAGCGGCGTCTCGTGCAGGGACCCGAGCACGGCCAGTTCCAGCACTCTGCCCTGTCCGCCGCCCATGGAACCGCCCCCCTCTCGCGCCAATGTATCGAACCGATACATCTCGAGGATACGTCGCTTCGCTATATCGCTGCAATCAACGACTTTCCCAAGAGGTTCGGATGAATCGGTAAAAAGCCGTAGTCTGGCGCGTATGTGGTCACAGAGAAGGGTGGTGGATTACAGCCTCGCGAAGCGGGCGGTAGTCCGCTCTCTGCGCACCGGGCGGACGCCGCCCGGTGACGTCTGTGATGCACAGCCCTACCTCCTCCGCGCGGCCCGCGCCTTCGGTGAGCCAACCGAACGCCTCTGCCCGGTATGCGAGAGGGAGAACGTCACCGACGTGACCTACGTCTATGGGGACTCACTGGGGCGACATGCCGGTCAGGCAAAGGGAGCAGCAGAACTCGCCGAGATGGCCCATGATTACGACGAGTTCCGGGTGTACGTCGTCGAGGTCTGCCAAGGTTGTTCCTGGAACCATCTGGCGGTCACGTTCGTCCTCGGCAACGGGCCGCCGGGCCTCGTCGGCCAACCCTGATACAGATAGCGGCGAGGAGCTTCACGCCTGACCCGCCGTGCAATCCGACGACGATGTGAGGACGTGTGAGTAGCAGCATGAATGAGGGGACGGCCCGCCAGGGAAGGCGCCGCCGCTCCGACTCATCCCGTTCTGTGCCCCAGGCCTCCGCGCCGCAAACCGGCGACGCCACCTGGGGCGCGGCGCCGCCCTCTCCTCGCCGTCCGGAAGCCGCGTACGAGGAGACCGGGGCGATGGCCGCGCAGTCGTACGACGAGCCGCCCCGGCGCGCCGCGCAACCTGGCCCGCGTGAGCCGCACCGGGAGGCGGCGCCCCGCGAGCCGCAGCCCCGCGAGCCGCAGCAGGGCCGCCGCGCCTCGCGCGCCGCCGGTGAGCGGGAGACGCGGAGCCAGTCCAACCAGGAGACCGTGATCGCCGACAGGCCGCGCCGGGCGCGCGGGCGCGGGTCCGGCGGTCCCGGAGGGCCGAAGGAGCCGCCCACCAAGGGCGGCGGCGGCGACAAGCCGAAGTGGCGACGGTTCATCCCGAACTGGAAGATCGTCATGGTCAGCATGGCCGTCCTCGCGGCCGGCGTCTTCGGCATGATCGCGGTGGCCTACGCCAAGACCCCGCTGCCCAACGACACCCAGGATCAGGCGGTGGCGCAGTCGAGCACGATCTACTACGCCGACGGCAAGAACAAGATCGCCGTCCTGGGCACGCCTCGAAAGATCGTCCCGTTCAACCAGATGTCCCAGTTCGTCAAGGACGCCGCGGTGGCCATCGAGAACAAGACGTTCTACGAGGACTCCGGCATCTCCATCTCGGGCATGGCGCGCTCGATCTGGAACACGGCCACCGGCCAGCAGTTGCAGGGCGCCTCGACGATCACCCAGCAGATGGCCCGCAACTACTACCAGGGCCTGAGCCAGGAAATCTCGATCAAACGAAAGATCAACGAGATCTTCGTCGCGGTCAAGCTGGACAAGCAGATGTCCAAGGAGGACATCCTCAAGAACTACCTGAACACCGTCAACTTCGGCCGGGCCTACGGCATCGAGGCCGCCTCGCAGGCGTACTTCGGCGTCAGCGCGGCGAAGCTGAACGAGTCGCAGGCCGCCTACCTCGCCGCGCGCATCCAGACGCCGGCCTGGGAGGCCGACGCGCCCGCGCTGAGGAATCGCTGGACGACCGTCATCGACTACATGTCCAAGCAGTGGCCTGAAAAGTACGCCCAGCTCCCGAGCACGGCCAAGTTCCCCAAGACGAAGAAGGCCCGCGACACCTCCGCATACCGGGGCATCAACGGCTACATGATCGAACAGGTGCTTCGGGAGCTCGACGCGCGGGGCATCACCGAGGACATGGTCAAGACCGGCGGCTACCAGATCACCAGCACCTTCGACAAGAAGCTGATGCAGGCCGCGCAGACCGCAGTGGAGAGCACGACCTCGAACATGTCGAAGGAGTTTCACACGGGTCTGGCCGCCGTCAACCCGAAGAACGGCCAGGTCGTGGCGTTCTACGGCGGCAAGGACTACATCAAGGATCCGTGGAACGAGCCCTTCGACTCGGCGAAGCAGGCCGCGTCCGCGTTCAAGCCCTACGTCCTGGCGGCCTGGCTGCAGGCCGGTTACTCGCTCAAGAGCTACGTTCCGGGCCGGGTGACGGTGCCCAAGGAGCTGCCGGGCCAGCAGGCGGGCGGCTTCAAGAACAGCCACAACGAGGCCGCGTCCATCGACGTGATCAAGGCGACCGCCGACTCCGTCAACACCGCCTACGTGTCGATGGCCTACGCCCTGCCCGGCAAGATCGAGGACGTCCAGAACCTCGTCAAGACGGCCGGGTTCAGCCCGACCCGCATGGACAAGGACGTCAAGGACCACAGCTACCAGTTCGCCATCGGCAGCGCTCTGGTCACCCCTGTGGAGCAGGCGGCCGGATACTCGATCTTCGCCAACGGCGGCAGGTACACCAAGTACCACGTGGTGAAGGAGGTCTATCAGGGCAAGCTCAAGGTGCTGTCCGAGAAGAAGGTCTCCAAGCCGGTGATCGGCGCGGACGCCGCCGCCGACGCCACGGTCGCCATGCAGGAGGTGCTGAGAAGCGGCACCGCCCGGGGCAAGGGTCTCGGCAACCGTCCGGCGGCGGGCAAGACCGGCACGAACAACGACGAGAAGGAAGCCTGGTTCGTCGGCTACACCCCGCAGCTCTCCACTGCGGTCGGCATGTACCGCGAGGAGTGCCGGACGAAGAAGGGCAAGGTCGTCCCGCCCATCAACTCCAACTGCCCGATCACTCCCCACGGCAGGCCGGAGGACAAGAAGTACAACGGAAACAAGCCCTACACCCTGCCCTACGAGGTGTCGCTGAAGTTCGAGGGCGCCGACGCGCCCACCGCGACCTGGCGGGCGTTCATGCTGGCCGCGCACGAGGGCAAGCCCATCGAGCAGTTCCCGACCAGGGTCGACCTCGGCCAGCCGGAGAACATCGTGCCGAGCCCGACGCCCACGGCGAAGCCCACCGAGGACCCGTCGTTCCAGAACGAGGACCCGACCCAGGAGTGCCTCGTCGAGCCCTGTGACGACGGCAACGTCTCCGTCGACCCGAACGACAATCCGAACGACAACCCGAACGACAACCCGATCGACGACCAGGGCGACATGCCCACGGGCGACGACGGTCAGGTGGCCCGCGGTGACGAAGGCCCGGCTTCGGGACATCCGACCGTGCTGCCCGGGCCGACGCCGGGCAGGCGCGAGCAGCGGTGACGTCCAGCACGGAGGCCCGCGTGCCGCTGATGGCGCGGGCCATGCCGTACCTCCCCCTGGGGCTGTTCGCGGCCCTGGGGGCGACCCTCGCGTACCTGGTGCGGCTGCCGTGCCGCACCGGAGGCTGGAACGACCAGGTCTCGACGTACACCAACTTCTGCTACACCGACATCTACCCGCTCTTCTTCGACCGCCAGCTCGGTACGCAGAACCCGTACTTCGCGGACGTGCCGTTCGACAAGCAGGTCGAGTACCCGGTCGTGCTCGGCGAGGTCATGCAGGTGATCAGCTGGCTCGCCCGCTGGCTGGGGCAGGGCGAGGCCGCCCAGGCGGTCCTCTTCTACGACTTCACCGTGATCCTGCTCGGGATCTGCCTGGTGATCGGCGTGCTGCTGATGGCCGCGGTCGCCGGGCCCGCCAGGCGATGGGACGCGCTCTGGTACGCGCTCGCCCCCTCGGTGATCCTGGCCGCGTACATCAACTGGGACCTGGTCGCGGGCGCGCTGTCGATGGGCGTGCTGCTGGCCTGGAAGCGGCAGCGGCACGTGCTCGCGGGCGTCCTGCTCGGGCTGGCGATCGCCACCAAGTTCTACCCGCTGATGTTCGTCGGCGCGCTCTTCCTGCTCGCGCTGCGCACCGCGCGCTGGCGGCCGTTCCTCCTCACGATGCTGGCGACGGCGGCCGCCTGGCTCGCCGTCAACGTGCCGTTCATGCTGTTCGCCTGGGAGGGCTGGCGCAGGTTCTACGTGTTCTCCCAGGAACGCGGCGTCGACTGGGGCTCGCCGTGGCTGTTCTTCCAGAACAAGGGCTGGCCGATCCTGGGCGACGGCGACGTCAGCAAGCTGGGCATGGCCTCGCTGGCCGTGCTCTGCCTGGGCATCGCGGTGCTCACGCTGGCCGCCCCGCGCAGGCCGCGGCTGGCGCAGATCTGCTTCCTGGCGCTGGCCGCGTTCATGATGACGAACAAGGTGTGGTCGCCGCAGTTCGTGCTCTGGCTGGTGCCCTTCGCCGTGCTGGCCAGGCCCAACTGGAAGCCGCTCGCGCTCTGGCAGCTCGCGGAGATCTGGTACTTCTTCGCGATCTGGCTCTACCTGCTCGCCCAGCCGCCGCTCAGCCGCTCCGACCTGGGCATCGGTGACGACACCTACTTCAGCGCCGTCTGGGGGCGCATCCTCACGATCGCGATCATGATGGCCTTCGTCGTCCGCGACATCCTCCGCCCCGACAAGGACGTCGTGCGGCAGGCGGACCTCGACGACCAGGCCGACGGCGTGTTCGCCGGAGCGTCCGACCGGTTCACGCTGCTGCCCGGCCATCGATGATCACGGGCTCGGCCAGGCGCGACGCGCTGCTGCTCTGGCTGGGCTCGCGTGCCGGGCTGGTGATGGCGACGCTGCTCGGGGTGACGTTCCACGAGTACCTGAACAGGTGGCGGCAGTGGGACGCCGGGCTGTTCGTCACCATCGCCCAGCACGGCTACGACGGCGACCCGAACAAGCCGACCGACGCCGGTCTGCCCGCGTTCTTCCCCGGCCTGCCGCTGCTGCTGCGCCTGACCCACCTCGTGGTGCCGGACTGGACGGCGAGCGGGCTGCTCGTCTCGCTCGTGGCGGGCGCGGTGGCGATGGTCGCGCTGGCCAGGCTGGCGGAGTTCGAGGGCGCCTCGGGCTGGATCGCCGTGCTGGGGCTGCTGCTCTTCCCGACGGCCGTGTTCCTGATGGCCGGCTACAGCGAGTCGCTGTTCCTGGCGTTCGCGATCCCGGCCTGGCTCGCCGCCCGTCAGGGCCGCTGGCCGCTCGCGGCGGCGCTGGCCGCGGGCGCGTCCTGCGTCAGGATCACCGGGCTCTTCCTGGCGCTCGCCCTGGTCGTGGAGTTCGTCGCCGGCGGCTCTCCGGTGAGGAGGGCGGGGTGGCTGGTGGTGCCGTTCGCGCCGCTGGCCGCGTACTCGTACTACCACTTCACCCGCTCGGGCGACTGGCTGGCCTGGAAGCACGCTCAGGAGGCCGGCTGGGGCAGGGAGATGGTGTGGCCGTGGGAGGCGTGGCGCACCACCTGGCAGTCGGCGACGGGCACGGACGACTTCGCCGTCGCCTTCCGCATGGAGATCGCCGGAGCCGTCATCGCCCTGGCGGCCCTCGCCTGGCTGCTCTTACAGCGCAGGTGGAGCGAGCTGGCCTACACGGGGCTGCAGGCGGGGGCGCTGATGACCTCCGCCTACTACCTGTCGATCCCGCGCTCGCTGCTGCTGTGGTTCCCGCTCTGGGTGGCGCTCGCCAGGCTCGCCACCGTCAGACGCTGGGTGATCGTGGTCTACGCCCTGCTCGCGGGGCCCCTCATGGTGCTGGACGCGGCCCGCTTCCTGAGCGGCGCCTGGGCGGGGTGACCATCATGTCTACCCACTTGTGCGGCTGCGTAATCCAGGGAAGTTATCCACAGCCTGTGTGTTTTCCCTAGAGGTTCTTCCTCAGGAACGCGATGTCCTCGGCCTGGCCCTCCGCCGGGGTCTCCACCACGATCGGCGCTCCGGCCGCCCGGCACACCGCCAGGATCAGCTCCGGATCTATCTTCCCCTTGCCCAGATTGGCGTGCCGGTCGGCGCCCGAGTCGAAGTCGTCGCGCGAGTCGTTGCAGTGCACCAGGTCGATCCGGCCGGTGATCGCCTTCACCCGGTCGACCAGGTCGACCAGCTCCTCGCCGCCCGCGTGCGCGTGGCAGGTGTCGAGGCAGAAGCCCACGTCGAAGCCGTCGAGGGCGTCCCAGAGCCGGGCGATCCGCTCCAGCTTGCGCGCCATCGCGTTGTCGCCGCCCGCCGTGTTCTCGATCAGGACGGGGATCGGGCTCTCCATGCGCTCGAACACCTTGCGCCAGTTGTCGAACCCGGTCTGTGGATCGTCGCTCTTGTTGACGTGCCCGCCGTGCACGATCAGCCCCTTGGCGCCGAGCCCCGCGGCGGCCTCGAGGTGCTGGGACAGCAGTTTGCGGCTTGGGATGCGGATGCGGTTGTTGGTCGTCGCCACGTTCACCAGGTACGGCGCGTGGATGTAGATGTCGACGCCCTCCACCGGCCGCTCCGGGAGCACCGGCGCCTTGTAGCCCTGCGGGTCGCCGAGGAAGAACTGCACCACCTCGGCCCCGACCGCGGCGGCGTGGGCCGCGGGATCGTCCTGACTGACGTGAGCTCCGATGCGCACCATGTCAACGAGCCTATCCGTTTGACCGACCCGCGGCAGGGCAGTCGCCGGGCGCCCCCTACTCGAGGAGAACGACATGGCCCGCTGGCGCTGGCGCTCCCTGATCCTCCTGATCTGGGTTCTGGTAGGCATCTACGTGGCCTGGGCGCACCACTACATCACGCCGGGAATTCTCAGGGACATCGCCCAAGCCCTGCTCGCCGTCTTCCTGTGGTTCCTCGTCCTGCTGGGCGTGGACCTGCACATCGGAGGGTGACGCATAGCAAAGAGGACGGCCCCGTGCGCCGGGGCCGTCGCTCATGTCAGGCGACCTACGGGAGGAACCCGCCGCGGGCGATGCCGAGCGCGACACCGACGAAGGACGCCACCACCCCGACGATGTTCAGCGAGCGCTGCGGCGTGGTCACGGAGATGTACTGCGAGTAGAGCCCCATTCCGAAGCCGAGCGTGCCGAACCACGACGAGACGACGTGACCGCCGGGGAAGAACGTCGCGACGAACGCCACGAGCCCGCACACCAGGGTGCTGATCGCCATGAGGTTCTCGATCGGGTGCGACTGCCCGTCGGAGTTCAACGTGAGGCGGAACCGCTCGCTCTTGGAGGGCTGGAGCAAGTGTGGCATATTCACCACCCCCTTATTCCTTAAAGGCCTTCCCACCTGCGGGGGGCTGGTAACCTGGTCAACGCTGCGTTGTGATGGGTGATCCGTCACCCCTGGGCGCCGAAAGGGGCGCCGGGGCTGAACGTCAGCGTCCTCCTGTCACGGCAGAGCGCCGTGACCGCAAGAGTCCAGAGGAGGTTGGAGTCCCGCATGCGTCGTTACGAAGTAATGGTCATTCTGGACCCTTCGCTCGATGAGCGCACTGTGGCGCCGTCCCTCGACCAGTTCCTCACTGTGGTCCGCTCCGACGGCGGCACCGTGGAGAAGGTCGACGTCTGGGGCCGTCGCCGTCTCGCCTATGACATCGACAAGAAGTCTGAAGGCATCTACGCCGTCATCGACCTGTCCGCGGAGCCCGCGACGGTCAAGGAGCTCGACCGGCAGATGAACCTCAACGAGGGGATCCTGCGTACCAAGGTCATCCGCCCCGACGTGCACTAAGCAGCTCGTTGCCCGGCTTTTTGTCGGGCGGCAGCCGTAATCTGAGCCGTAACCCAAGCGAAGGCGTGCAGGAAGGCGAGCGCTAGCCATGGCAGCAGGCGACACCGTAATCACCATCGTCGGCAACCTTGTCGATGACCCGGAGCTGCGCTTCACCCCGACGGGGCAAGCGGTGGCTCGATTCCGCATCGCTTCCACTCCGCGGTTCATGGATCGTCAGACCAACGAGTGGAAGGACGGCGAAAGCCTCTTCCTGACCTGCAACGTGTGGAGGCAGGCGGCGGAGAACGCCGCCGAGAGCCTCCAGCGCGGCATGCGGGTCATCGTGCAGGGGCGGCTCAAGCAGCGGTCCTACGAGACCAAGGAAGGCGAGAAGCGCACCGTCTACGAGGTCGAGGTCGACGAGGTCGGCCCGTCTCTGCGTAACGCCACCGCCAAGGTCAACCGCACCTCCCGTCAGGGTGGTGGCGGTGGCGGCGGCTTCGGCGGCGGCCCGGCCGACGACCCCTGGGCCTCTGCCTCGCCCGCCTCGCCCCAGGGCGGTGGCTTCGGCGGCGGCGGTGGCGGCGGCTACCAGCAGGGTGGCGGCCAGCAGGGCGGCGGCTTCGGCGGCGGCGGCGACTTCAGCGACGAACCGCCTTTCTAATCCCAGTTCACCAGCCCGAGTCCATTCCCGCTTGACGGCGGGGCTCTGAAAGGAGCACCACGATGGCCAAGCCGGCACTGCGCAAGCCCAAGAAGAAGGTTTGCCTGTTCTGCCACGACAAGATCTCCTACGTCGACTACAAGGACACTGCGCTGCTGCGGAAGTTCATCTCCGACCGCGGCAAGATCCGTGCGCGTCGGGTGACGGGCAACTGCACCCAGCACCAGCGTGACGTGGCGACCGCGATCAAGAACGCCCGTGAGGTGGCTCTGCTGCCTTACACGAGCACCGCGCGCTAAGGGAGGACTGTCGATATGAAGCTCATCCTCACCAACGAGGTCTCCGGCCTCGGCGCCCCTGGCGACGTGGTCGAGGTCAAGGACGGCTACGGCCGTAACTACCTCATCCCGCGCGGCTTCGCGATGCGCTGGACGCGTGGCGCGGAGAAGCAGATCGAGTCCATCAAGAAGGCTCGTGACGCCCGCGAGATCCGCGACCTCGGCACTGCCAAGGAGGTCGCGGGCCAGCTCGGCGCCCTGCGCGTCCGGCTGACCACCCGCGCCGGCGACTCCGGCCGCCTGTTCGGCTCGATCACCACGGGCGACATCGCCGAGGCCGTCAAGGCCGCCGGCGGCCCGCTGCTCGACCGTCGCCGCATCGAGATCGTCAACCCGATCAAGAGCGTCGGCAGCCACAAGGTCAGCGTCAAGCTGCACCCCGAGGTCTCGGCGTCCGTCGACGTCGAGGTCGTCGCCGGCTGACGATCAGCCTGCATGCCGTCGCCCTCTCCGGAGGGTGACGGCTCAGCCTGTACGCGGCTCCTCTCCTCGGAGAGGGGCCGCGTTCTGCTGTCCGCCCCGGACGTTTCGGGCGCGCTGGATGGGCGCGTGCTGCCCGGGCGGTGCTGTCAGGCTTTCGGTGGCCAGCCACAGGCGGATGAGGTCGCGGCGGAGCTCCGGCTCGGGGTGGTCCTCGTAGGCGGTGCGGCTGTGCATGACGGCGTGGTTGTTGAGGAACTGCATGTCGCCCGCGCGCAGGTCCATGGTCAGCGCGAAGCGCGGGTCGTTGTTGAGCCTGTCGATGACGTCCATCGCCTCCAGTTGCGCCGGGGTGAACGGTGGCACGTGGGCGCCGCGCTGCGCCGAACGCATGTAGTCGGGGCCGTAGTTCGCGGCCATCCTCCCGTCGTGAACGGTGTAGACCGGTCTGGTGTAGAAGCTGTCAGGGCCGTCTCCGGTGCGCCGGTCGAACCACCACGGCTCGTACAGCACCTCGGCCAGATCGGGGCGGGTGCGGACGATCTCGTTGTGCACGGCGGCCGAGCTGACGATGGTGCTGAGGCCACCGGACTTCGCCGGCCGCACGCACAGGAGGGCGACGACGTCGGTGGGGTCGGCGTGGTAGCCGAGCCGACCGCTGTGCTGGTAGCTGCGGCTCGTCGGCTCCGACGGGTCGACGCCCACGTCGCGCACGTGCCGGAGCGGGGTCTCGCCAGGGCCCTGCGGGACGATGCCGCCGACGTGGCAGCCGATGCCGAGGGCGGCGATCTCGCACTGGCGCTCGCTCATCCCCTCGACGGGCACGCCTTCGACCAGGCAGAAGCCGCGACCGTCCATGAGCTCGCCGGTGAGCCGCCGGAGGACGGGGCCGAGCGCCGGCAGCGCGAAGGTCTCGGGTGAGATCCGGGTGAGCGGCAGGTCCGCCGCCTCCACGGCGCGGACCGCGGCGAGCAGTTCGGCCCGGTGGGCCGCGCCGAGCGGGAACCGCCACTCCGAACTGCCGCCGATCTCGCCACCCCGCCAGTCGGACGGGCCGTGCACCTGTGCGATCGCCACCACGCCATCACCTCACCAGTCGGGCCCTTCACGGCTCGTGGGGGCCGGAGATCACGGTTTCCTCCCAGAGTGCCTGCGTCGCCTGCGGCGGACAGCCCTGCATCGCTCATGGCGGAACGGCTTCGCCACGGGCGAAGGTGATCGTCTCAGCAGGTGGGGGGACATATATCCCCATCTGGACGTCGTAGAATTTGCTCGTTCTTCCCCGCGTTTTCCCCTGGAGGCCCCGCCATGGTCCGTCCCTCTATGTTGCTCGCGCTCGGCGCGCTCGCGGCGGCGGCCGTCGCCTGCGCGCCCGCCGACAACACGGCCACGGCCGGCCCGACCACGCCCACCTCGTGCAGCAAGGACCAGCTCAAGCTCGTCAACGCCGGCAAGCTGACGATCGGCACCGACAAGCCCGCCTATGAGCCGTGGTTCAAGGGCGACGACCCGAACAACGGCCAGGGCTTCGAGAGCGCGGTGGCGTTCGCCGTGGCCGGGGAGCTCGGCTTCGACCGCACCGAGGTGCAGTGGAGCACGGTCAAGTTCGACTCGGCCTTCGCCCCCGGTGAGAAGCAGTTCGACTTCGACGTCAACCAGGTCTCGATCACCCCGGAGCGGGCCAAGGCCGTCGACTTCAGCAAGGGCTACTACACGGTCAAGCAGGCGATCGTCGCCATCGACGGCAGCAAGTTCGCCGCCGCGAAGAGCCTGGCCGAGCTGAAGGACGCGAAGATCGGCGTGCAGGTCGGCACCACGTCGCTCAGCGCGGTCAAGGACGTCATCAAGCCCGCCGCCGACCCGAACGTGTACAACGAGCAGATCGACGCGGTCAACGCGCTGAAGAACAACCAGGTTGAGGCGCTGGTCGTGGACCTGCCGACGGCGTTCTACGTGACGGCCGCGCAGATCGAGAAGTCGAAGATCGTCGGCCAGTTCAGCGCGACGGGTGCCGCGCCCGAGGAGTTCGGCATGGTCATCGGGAAGGGCAGCCCGCTGAAGAGCTGCCTGGACAAGGCCGTGGACACGCTGAAGTCGAGGGGCGACCTGGCCAAGATCGAGCAGCAGTGGCTCGGCGCGGCGGCCGGCGCGCCGGAACTGACGTGACCATGCGGGCCCCCAGTGAGGGGCGTGGCCGCTTCGGGAACCTGGACGGCGTGAGCGACCGGCGTGGCCGGGTGCCGTCCGCGCCCGGGGCGTGCCGGGCGGCGGTGGGGTCGTGAGCGACGTCGTCTGGGCCAAGAGTGAGCGGCAGGTCGAGCGGGAGCGGGTACGCAGGTCGCGGGCCCGCCGTTCGGGATCGATCGCCACCGCTTCGACGATCGTCTTCATCGTCCTGGTCGTCCTGGTCGTGACGAACGCGCCCGGCTGGCCGCGGGTGCGCGAGACGTTCTTCAACGGCGAGGAGTTCGTCAAGGCGATCCCCGACGTGCTGAACGGCTTCCTGATCAACATCAAGATCTTCCTGATCGCCGAGCTGATCATCCTCGTCGTGGGCCTGCTGGTGGCGCTGGCGCGGGGCATCAGAACGCCCGCGTTCTTCCCGATCCGTATCCTGGCGACGCTCTACACGGACATCTTCCGGGGCGTGCCGACGATCCTGGTCATCTACCTGGTCGGGTTCGGGCTGCCGGCGCTCAAGCTGCAGGGCATCCCTTCGGACCTGGCCACGCTCGGCGTCATCGCGCTGACCCTCTCGTACGGCGCGTACGTGGCCGAGGTGTTCAGGTCGGGCATCGAGTCGATCCATCCGAGCCAGGTGGCGGCGGCCCGCTCGCTCGGCCTGAGCCACGTCAAGACCCTTCGGTTCGTGGTGCTGCCGCAGGCCACCCGCCGGGTCGTGCCGCCGCTGCTCAACGACTTCGTCTCGCTGCAGAAGGACACCGCGCTGGTGGCGACGATCGGCCTCCCGGAGGCGTTCAGGCAGTCGCAGATCCACGTGTCGCTGAGCTTCAACTACGCGCCGTACCTGGTGGCGTCCCTGCTGTTCATCCTGCTCACCATTCCGATGGCCAGGTTCACCGACCATCTGGCCGAGCGCACGCGAAGGAGGCGGGGCGCGTGAGCCTGCTGACGATCGACGGGGTGTGGAAGAACTTCCACGGTCACAGCGTGCTGCGCGGCATCGACCTGGAGGTGCGTCCGCACGAGGTGGTGAGCCTGATCGGCGCGTCGGGGTCGGGCAAGTCCACGCTGCTGCGCTGCGTGAACCTGCTGGAGACGGTCGACGACGGCGCGATCCACCTCGACGGCCAGGAGATCACCGACCCGCGCGTGGACGTCGACGACGTGCGCAAGCGGCTGGGCATCGTCTTCCAGGCGTTCAACCTGTTCCCGCACATGTCCGTGCTCGACAACGTCACGCTCGCCCCTCGTCAGGTGCACGGCGTCGGGAAGGCGCAGGCGGAGGAGCAGGCGCACGACCTGCTGACCAGGTTCGGCCTGGCCGGCAAGGCCCGCGCCTACCCCGACCAGCTCTCCGGCGGTCAGCAGCAGCGAGTGGCGATCATCCGGGCGATGGCGACGCAGCCCAGGCTGATGCTGCTCGACGAGATCACCTCGGCGCTCGACCCGGTGCTGGTCATGGAGGTTCTCAACGTCGTGCGGGAGCTCAAGGAGTCGGGCATGACGATGATCCTGACCACCCACGAAATGAGCTTTTGTCGCGATATTTCTGACACGGTGTGCTTCCTCGACGGCGGCGTCCTCCTCGAGAAGGGGCCGCCGGAGAAGGTCTTCGCCGACCCCGAGCACGACCGTACCCGCGCCTTCCTGCGCAGAGTGCTCGACGCCGGGCGGCTCTAACGCCGGTGCCGCCCGCGGCCGAGGGGTTCGAGCGGGCGGTGCCCGGTGGCGAGCAGGCTGTGCCGCCTGCCGTACAGGAGGTAGGCGAGCAGGCCGAAGGCCATCCACAGGGCGAACCACAGCCAGGTCAGCACCTGCAGGTTCACCATCAGCCAGAGCGTCGCCAGGAGCGAGAGCGCGGGCAGCAGCGGCGAGAGCGGCATGCGGAAACCGCGCTCCAGGTCCGGCATGCGCTTGCGCATGACGATCACGCCCGCCGAGACGAACAGGAACGCGAACAGCGTCCCGATTACCACGAGCTGCTGCAGCGTGAGCACCGGCACGAACTCGGCGAGCAGGACGGCGACCAGCCCGATCACCAGCGTCACCCGGGTCGGAGTGTGGTACCTGCGGCTGATCGAGGCCAGGCCGCGCGGGATGAGCCCGTCGCGGGCCATCGAGAAGAGCACCCGCGTCTGCCCCACGATCAGCACCAGGATCACCGTGGTCAGCCCGAGCACCGCGCCGACGTCGATGACGTGCGCCATCCAGTGGACCCCCGCCGACCGGAACGCGCTGGACAGCGGCGCCTCCCGCGAGATGCTCGAGTACGGCACCATGCCGACCATGACCAGGGCCACCGCGATGTAGACGACGGTGGCGACGACCAGGCTCCGGATCATGCCCTTCGGCACCTCCCTGGACGCGTTCACGGTCTCCTCGGCGGCGGTGGCGACGACGTCGAAGCCGATGTACGCGAACGCGATGGCGGGCGCCGCGGCGAACACCCCGAACCAGCCGAAGGTGTGGCTCTGCCCCACGAACAGGTCGAGCACGGTGGCGGAAGGCGCCGAGATCGGCTTCGGCTCGGTGGAGAAGTCGCCGAAGTTGGCGACGTCCACGTGCAGCGCGCCGACGACGATGACCGCGCCGATGGCGAGCAGCTTGGCCGCCACCATGATCCACAGCGCTCGCAGCCCGATCCGCGCCCCCACTGCCACGACGCCGGTGAGCAGCACCAGGATGAGGAAGGCGAAGACGTCCTGGAGGACGTCCTGGTGGGGCAGGAGCACCCCGAAGCCGCTGATCGCCTTGACGGCGATGACCGCCCACGCCCTGGCCACCACGGCGGCGGCGAGCTGTAACTCCAGGATCAGCGCGCAGCCGATGATCCACGCCCAGACCTCGCCGAAGATGACATAGGTGAAGGTGTAGGCGCTGCCGGACGTCGGCATCGTGGACGCCAGCTCCGCGTAACAGAGGCAGGCGAGCATGCACGCGATCCCGGCGATCATGAAGGAGAGGATCACGCCGGGCCCGGCCATGGTCGCGGCCTGCTCTCCGGCGATGCTGAAGATGCCCGCGCCGATCATCACGCCGAGCCCCAGCACCACCAGGTCGGCCGGGCGGTAGAGCTCGGCCAGGCTGTGCCGGGCGCCCGTGCGCAATTCGGTCGCCTCGGCAGGCGGCAGCCGCCGCAGAATCGTGGACAAGGCACACCCCGCTCGTGGAACTCGCCCACAGTGCCCAGATCACTTGCGCAACAGCAAGCACAGGACGGTCACGCCCCGGTCACCAGCCAGGCGTCACCCACAGCGCGCCGGACGAGCGTGATCGAACGTGCCACGATCCACAGCCCGAGCGCGCACCAAAGAGCAACGACGCCGAAACCGGAGGCGACGAACGCGGCGGGCAGGTACGCCAGCGTCGTCCACACGCCCGCCCACGCGAGGTAGCGCTGGTCGCCCGCGCCGATCAGCACGCCGTCGAGCACGAACACCACGCCGCAGATCGGCTGGAACAGCGCGACGGGCCAGAGCACGGCCAGGAGCTGCTCGGTGACCTGCGGATCCGCGTCGAACAGGCCGGGCAGCAGCGGCCTGGCGGCCACGACCAGCAGGCCGAGCACCGCGCCCGACCAGCAGCCCCAGGCCACCATGCGCCTGGTCGCCGCCCTGGTGGCCGCGGTGTCGCCCGCGCCGAGCGCGCGGCCGGTGATCGCCTGGCCCGCGATGGCGATGGCGTCGAGGGCGAAGGCGAGAAGGGTCCAGATCTGGGTGGCGATGGCGTACGCGGCCAGCTCGGCCTGGCCCATCCTGGTGGCGGCGACGGTCGCCACGACCAGCACGACGCGCAGGCAGACGGTACGGATGAGCAGGGCGAAACTGGCCGTGCCCGCCTGCTTGACCCCGTTGAGGTCGGGCGTGAGCGGCGCGCCGAGCCGTACCGCGCCTCTGACGACCACGGCCAGGTAGACGGCCGCGCCGAGTGTCTGGGCCAGCACCGTGCCCCAGGCCGACCCGGCGATGCCCCAGTGCAGCCCGAGGACGAACCAGGCGTTCAGCGCGGCGTTGAGCGCGAACGAGCCCACCGCGACGACCAGCGGCGTGACGGTGTCCTGCAGCCCGCGCAGCACCCCGGTGCCCGCCAGCACGACCAGCATGCCGGGCGCGCCGAGCAGGCTGATCCGCAGGTACGTGACGGCCTGCTCGGCCTGTTCAGGGGCGGCTCCGAACAGCTGGACGATGGCGGGGGCCAGTGGCCAGCACACCGCGATGAGCGCGACGCCGATGGCGAGCGCCAGCCAGATGCCGTCGACGCCGTTGCGCATGGCCCGCATGTGGTTGCCCGCCCCGGTCTGGCGGGCGACGGACGCGGTGGTGCCGTAGGCGAGGAAGACGCACAGGTTCACCATCGTCGCCAGGACCGTGCCCGCCACGCCCAGCGCGCCCACCGCGGTGGTGCCCAGCCCGTGCCCCACGATGGCGTAGTCGGCGAGCAGGAACAGCGGCTCCGCGACCAGCGCGCCGAACGCGGGCACGGCCAGCCGTAGGATCTCCTTGTCCCTGGACGTAATGAGCACTCGACCATTATGGACATTACACGGCGTGGCGGTCCAACTTTCTTTCCTCCACAGTCGGTGGACAGTGTTTCCCCAGGTCGGATGAGGTTCGGTGGATATCTCTGAGAGTTATCCCCAGGCTCGTCCACAGAGCTTTCACACCCTGGGGGGAGTAGTGCACAGCTTGACCACAGGGTTATCCACAGGCCGCGTTGCCCTTGGGACGCGAACCCGCGAAACTGTCACACCGGTCGACTACAAGTGGGGGTGGTGCGACCGCCCAGCGGTGTTCTAGGGGGCGCAGTGAGCATGGACGAAGAGGCCGGCGGAGGCCCAAGTTTCGAGCGCACGCCGCCCAGCAACATCGAGGCGGAGCAGTCGGTCCTCGGCGGCATGCTGCTGTCCAAGGACGCCATCGCCGACGTGGTGGAGGTCCTGCGGTCCGACGACTTCTACCGTCCCGCCCATCAGATGATCTACGACGTCATCATCGACCTGTACGGCAGGGGCGAGCCGGCCGACGCGGTCACGGTCTTCGACGACCTGCAGAAGCGCGGCGAGATGGCCCGCGTGGGCGGCGCGGCCTACCTCCACACGCTCACGGCCGTGGTGCCGACGGCGGCGAACGCGGGCTACTACGCGCGGATCGTCCGGGAGCAGGCGATTCTGCGCAGGCTCATCGAGGCGGGCACCCGCATCGTCTCCTTCGGCTACGGCGGCCAGAACGAGGAGGTCGACGACCTGGTCGACCGGGCCCAGGCGGAGATCTACAAGGTCACGGAGCGCCGCACGTCGGAAGACTACCTGCCGCTCTCCGAGATCATGCCGGGCGCCCTCGACGAGCTGGAGGCCATCGGCAGCCGGGGCGGCCAGATGGTCGGCGTGCCCACCGGCTTCCAGGACCTCGACCAGCTCACCAACGGGCTCCATCCGGGCCAGATGATCGTCGTGGCCGCGCGTCCCGCCATCGGCAAGGCGCTCGCCCTCGACACGCCGCTGCCGACGCCCACCGGCTGGACCACGATGGGCGAGGTCCGGGTCGGCGACCGGCTGATCGGCGGCGACGGGAGGGCCACCAGGGTCGTCGCGGCGACCGAGGTGATGCACGGCAGGCCCTGCTACGAGGTGGAGTTCAGCGACGGCACGGTGATCGTCGCCGACGCCCAGCACCAGTGGCGCACCACCGGAAGCGTCCTCACCACCGCGCAGATCGCCGCCACGCTGCGCACGTCCCCTGGTGGGCGGCCGAACCACGCCGTCGCGCTGCCCGCGCCGTTCGAGCTGGGGGAGCGGCGCCTGCCGCTGTCGCCGTACGAGCTGGGCAGCCGCCTGGGCCACGACGCGAGCCCCGCTGGACCGCACGGCGTCCCCGCCGAACCGCGCGGTGCGCGCGGCGTCCTCACCGAGACGCGGATCCCCGCCTCCTACCTGCGGGCGTCGGAGGAGCAGCGGCGGGCGCTGCTGGCGGGCCTGCTCGCCGGGCTCGGCGGCAGCGAGATCGCCGTCGCCGATGAGGGGCTCGCCCGCGACGTCCGCGAGCTGGTGCTGAGCCTCGGCTACCAGGCCACCGTGCGCGCCGAGCGGTCCGCCGGGTACGTCATCGACGTGTCGACGGCAGTACGGCACATCGTCGACGCGCGGCCCGTCCCGTCGCGGCCGGTGCGCTGCGTCGAGGTCGACAACCCCGACCACCTGTACCTCGCGGGCCGGGCCTGCGTCCCGACGCACAACAGCACCCTCGGCCTCGACTTCGCCAGGTCCGCGGCGATCAAGCACGGGATGACCACGGTCATCTTCTCCCTGGAGATGTCGCGCAACGAGATCACCATGCGACTGCTGTCGGCGGAGGCGCGGGTGGCGCTGAACGCGATGCGGTCCGGCCTGATGGGCGACGAGGACTGGACCAGGCTGGCGCGGCGGATGAGCGAGGTCGCCGAGGCGCCGCTGTTCATCGACGACTCGCCGAACATGTCGATGATGGAGATCAGGGCCAAGTGCCGGCGCCTCAAACAGCGCAACGACCTGCGGTTCGTGGTCATCGACTACCTCCAGCTGATGAGCTCGCCGAAGAAGACCGAGAGCCGTCAGAACGAGGTCTCCGAGATCTCCCGTGCGATCAAGCTGCTGGCGAAGGAGCTGGAGGTGCCGGTCATCGCGATCTCGCAGCTCAACCGAGGTCCTGAGCAGCGCACCGACAAGCGTCCCATGGTCAGCGACCTGCGTGAGTCGGGCTGCCTGACCGCGTCCACCCGGATCATGCGCGCCGACACCGGCGCGGAGGTGACACTCGGCGAGCTGCTGGAGTCGGGCGCGCGCGACATCCCCGTCTGGTCCCTCGACGACCGGCTCAAGCTGGTGCCCCGAACGATGACGCACGTCTTCCCGAGCGGCGTGAAGCGGGTCTACCGCGTCAGGCTGCGGTCCGGCCGGGAGGTGGAGGCCACGGCCAACCACCCCTTCCTCACCTACGACGGCTGGCGTCCGCTGGAGGGCCTGACGGCGGGTTCCAGGGTGGCGGTGCCCAGGCACGTCCCGCCGCCGCTCGACCTGGCGCCCGTCGACGAGCCGGCCGGGCTCGCTGCACTCACCGGCGAGGCCGTGCCCATGGCGGCGTTCTCGCTGCCCAGAAAGCAGCTCGCGGAGTTCCTGCGTCTGCTGTGGGCGGCGGGCGGCAGCGTCGAGGGCGAGGTGCGGTACACGTCCGGCAGCCGCCGCCTGCTCGACGACGTGGCCCGGCTGCTGCTCCGCTTCAACGTGATGACCAGGATCGACGGCCGCTCGCTGGTCGTCGACGGGCCCGAGAACCAGCTCCGCTTCCTCGACGAGATCGGCGGAGGCCCGCGGCCGGTGGTCGAGGCGAGTGCGGCGCGCCTGCGCGGCGCGGTGGGGGCGAGCGTGCCGGAGGCGCTGCGGGGCCGGCTGCGCACCGCCCTGCTGGAGCGGGAGCCGGTGCCGGCCGGGGGCTCCAGGGAGCGGATCGGCAGGGTCGCCGCCGTCCTCGACGACTCCGACCTCGACCTGCTGGCGACCAACGACGTCTGCTGGGACGAGGTCGCCGCGGTCGAGCCCCTCGGTGAGCAGCCCGTCTACGACGCGACGGTGCTGGGCACGCACAACTTCGTCGCGAACGGCATCAGCCTGCACAACTCCATCGAGCAGGACGCCGACATGGTCATCCTGCTGCACCGCGAGGACGCCTACGAGCGCGAGTCGCCCAGAGCGGGCGAGGCCGACCTTATAGTAGCTAAGCACCGCAACGGCCCTACCGCCACCGTAACAGTTGCCTTCCAAGGGCATTACTCCCGCTTCGTTGACATGGCTGCCCACTAGGATTGCTCCATGTATATGGGGGGCAAGCTATCCACGGCGCAGAAGGCGGAAATAGTCCAGCGTTACGTGGCGGGCGAAAGCGCCTCCGTGATCGCGAAGTCTTCGGGGGTTACTCGTCAAGCCGTTGTTGGCCTTCTTCGTCGGCGTGGCGTCGCGATACGCACCAACGCGAAGCTGACCCCAGAACAGAAAGCAGCGGCTGTCGAACGCTACACGGCGGGAGAAAGCTCTACACGGATTGCAGCCGCCTTCGAGGTGTCGGATATGTCCATTCGAGGCGTTCTTCGTAGGCGTGGCGTCGTGATACGCGGCAAGCACTCCCTGCGAGAGGATGTATTCGATGATCTCTCGGCCGACGGCATGTACTGGATAGGGTTCTTGTTCGCGGATGGGACCGTTCACTTCCGGGAGGGGCTCAAACCCCAGATCGGCGTGGCTCTGTCGGCGCGTGATCGAGAGCATCTTGTGAAGTTGCGGGACTTTTTCGGGTCAACACATGCCATCTCGGACGTATCTTCTGGCCGCGCCTGCAGCTTCTCGGTGCGATCCGAAAGGCTGGCGCATCGACTCCTCGCCCTTGGTCGTTACGGCGGCTCCGTGGATCGTGAGCTAGTCAGTTCGCGTCATTTTTGGCGTGGTGTTGTGGATGGAGACGGATCAGTAGGTGAGTACGGCGGAAAAGCGCAGGTGAGATTAGTCGGAGAGTATCGGCTATTAGCAGTGTTCAACGAGTTTCTTGCTTCCCATGGCGTGACGGGCCTCTCGGTGCGCCCACACAAGAGCATCTTTAACATCGGAACAACTGGTAAGTCGGCCAAAAAGATCATCCACCTGTTGTATGACAATGCTCCAACCGCGCTGGAACGCAAAGCAGATATCGCCCGCCGCATTCTGGGAGCGGGGGACATCTTATGCACCTGATCGTCGCCAAACACCGAAACGGCCCCACGGCAACGGTCACGGTCGCTTTCCAGGGCCACTACAGCCGTTTCGTGGACATGGCCCAGCACTGATCGATTCTTTCTCTTGTAGGATCCGCGATGCGTTGGCGGCTTCGGCGTACAGCACCGCCACTTTGTCGGTGACGTCGTACGACACGGTGTCCTCATCCAGCGGGTCGCTGGTTCCGCATCCGGTCAATACCGCCACGAGCCCGAGAGAGCCAGAGATCATCGCTTTTGTCGGCATCTTCATGTGCAATCTGAATGATCCGGACGTACTGGCCGCAGTTGATCCCTGAAGTCGTTCCCAAGAACATAGCTGAGACTGGACGGATCAAGCCCGGTTCCCCGTGAAATCGGCGACCACCAGCGGCAGCGCCTTGCGGACGCTCTGGTTGTGATCCAGGTCCCCGGCGTCGGTGAGGGTCTGCGTCGCACCGTGGGATCGCAGTTGACGCTGGCAGTACAGCGCGTTGTCGTACGCGACGTCCTTGTCGCCCTTGGCGTGATGGAGGCGCACCGGAACGTCCGGCTTCCAGTTGCAGGTGGAGTCGAGCGCGGTCAGCAGCTCCTTCAGCTTGCCGGTCGGCTTGCGGACCCTGTCCAGGAACTCCGCGGTGAACAAGGTCTCGGACGTCGGCGGCAACGCCTTGGCGATCTCCGCGGTCTGGTGGTACCCGTCGAAGAGCTTCTCCGCCTGTTCGTCGTAGGGGGCGCGGAAGACCTCGCTCGGCGTGTGGTAGATGTCGGTGTAGCGGTTCGCCGCGATCACGAAGTAGGCCAGGTAGAGCGAGGAGTTCCGGATCTTGTCGTCCGCGGCGGCGGCCTCGAAGGTGCTCAGGTCGAACGGGCCGGCGATCGGGGCGAGGCCGCCCAGCCGGAAGTACGGGTCCTGCCTCTGTTGCAGGGCGCGCCCCACCATCATGGTCGCGGGGCCGCCCTGCGAGAAGCCGCTGACCAGCACGCGTGAGTTGAGCCGGCGCTCGTGCCTGCCGGCGAAGGCGCGGGTCGCGCGCAGGGCGTCCACCGGGGCGGAGACCGTGGTCTGCGGGTCTCCGTAGGTGTGATAGCCGGGCCCCTTGCCCAGGCCAAGATAGTCAGGGGCGGACACCGCATGCCCGGCCCCCGCGAACAGCAGCGCCGCGGCGCGGTCGGTGGATTTCTCGTTCACCGAGGCCACCTCGCCCCGGTACACCTGGGTGCCGTGCAACCAGGAGACGACCCGCAGGTCGCGCCAGCCGTTGTCAGGCAGGGCGACCAACTGGCTGGCGGTGGTGGAGCGGCCCTTGGCGTCGATGGTGCGATAGACCACGCGATAGGCGCGCACGCCGAACTTCACCTGCGCCGGGTCGAAGCCGGTCGCCTTGAGTCGCTCGACGACCTGGCTCTTGTCCAGCTTCTCCACCTGGGTCGAGGAGATCACAGCGCCGCGGGCCACGGTTTGTGCGGATGCGGCTTCGGCGGGGACCGCGGCGGCAAGGCAGCCCAGGGCGAGCCCGCCGGTCACCATCATGCGAGAAAACGTCATGCCCGAAACCGTAGATGTGGCTGCAACGAGCGGCCTTGTTGCCAGCACCCTGATCTCTGGTAGTGCCAGCCTTACCTCTGTGCTGCCGGGGTCACGCCAGCCGAGGCCATTGATTGTCTTCGCTGCCGCGTCGAGTAGTGCGACGGGGTCGTCAACTGTGGCATGTGTGCGGCGAACGGGTCGTCCAGCTAGGCCGTCGCTAGAAACCGTGACGCTACGTGTTCAGCGACTGTGCTCGGACCTAAGCGGCTGCTCATCCAAGGCCGGAGACCCAGTGCGCACTAAGCCCGGATTTCCGCGTCTGCCGAGCAATCAGTGCTCAGTCATTCGCGGACCCTACATCTCTGTAGGATCCGCGACTCCGTGAGCAAGTGCGGCTGATCATGAGCTTTGATAACGCTCCGTGATATCGGACTTGTGGGACTTTTGTTCGCTATCTATTCGGCGGTCATCCGCAGGGCCGGGCTCGTGGGGCGCAGCAGCGGCATGAAGCAGTCCAACCGCCGAAACGGCTTCCGGATTCGCTGCCATCAAGCCGCCTCGTCCGTGGTATCGGGAGCCAGTCGCACGCTGCCGGACTGGGCCTGCTCGTCGGGGAAGACCCACTTCCGGAGCGCCCAGAAGCGGAAGACCATGGCGATCAGCGTGCCGATGATCTGCGCGCTCATGAAGTCGGCGATCTCCTGGGTCACCAGGCTCACATCCGGGGTCTCCAGACGAAATACGTACCGGGAGATCCATAGCGGCGCGGAGCTGAGCACTAGACCGACGCCACTGACCAGGAAGAACAGCGCCGCCTCGTGACGGCGCTCGCGGCCGCCCCTGGTCCGGAACGACCATTCGCGGTTCAACACGTAGGACACGATCGTCGCCACGAGCACCGCGATGATCTTCGCGGTCACCGGCTTCGGTTCCAAAATGGTCAGCTTCAGCCCATAGAACACCGTGTTGTCCACTAAGAACGCTGTTCCACCCACCACCGCGAACTTCAGCGGTTCACGGTGCTTCAGCGCAAGTGCGTGCAGCGGTTCCGGCAATCTTGCGAGTACTGCGTTTGCTATTCGGAGCACCCCCGATCTTCTCACCAGTCGAACACCCTGGTAACAAGATTTACGGACACGGCTTGTCCGGCTGGAACCGTACCTGACGACAAATCCGCCTGATCATGAGCTTTGATAACGCTCTGCGATGTCGGACTTACGGGACTTTTGTGATCCATGGGGTGGGGCGTGCCGCAGGCGCGTCACGGTCGCGAGGTTCCCATGGCGATCAGCCGATTCTGTCGTGGACCACACCGTTCATATCGCCGCCCCAGACGTCATCCTCCTCGAGGAGCCAGGTGCCGGATTCGCCCTCTTGCTCCTCCTGGCCGCTCACACCGCCCATCCCGCTCATTGGCGTGAAGGGGGTGCCCACCCCGTTCGTCGTGGTGGCCCGAATACCGTTGTTCGTCGCCGGGGCTCCCGATCCGATGCCAATGCCGGTACCGGGAATGCTGGGGTCAGTGGCCGGGGAGTGGTTCGGGCTCTTGGGAGTGGAGTGGATCGGGGTGCTATCCGAGTCGATTGAGCGCTGGAAGTCTGCCAGCTTGGTAGGCAGGTCAGTGGGTCGGTCCAAGGCATTTGTGGGGTCGTTCGGGCTGCGGGTGGGGTCGCTAGGCGATGGGGCGTTGCCGTTCGCGTTCGTGATGCCCGGGGCGGCGTCGGACGATGGGATGTCCGGCTCTTGGCCGATGTCCGCCCTGTTCCGGTCCTCGGGATCACTAGGAAAATGGGGGCGCTCGCGATGCGGTGAGGAAGAGTCCGCGCCAGCAGGAAGTACAGGGCTGCTGCCCGAGTGGTCGGTGTAGGTGGGATTCATATGGGAGGAGGAGAGGGCGGAGGTTCCGGCGGACGGCCTCTCGCTTAACCTATAGTCGACCGTTTCGGGCTTCTGATGCGGTGCTACCGGATAGGCGATGGCAGGCAGTTCCATCTCCACCTGCTTGGGAAGGGTGCTGTAGATCGCCTCGAGGTCTCTGCTGAACGCTTCCAGTTGCAGTCCTGCCAGCTTATTCAGGAGATCGTGGAAGGTGAGATTCACGCCATGCTTGCCCGGCTGCAGGACTCCGTTAAAAACGGTGTGGTCGTGACCATCGCTCCCGAGGCCGAAACTCGAGCGCTTCGCGTCCGAAAGTTTGCCGTCGAGGTATTCCTGGTGTAGGCGTACCACTCCGGCCAGGGTCTCGAGCGGGCGGCCCATCGCCAGCAGCTTGTCAGAGAGTTCGC
Source organism: Nonomuraea sp. NPDC000554 (assembly GCF_040300065.1). Taxonomy (NCBI): domain Bacteria; kingdom Bacillati; phylum Actinomycetota; class Actinomycetes; order Streptosporangiales; family Streptosporangiaceae; genus Nonomuraea; species Nonomuraea sp. NPDC000554. Next base: position 20,591 of record NZ_JBEPDC010000049.1, on the reverse strand, counting down.
CGAGCGCTACGTAAAGAGTTCTCAGGGCCTTCTGTGCCGTTACGGAGGCCTTGCCCTCCCAGACCTTGGCGAGAACCTCGGCTTCCTGCCCGAGTACCCGTTGGGCGTTGGCGACGACCGAGCACGCGTCCACGTAGGAGGCTCCGGCATCCTGAATCTCCTTGACGCTGATGCCCTTGATGAAGTCCTTTACCTCCGCCACGCTGCGGTCGTCGTCATCGATTGTCCAATCCCCACCGCGGGAGGGCTTGAGCCAGTGCGTCTTCTTGTTGGTCTTCTCGGCCATGGGTGGCTACGCTCCGCCCGTGTTCGCGTCGCTGACGTCCGTGTATTTGCCCGCGCCGGCGTCAATCAGCGCGATCGCGGTATCGAAGGACTTCTGGACCTCCTGGTAGATCGTGGTGAACTCCTGGTGGCAGGTCTCCAGCATCTTGGCGAAGGTACGACCGCCCTCCCACCGGGCAACGCTCTGCAACTGGGTCCGCAGCTCGTCGAGCGCGGTGTACGCGGTCAGATCCTCGATGGAACCCTGGCCGGCGGCCAAGCCGCTCCCCTTGGCACTGCCGCCTTCGCCGATGAAGCGCCCCAGCGCTTCTCTCAGTGCTTTAGCGCTTTCCCTGATCACCTTTTCGTTGTAGATGACGCCATCTCGTTCCGCCTCCAGACCGGGCCAGTTGTCTTCTAGGGTCTTGGGTGGTACCGATTCTGGCGCCATGCTCACACTCCTGTCGATTGTGGATATACCGTTGGCCTATAACGCAGTATTTAATGGGCGCTCATTAAATATCTTTCTCGGCGCCCCTGATGCAATCGCGATCTCAAGGCTTACGCCTCCACCGGGCGGAGAGGTGGGTGCTTCTGCCGAGGGAAGGAGTATGCTGCGGTGGCGTTTGTTTCGTCTTGTCCGATTAAATCGCCGAGAGTTGAGCCAGTAGGTAGCCTGGTGTGGCTAAATAGCCGTTCATCCGCACATTCTGCGCGAGATCATATCCGGAGAAATTCGTACTGAGGCCCCGATCGGCCGGAGCGCTCCGGCGGGGAAGTGTAATAGGCCGCCGTAAACCCTCGACGGCAGAAGGTCCCCCGCCATCGCGTCTTTCATCGCTACGCGCCAGTTGCCCGCCTGTGATCCGGCGCGGCCGTACGCGCCCGCGTTCGCCGGTGCGGAGTCGACCGCTTGCAGGACGATGACGGAGCCCAGCGAGAGCAAGACCGACAGAAATTTGCGAACATCAAGCTCCTGACTTTCGGCTCAGAACTACTTTCTCAAAGATCCGCAGAAGATCGGATCGGGCGAATATCGGCCTGGCGACAGGCTGCCGTACACCTCACAGCGCCAGATACGACGATACACTATTATGGAGCACGTGCTCTATTATTATGGGCATGCCTCGTCCTCGGGTTCGTGATCTCGATTGGTTGCAGGACGCCGCCGCGGAGGCGAGAGCTCAGAGCGAACGGCAGACGGCGGCCACCGCGCTCGGCGTCGCCCGGGCGTCAGGCGCCACGGCGGCCGAGAGGAGAACGCGGCGCTGGAGGCCGAAGCCAGGGCGATTGCTCACACAAGACCGACAGGGCTCCCGCGCACCGATCCCGGATTCCCGCGTTCCGCAGCAACCAGTGCTCACCCAGTCGCGGACCCTACATCTCCGGCGATTGTCGCCGTTGCCCCGTATGGTGCGGTGGCGTGACCTTCTCAGCACCATCACCAGATCTGTCCGCGCACCGCGCCAAGCTGGCGTCCGCGTCCCCCGAGCGCGCCTGGAAGTTCGTCCGGGAGCTGGTCCTCGACGGCCGGGCGGACGCCCTCGCGCTGGCCGCCGAGTTCGCCGAGATCGCCGCGCCGTCCACCGACAAGCTGCTCAGGCTCTGGTCGCAGGCCCCCGCCCCGGACGGCTTCGCCGAGCACCTGCTCGCCCCCGCCTTCGCCGGGGAGGGGCGTACCGAACTGGAGCTCCGCAAGCGCCACTCGCTGACCGGCCTGCGCCACCTGACGATGCTGCGGACGCTGCGTCTGGACCACTGCAAGGGCCTGACGGACCTCTCCGAGCTCGCCGCGCTCACCGGGCTGACCGTACTCGAGCTGGACGGCTGCGCGGACGTCACCGATCTCGCGCCGCTCGCCGGGCTCACCGCGCTGAGAACCCTGGGCCTCCAGAGCTGCCGCGGCGTGTCCGACATCTCCCCGCTGCTCGGCCTGCGCCGCCTCCGCCGCCTCAACCTGCGCAGCAGCGGGGTGAGCAGCGTCGAAGGAGTCGGTGATGCCTTCCCGGAGCTGCAGTACCTCAGCCTCGACAACTGCCGGTCGATCGAGGACGTGCTTCCCCTGTCAGGGCTACGCCGCCTGACCGAGCTGGACCTGGCCGGCACCAAGATCAGAACCATCGCCGGGCTGCACGGCCTCGACTCCGTCACCGAACTGACCATGCACTGCGCCCGCCTGACCAGCCTCGACGGCATCGCCGCCATGCCCGAGCTGCGCAGGCTGTGGCTCAGTGGCTGCACGAACCTGAAGAGCCTGGACGGCCTCGGCCACCACCCCCACCTGACCAATCTCGGCCTGCCGGACTCGTCGATCCCGGACCTGCGTCCGCTCAAGCGGCTGCCGGCCCTGACCGGGGTGGCCATCGACAGGTTCCTCAAGCTCACCTCGCTCGACGGGCTCGAAGACCACCCGTCGATCGCCGAGGTCAGCCTGTGCTACGCGACGGACCTGCGCGACTTCTCCGCTCTCGCGCACATGCCCGCGCTGCGTGAGCTGGTCGTCCAGGGGCTGGAGCAGATCGGCGACCTCACGCCGTTCTCCGGGCTGTGGCAGCTGGAGAGTCTCTGTGTGGCGTACTCCGACCTGCGAACCCTCGGCGAACCCGAGAACCTCCCCGCCCTGCGCACGCTGGAGCTCTACAACTGTTCCGCACTGAACGACCTGGGAACGGTCGCCGACCTGCCGAGCCTCAAGGAGGTCACGGTGCACGAGTGCCCCGCACTCTCGCCCGACACCCTCGCCGAGCTGCGCTCCCGCGGCCTCCTCGCACCGTGAACACACCGGAAGGGAAGCGGGCCCGGCGGAGGTGGTTGGTCCCGGCGCTCGCGGTCACGGCCGCCCTCGCGAAGGAACGGGTGCGGGCCACCTTCTTCGTCATCGGCTCACAGGTCGAGGCGCATCCGGAGTACGCGAAGAGGCTGGTCGCGGCGGGCCACGAGCTGGGCAACCACACCTACACCCACCGCCGGATGGTCTTCGTCTCCCCGGACACGGTCGCCGCCGAGGTCGAGCCCACGAACGCGCTCATCAGGCAGGCGGGTCAGCGGGGCGAGATCCCGTCCAGGCTCGGTCATCCTGCTGCACCCCTGGTACGGCGGCGGGCAGCACACGCGTGACGCCATCAGGGGCGTCATCACGGGCCTGCGAGCCGACGGGTACCGCTTCGTCACGGTCTCCGCGCTGCTCGCCCGTTAGACGCCGAGGGTCCGGCGGAGCCGTTCCAGCCGTTCGGCGGTCCACTCGACGGCGGGGTCGGGTTCGATGAAGGAGAAGGCGGTGGCGGCGGCGCCGATCGCGGGCAGCGACCAGTCCGTCGTCCTCGCCGACCCGAAGGGGGTGGCCCGGATGCGCCGGGTGGCCACGTCCGGCGTGGACATGGCCATCGTGACCAGCCCGCGCATGCCGGCCTGGGCCAGGGCGGCCATCGTCTCGAAGGTGGCGCCGAGCTCCGGGCGCAGCCGGTAGCCGAGGAGGTCGGCCAGGTGGCGGTAGGCCGCCGCCATCCGGTCGACGAACGCCTGCTCGGACCTGGCCAGGGCGTGCTGCACGTCGGTGCGCAGATCGCCGTCGTCCAGGCTGAGGAAGGTGGCGTGCAGCGCGATGTAGGTGCGCCACTCGGTGGAGCCGTGGATGGCCTCGAAGTCGCGCAGGGCTCCCTGGCGGAGGATCTCCAGGCACAGCTCGTGGCGCAGCTCGGGTGTCTCCAGCCAGTCCGGGTGGTCGTGGGCGACGCTGCTGACCAGCTCGATCGCCGAGCCGCCGGTGGCGATGGCGGGCGTCGTCGCGCGGGCGAGTTCTCTGAGCAGGTCGCTGAAGAACAGGTCCTTGTACGGCCAGCGGCGGTAGACGGCGCTCCGGGAGACGCCCGCGTCGCGGATGACGTCCTCGAAGCTGATGTGTTCGAGGCTCACGGTCAGCCCCGTGCGGTTGACCATCGCGACGGCGGTTTCCAGCATCCGCTGCCGGGTCTCCTCGTCCGACAGCCGGTGGCGGCGGCGGGTCAGCCCCGTGGGCGGCTGGTCCTTCATGCTGCATCCGCTCTGAGACATGGGATTCGACATTCCAACCTACCGGCCCAGCCGCTCGGAGATGTCCAGCCAGGTCGTGACGTCGGCGGCGGTGAAGTGGCGGATCGCCCAGTCCACCATCCGCAGGCTCATGTGCGCCCAGCAGACCGCGGCCACCTCGTCGGCGACCAGCCCGTCGAGCAGGTGGAGCAGGTGCGGGGCCCGGTGGGCGAGGTCGAAGCGGAGCGTGAACAGGTCGAAGTCCGCGTCGCCCCGGGCGGCGCCGTCCCAGTCGATCACTCCGGTGACCGTCCCGGACGAGTCCACCAGGACGTTCTCCGGGTGGAAGTCGGTGTGGACGAGATCGTCGCCGTCCAGCGTGTCGGGGAAGGCCGCGCCGATCTCCTCCACCCGGTCCAGCAGCCGCCGTGTCCGGGTGTCGTAGTCGCGCAGCGTGTGGTGCAGGCAGAAGCCGGGGCCGTCGCCCCGCAGGTGCAGCCGGAGCGGCGGCAGGTCGGGACGTCCGGCGAGCAGCCCCCGGCAGCGCCGGTTGACCTCGATCATCGACCGCACCGTGACCGGCGACGACCTGCGCGGCGCGGCGCCCGGCAGCAGTTCCTGCACCACCACCGGCGGGCTCACCAGCTCGTAGCGCGGCGCGGGAACGCCTCCGGCCCGCGCGACCGCGAGCAGCGGGCCCACGTCCGGGCCGCGCGTGAGGACCGAGCGGTGCCCGTCGGGCCAACGCACGTAGGCCGCGCCGACCTGACCTCCCGGGCACGGCCCGTCGTAGGCGAGGGGGACGGGCAGCTCGCGCAGAGCCTGCCGCGCGTCGAGCCGGGGAACGCGGGTCACGGGAACGAGCCTCTCAGACAGCGATTGTGACGCACCAGACAGGCGGCGGCGGAATCAGCGCTGATCACCCCGTGCTCTAGCGAGAGAGTGAAGCGAAGGGAAACGCCATGACCATCCTGATCGCCTACGACGGCTCCGCTGATTCGCGCGCCGCCATCGAGTTCGCGGCCAAGCACCTGTCCGCCGGGCCCATCGTGATCCTCACCGTGTGGGAGCCGCTGCTGGTGCAGCTCAGGAAGTACCCCCTCGCGGGGGCCGGGGTGCTCAGTGACGCGGCCGACGACTGGCAGGCGGAGGCCGAGCGGAACGCCAAGGAGGGTGCGGAGCTGGCGACGGCCTCGGGGCTGAGCGACGTGAGCTACCGGGCGGTCGCCGACAACGAGTCGATCTGGAAGACGATCGTGGACGTGGCCGACGAGCTCGACGCCTCGCTGATCGTGACCGGCTCGCGCGGCCTGGCGGGGGTGCGCTCGGTGCTGCTGGGCAGCGTCTCCAACCACGTGCTGCACCACGCGCACAGGCCGACCTTGATCGTGCCGCCCGTCAAGGCGTAGGAGCCGCCGGCTGGGACGGGGCACAGTAGGCGGACTGGGGCGGGCACAGCCGGGTGTCGATGCGCCTGGCTCCCGGCCCCTCCCGGCCCAGCCGGTCGTGCGGGTTGGCCACCGGGCACCGGTCGAGCGAGAGGCAGCCGCAGCCGATGCAGTCGCTGAGGTCGTCGCGCAGCCGCTGGAGCTGCTCGATGCGGTCGTCCAGCTCGGCCCGCCAGGTGGACGACAGCTGCGCCCAGTCGTCGCGGTTGGGCGTGCGCTCTTCGGGCAGCTCGGCCAGCGCCTCCCTGACGGTCTTCAGCGGGATGCCGAGGCGTTGCGCGAGCCGGACGAACGCCACCCTGCGCAGCGTGTCGCGGGTGTAGCGGCGCTGGTTCCCCGCCGTGCGACGGCTGGTGATGAGGCCTTTGGCCTCGTAGAAGTGCAGCGCCGACACGGCGACCCCGCTGCGTTCCGCGAGTTGCCCGACGGTGAGTTCCTTCGCGTTCCACGCGACCCCGGTCATAACCTCGACTCTACTTGAGGAATGTGGACGGGCCGGTCGAAGAAGGTCTCCAGGACCACGATCGTCCGCGTGCCCGTCACGCCGTCCACCTCGAACACCCTGCGGAGCACCTGCTGCAGCTCCTGGGTGGTGGACGTGCGGACCTTGAGCAGCACCGACGCGGGCCCGGCGATGACGTGCGCCTCCTCGACCTCCTCGATCTCCGCCAGCCGTCCGGCCGAGTCGCCCATCCAGGCGCCGCCGTCGACCATCACGTACGCCACCACCCCGCGGCCGACCGCCCCCGGTTCCACCTCGATCGTGGTGCGCCTGATCACCCCGCGCTCGCGCAGCTTGCGCACCCTTTCGTGAGCGGCTCCGCTGGACAGCCCCACGGCCTTGCCGAGCGCGGCGTACGGCTGCGTCGCGTCCTGCTGGAGGAGTCTGATCAGCGTCCTGTCAATTTCATCCACTGAATGATGATATCTCCCAATGTTGGGGATAAGCCGAACCATGTATGGTTCAAGCATGATGGACACCATCCCGACAGACTTCGAGGTGCTGGACGAGCGCTTCGCCGCCGTCGGCGGCGACGACAAGGTCGAACGGCTCTTCACCGGCACCCGCTGGGCCGAAGGGCCCGTCTACTTCCCGGCCGGACGCTTCCTCGTCTGGAGCGACATCCCCAACGACCGCATGCTGCGCTGGGACGAGCTGACCGGCGCCGTCGGCACCTTCCGCCGGCCGTCCGCGTACGTCAACGGCAACACCCTCGACCGCGAGGGCCGGATGCTCTCCTGCGAGCAGGGCAACCGCCGGGTCACCCGCACCGAGCACGACGGCTCGATCACCGTGATCGCCGACCGCTGGCAGGGCAAGCGGTTCAACAGCCCGAACGACGTGGTCGTGCGCTCCGACGGCTCCGTCTGGTTCACCGACCCGCCGTACGGCATCACCAGCGACTACGAGGGTGTCAAGGCCGACCAGGAGATCGACGGCTGCCACGTGTACCGGGTGCACGACGGTGAGGTGCGGATCGTCGCCGACGACTTCGAGCGGCCCAACGGCCTGGCCTTCTCGCTGGACGAGAAGCGGCTCTACGTCGCCGACACCCGCCGCAACCACCTGCGCCTGTTCGACGTCCACGACGACGGCACGCTGTCGGGCGGCAAGGTCTTCGCGGAGAACTCGGGCGAGGGCAGGTTCGACGGGCTGCGGCTGGACGACACGGGCCGGGTCTGGGCGGCGGCGGGCAAGGCGGTGCACTGCTACCACCCCGACGGGACCCTGCTCGGCAAGCTCCACCTGCCCGAGTTCGTCGCCAACCTGGTGTTCGGCGGGCCCAAGCGCAACAGGCTGTTCATCGCGGCCTCCTCCTCGCTGTACTCGCTGATGCTGAACGTCACGGGGGCGCGTCCGGTCTGGGCCGCGTAGCGGTCACTCCCAGCGGAACAGCCGCACGGCCAGCCCGCCGAACAGCAGCAGGCCGACGGCCATCACCGCGACGTGCAGCAGCTGCGGCGGGTGCCCCGCCCAGGTGTCGCGGAGCGCCTGGCCGAACGGCCCGGCCACGGAGAAGTCGCTCGCGGTGCGCAGCGCGTCCGGCATGATCTCGCGCGGGATCCACATCCCCGCCAGGAACATCAGCGGGAACATCACCACCGAGCCGATGCCCGGCGCCGTCTTGCCGTTGGGCGCGATCGACGCGATCACCAGCCCGATGGCCAGCAGCGCGGCGGAACCGAGCAGGAAGACCAGCACGAACCCGGGGAACTGCCTGGGCATCGCGGTGCCGAGGACCAGGTGCCCGACGACGATCAGCAGCGCCGTCGACACGACGCCGATGGCCAGGTTGATCAGGAGCTGCGCGGCCAGCAGCCGCCCCGGGTGGACGGGCGTCATGGACATCCGCCTGAGCACGCCCTGCTCGCGGTAGACGGTCAGGACGGCGGGCAGTACGGTGCAGCCGAGCGTCAGCAGGGCCAGCATCGTCATCATGGCGGGCAGTTGCGTGTCGATGACCCGCTGCCCGCCCAGGGCGGGGTCGGGCTTCGACATGTCGGGGATGTTCCCCAGGGCCAGCAGCAGCACGAGCGGCAGGCCGATGGTGAAGAACATGGTGGGCCAGTCGCGCAGGTGCAGCTTGGCCTCCACGACGAAGATCTTCCTCAAGACAGCTTCCTTCCAGTGAGTGCGAGGAACGCGTCGTCGAGCGTGGCCCGCTCGATCCGCAGATCGCTGGGGACGATCCCGTGCTGGGCGAGGGCGAGCGTCACCACGTGGGCGAGGTTGCCCGTCCCCGAGACCACGACGTCCCCGCCGCTCCTGCCGACCTCGTCCACCTCGGGCAGTTCCAGCAGGAGCGCGTCGTCGAGCGGCGCCGACGGCCGGAACCGGACCCGCTGGCCTCCGCCGGCCTGCGCGATGAGCCCGGAGGGCGAGTCGACGGCGACGACCCGGCCGGCGTCGATCAGCGCCACCCGGTCGCAGAGCCGTTCCGCCTCCTCCATGAAGTGGGTGACCAGGACGATCGTCACCCCCGAGTCGCGGACCTGCTCGACCAGCTCCCAGGTGTCCCTGCGGGCCTGCGGGTCGAGCCCGGTGGTCAGCTCGTCCAGCACCGCGACCCGCGGCCTGCCGATCAGCGCCAGCGCGACGGACAGGCGCTGACGCTGGCCGCCCGAGAGCTTGCCGAACCGGGTGTCCCGCTTGCCGGCCAGCCCCACCTGCTCCAGCAGCGCCTGCCAGTCGGCCGGCTGTGGGTAGAAGGAGGCGTAGAGGTCCATGGCCTCCCACACCTTGATCTTCTCGGGGAGCGCGGAGCTCTGGAGCTGCGCGCCGAGCACGTGGCGCAGCCGGTCCCGCTCGGTGTGGGGGTCGAGCCCCGCGACCCGGACCGTCCCGCTGTCGGGGACGCGCAACCCGGCGACGCACTCGACGGTGGTGGTCTTGCCGGCACCGTTCGGGCCGAGGATGCCGAAGATCTCGCCCTCGGCCACCTCGAACGACACGTCGTCCACCGCGACGTGGTCCGGATAGCGCTTGTGGAGGTTCCTGACCTCGATGACCTTCATGACCACGACGTTAGGAAGGACGTCGTCCACGGGGAATCAAGGTGGATACCGGGCAATGGTGTATCTAGCTGCAGTACCCGACAAGTCGCCGAACCCACAGACTGGAGGCATGCTCAGAAGGTACGGCCAGGTGCTGGCCCTGCTCGCGCTTGTGCTCGTCGAGGTGCCTGTGTTCGTCCTCTGCCTGGGCGTGCTCCTGCTGTCCTTCGCGCTGGGCATGGTCTTCCTCTTTCCGCCGCAGGTCCGGATGGTCAGGAGGGTGGCCGAGCACACGCGGGCGCTGCTGCGCGCGTGGACGGATCTCGACATCGACCCGCCGTACCTGCCCAAACCGCCGCCGCCCCAGCGGATGGCCGACGGCATGTACCGCTCCGACCGCACGCTCTACAAGACGCCCAGGATCCCGGCGTTCAACGACCGCTGGAAGTGGATGGTCAGCGACCCTGCGACCTGGCGCGACGGGCTGTGGCTGTTCCTCGATCCGCTGGTCAAGGCGAGCCTCGTCCCGCTGTTCCTCCTGCTTCCAGGGCGCGGGCTGCGCGTGTACGGGCTGTGGTGCCAGCTCGTCCTCTCCGCGACCGCCGCCAGCCGACTCGCCGGGCAGGTCAACCACCTCAACCGGGCGCGCAACCTGGCCGTCGACTCCCAGGCCGCGGAGATGCGCAGGATCGAGCGGGACCTGCACGACGGCACCCAGGCCAGGCTGGTCGCGATCGGCATGACACTCGGCGCGGCCGAGCAGCTCGTCGACGACGACCCCCAGGCGGCCAAGGCGCTGCTGAGCAAGGCCAGGGAGGCGTCCTCCGAGACGCTGACCGAGCTGCGGACCGTCATCCGCGGCATCCACCCGCCGGTGCTGGCCGAGCGGGGGCTCGCCGACGCCGTGCGCGCGCTGGCCATGGACAGCCCGTTGCGCGTGGTCGTGGACGTCGACCTGCCGCACCGCCCGGAGCCGCCGGTGGAGGCCGCCGCCTACTTCGCCATCAGCGAACTGCTCGCCAACGCCGCCAGGCACGGTGGCGCCACCTCGGCGGTCATCGACATCAGCGGCAACGGCTCCGACCTGCGCATCACCGTCACCGACGACGGGATGGGCGGAGCCGACCCGAGCAAGGGCAGCGGCCTGACGGGCATCGAGCGGCGGCTGGCCGCGTTCGACGGCGTGCTCGCGCTGAACAGCCCGCCGGGCGGGCCGACCACCGTGATGATGATGCTGCCCAAGGCGCTGCCCGAGCACTGGGCGGGCAACCTGCCCAAGATGCCGCGCTGGAAGGCCGTCCTGGTGGGGTTCCTGTGGTGCACATCCTGGTGCCCGCTGTTCCCGCAGGGGCTCGTGACGGCCGTCTGCAAGATCCTCGCCATCGAGGACAAGTCCTGGTTCCTCGCGCTGTACCTGCCCGAACCCTGGCAGTGGCCGATGATCCTGTTCATGGTGGCGCTGGGCACCGCCATGTACGTGCTGGCCATCGCGATCCCCCACCAGGCTCGCAAGATGCGCCGGTTGGCGCATGCCACGCCGCGCCACCTAAGGTGCGGCAGATGACCCGGGTACTCGTCGCGGAAGACCTCTACCTGCTCAGAGACGGGCTGGTTCACCTGCTCCAGGCGCACGGCTTCACCGTGGTCGCCGCCGTCGAGAGCGGCCCCGAGCTGCTGAAAGGGCTGGTCGAGCTGCGTCCGGACGTCTCCATCGTGGACGTGCGGCTGCCGCCCACCTTCACCGACGAGGGCCTGCAGGCCGCGCTCGCGGCCCGCCGGCAGGTGCCGGGGCTGCCGATCCTGGTGCTCTCGCAGCACGTCGAGCAGCTCTACGCCAAGGAGTTGCTCGCCGACGGCTCGGGCGCGATCGGCTACCTGCTGAAGGACCGCGTCTTCAACGCCGGGCAGTTCGTCGACGCCGTCCGCCGGGTCGCCGGAGGTGGCACCGCGATGGACCCCGAGGTCATCGCCAAGCTCCTGGCCAGCAACGCCAGACACGAGCCGCTGGCCGCGCTCACGCCGCGCGAGCGCGAGGTGCTGGAGGCGATGGCCGAGGGACGCTCGAACGCCGCCATCTCGCAGCGGCTCTACCTCAGCGAGAGCGCCGTCGCCAAGCACACGGCGGGCATCTTCGGCAAGCTCGGGCTCGCGCCGTCCGACGACGACAACCGCCGGGTCCTGGCGGTTCTGGCCTACCTGAACAACCGCTGACCCTTCTCCGGCGTTCGCTCTCGTCCTCCGTGAGGGTCTCGCGCGGTCCCCGCTCTCCCCCTGAAGCCCAGGAGCGCTGGCACGTGGGTCTTTCCCACCGTGAGTTCCTCGCGCGGTCCCCGCGCTCCCCTTGAGCCCCAGGAGTGTTGGCACCCGCACCTTCTTGTCGGTGGGACCGGCTATTTTCATGAAGAGGCAGGCGAGTGGAAAGGGACAATCAGGTGAAAATCCGGGTTAACCGCGATGTTCTGGCAGACGCGGTGGCTTGGGCCGCCAGGGTCCTCCCCAGCCGGCCCGTGGTGCCCGTGCTCTCCGGGCTGCTGCTGGAAGCGGGCGACAAACTGAGCCTGTCCGCGTTCGACTACGACGTCTCCGCACGGGCCACGGTCGACGCCGACGTTGCGGAGGAGGGCGGGGTGCTGATCCCCGGCCGCCTGCTGGCCGAGATCAGCCGGAGCCTGCCGGCCGAAGACGTCGAGATCGTCACCGAAGGCCCCGAGGCCGTGGTCACCTGCGGCAGCGCCGAGTTCGGGCTGATCACGATGCCGGTCGAAGACTTCCCGGCCCTGCCCACGATGCCGCCGGCCATCGGCGCGGTCGGCGGCGGTGTGTTCGCGTCCGCGGTCAGCCAGGTGGCGCCCGCGTCCAGCCGCGACGACACGCTGCCCATGCTGACCGGCATCAGGGTCGACGTCGACGGCGAGTCCGTCACGATGGCCGCCACCGACCGCTACCGCATCGCCGCCCGCGAGTTCACCTGGCGTCCCGCCGGGCCGGGCGTCGCGGTCTCCGCCATGGTGCCCGCCCGGGTGCTGGTCGAGGTGGCCAAGTCGCTGCGCGGCGGCGAGGTGTCGGTCGCGATGGGCGACGGCGTGGCCGGGTTCGAGAGCGTCGGCCGCAGCACCACCGTGCGGCTGCTCGACGAGCAGTTCATCGACTACCGCACCCGCCTGAGCTCCGACTGGTCGATCAGGGCCGACGTGCGGGTCACGCCGTTCGTCGACGCGATCAAGCGGGTGGCGCTGGTGGCCGAGCGCAACACCGCCATCCGGCTGTCGTTCACCCAGGGGCAGGTGCGCATCCAGGCCGGCGGTGGCGACATCGGCCGCGGCAGCGAGGTCGTCGAGTGCGAGCTGCGGGGCGACGACATCCAGATCGCGTTCCAGTCGCAGTTCCTGCTCGACGGGCTGACGGGCATCGAGAGCGAGCTGGCGCGCATCAACCTGGAGTCGCCGAGCCGGCCCGCCCTGATCCAGGACGTGCCCGGCGACGGCCAGCCCGCCTTCCGCTACCTGGTGATGTCACTCCGCCAGAGCTGACCGCGCTGCCGGAGTCACCACGTCGGCCGGCCGTACGGCCGTCGCACCGCCCCGGGGCTGACCGCGCGGCCGGAGTCACCGTACGGCGGCTGTCACCGCCTGGGGGCCGCCCGGTCTGGAAGGCGCCGCCGTGCTGTCGGGGGCCGGCAGGTCACGGCGTCCCGGCCGACTGGCGCTCCGCGATCAGGCGGAACACCCGCTTGAAGGCCGCGTAGTCGGCTTCGCCCACCGCCTGGGCATGGCGGCGTTCGATGGCGGCCATGGCGGCGTCCGACCTGGCCATCTCGTCGAGCCCCTTCTCGGTGGGCACGATCAGCTTGGCCCGGCGGTCGGCCGGGTCGGGCTGGCGCTCCACGTACCCCAGGGCCACCAACTCGTCCACCAGGGTCCCGATGACCTGTTTGTGCTGCCCCGACTGGGCGGCCAGGTCGGTGGCCCTGCTGCCCTCCTCGTCGAGGTAGGCGAGCACGGCGCCGTGCCGGGGCCGCAGCTCGGGGTGCCCCTGCTCCCCCAGGGCACCGAACAGCTCCCGCTGCAGGCCGAACAGCGTCCGGCCGGACAGGATGCCGAGGTCGGGGTCCTCCTGCTTGCGTTCGCTCCTGCGCACGATCAACCCTCCATTTAGTCAGTATCTTTGACTGTCAATAATTCTTACTATATCGTCATGCCATGACCACAACAGTGGAACTCACCCGGTTCCGCGTGCCCGCAGACCGCGCCGACCAGCTCCTGGCCGCGCGATCGGGCATGCTCGCGGACTTCCGCGCCGACCGCGCCGGATTCCTCGGCGCCCGCCTGGTGCGCCTGCCGGACGACCAGTGGCTCGACATCGTCGAGTGGAACTCTCCTGACGACTTCGCCGCGTCCCGCGCCAAGGGCGCCAACCTGCCCGGCATCCGGGCCTTCTTCGACCTGATCGACGAGCTGGTGTCCGCGGAAGAGGGCACCACGACAGAAAGCGAGCAGTGACCATGACCATCCTGATCACCGGTGCCACCGGCACGGTCTCCAGCGCGGTGCTCCAGTCGCTGCCCAGCACGGCGGACGTCCGGCTGCTGGTCCGCGACCAGGCGAAGGCGCCCGACGGATACGAGGTATCGGTGGGTGACCTGGACGATCCCGCGACGCTCGGCCAGGCGTTCGCAGGCGTCGACACCCTCTGGCTGCTCACCGCGATGGGCCCGCAGGCGCCGCACGCCAGCATGAACGCCGTCTGGGCGGCCAGGAAGGCCGGGGTGCGGCACGTCGTCCGCATGTCGGCCATCGGCGCGTCCCACGACGCCCCCACCCGCAACGGACGCCTGCACGCCCTCTCCGACGCCGAACTCCAGGCCTCGGGCCTCGACTGGACGATCATCCGCCCCGCCTTCTTCATGCAGAACCTCTTCGGCTCGGTGACCGGCACCACCCTGTACGGATCGACGGGCGACGGCAAGATGGGCCTGATCGACGTCAGGGACATCGCCGAGTTCGCCGCCGGCGTCCTCACCGACCCGGCGCCGCACCAGGGCAAGATCTACACCCTGACCGGCCCGGCCAGCATCTCGCTGCGGGAAGCGGCGGCGGAGGCGTCGGACGTCTACGGCGAGCCGATCGCGTACCAGCCGGTCACCCCGCAGGACGCCTACCAGGCCATGCTGGCGGCGGGCCTGCCCGAGTGGAACGCGGCGGTCAACGTCGAGTACGGCATCGCCTACTCGGGCGGCTGGGGAGACTTCACGACCGGCGACTTCGCCCAGGTGGCAGGCCACGACGCACGCTCCTTCAAGGAGTTCGCGAACGACCACGCGGCTCAGCTCCGTCCGACCGCCAGCTGAGACCGGCACCTGAAAGCGCCCGGCGAGACCACGCACAGGGGAGCCAGGCACGGCCCGGCTCGGCGCGGCAAGGCGGACGGCTTGGCGCAGCCCGCGGCATCGTGGGCTGGTTGGGCGGACCGGGTCCGCCCGAGGGGCTTGGGCGAGCGCGATGAGGGTGCGCTGCCGGGTTCGCTCAGGAGGCTTGGGCGAACGGGATGAGGGTGCGCTGCCGGGGTTGCTCAGGAGGCGTCGGTGAGCGCGATGAGGATGTGCTCCATGCACGCGTGCCCCGCACGCTCCGCCGCGGTGGCGTCGCCGGCGGCGATGGCGCGGGCGATCGCGTCGTGCGGGATGTAGCTCTTGTTCAGCGAGGTGCCCGCGGCCGTGATGCTGGCGCGCAGCGCCGCGGAGAAGTCCTCGTAGAGGTCGATGAGGACGAGGTTGTGCGTGGCGTGCGCCACCGCCATGTGAAAGGCCAGGTCGGCCTCGACGAAGTGGTCGGGGTCGTCGAGCTCCCAGGCCCGCTCGCGCTCGGCCAGCGCGGCCTCGATGCGCAGGATGTCCTCGTCGCTGCGGCGGGTGGCGGCCAGGCGAGCGGCCTCGACCTCGAGCGCCCGCCGCACCTCGAGGATTTCCAGCTGCTCGGCCTGACGCAGACGCCTGAGCATGGCCCCCGACAGCTCGCTGGTTGCGCGCACGTACGTACCGTCGCCCTGGCGGCATTCGAGCAACCCGGCGTGCGTCAGCGCGCGCACGGCCTCGCGGACGGTGTTGCGACCGACCCCGAGCTGCTCGGCCAGCACGGTTTCGGTCGGGATCTTCCCGTTCATCTGCCACGACCCTGAGGTGATCTGCTCCTTGAGCTGATCGATCACCTGGTCGACGAGCGAGGCCCGCTGAGCCGTACGCAGACTCACAGTCCGCCTCCTCCGGGGAAACCAATCATCCTATGAGTCAATGACTGGTAGACCCTAATTATTCCAGACTCCGAAACACAAATCTGGAGCCCCCGGAGAGTTCAGCGAGAAACGCTCGCGTCGACTGTCACCCCCGCCATCGCGGATCGGACCCCAGCTGCCTCAAGAGCCTTACGATACGCGGCGGTCTGCTGAACCCGGTCTCCGGCCCTGCCGTACAGGTCGCCCAGCTCGCGCCAGCAGCGCGCGGCCTGCCTGTCGGAGCCGAACACCGGCCGGTTCAGCGCGCTGAGCAGCTCGTGCGCGGCACGCAGGTGCGCGGACGCGTCGCCACCGAGGTCGAGCGCGACCGTGCCCAGCAGCAGCCGAGCCTCGGCCGCCTGCGTGCCGGACGCCTCGTCGACCAGCGCGAGCGCCGACGCGGCCAGCTCACCGGCCCGCGCCGGGTCGTTGGCGCGCAGCCGCACCCTGGAGTGGGCGATCAGGCTCTGGCCCTGCTCGCGGGCGTTGTCGCCGGACGCGGCGAACGCGCGGGTGGCCGCCTCGGCCAGGCGCTCCGCCTCGGCGATCGGCGCGCTGTCGAGCCTGGCCCAGTGCATGGCGGTGCGGGCGAGCTGGAGCGCGAGCCTGTCGTGGCGTCCGGCCATGATGGCGTCGTCGGCGAGCCGCACGGCCAGCGCGGAGTCGTCGCCCGCGGCCGCGGCGACGCTCGCCTGCCACAGGGTGTGGATCTCTCCGGAACGGTCCATAACGTGTGGCACGCCGCTCGTCGCGAGCACCTTTTCCACGTACTGAAGCTCGGTGGAGTGGCCGTCGTGCTCGCCGTGGGCCTCGACCAGCGCGGCGGCCAGGTCGATGGCGATCTCGCCCTGCGTGATCTGCAGGCGCTCGGCGTTGTCCAGCGCGTGGGCCGCGAGGTCGCGGGCCCGCAGGCGGTCGCCCGCGCGCAGGTAGCAGCGGCTCAGCGCGACGGTGAGCGGCAGGTCGGCCAGCCGTTCCGGATGCGCCGCGGCCTCCCTGCGCAGCCGCTCGAACGCCTCGACGGCCTGGCCGAGACGGCCCTGGGCCTCCAGCGCGCGAGCCCTGCCGAAGCGGGCGTGCGCGGTCAGCATCGCGTTCTCCTCGTCGGCCGCCTTCACGATCTCCGTGAAGCGGTCGGCGGCGACGGTGGGATCGCCGTGCTGGAGTTCGAGCTCGGCGTGCCGCAGGCCGAGCTCGGTGTCGATGCGCTGCCGAGGTTCGATCCCGTGCAGGAGGAACTCGGTGGTGCATCCCAGCCGCTCGGCCAGAAGGCGGGCTACAACCGGAGTCGGTGTGCGCTTACCCGACTCGATGAGTGAGACATAACTGTCCGACAGGTCGGGCCCGGCCAGTTGGGCCTGGGACATCCGCCTGTTCAACCGCAGTCCGCGGACGCGGTCACCGATGGTTCCCTGACTCGGCATCTCATCTCTCAAGGCGGGGAAGGGTCAACAACACGCAATGATTGCATGAAGTAGCCGAATCGGGTATCCCCGCCTGAAGAAATCCCTACAGGGAGATTAATCGTCTCCGTCGTCCTTGCCCGGGAAAAGCATCTGACAGACCTCCAGATACAAGGTCTCGGGATAGGGGATGTACTCCACGTTCGACAGCGCCTGGTCCTGACCTGCCGACTCGAGGATGAACTCTCCGTAGCCGAGCATGCGCCCAAGCAGAGAACGCTGGAAGCTCATGTCGGTGACCTTGCCCAGCGGCATCATCGCGACCTTGCGCGTGATCAGACCGGTAGTCAACAACATGCGCTTCGAAGTCACCACAAAGTAATCGACTGACCACTCCGCGACTTTCCATACGAAACGGATCAGTAGGAGCAGCCAGAGCCACCAAACGACGACCAGGGCCGTGCCGCCGCCCTTGTCACCGAAGAACTTGCTGAGCAGTCCAGCGATGATCAGACCGCCGAAGACTTCGGCGACCGGACGGAGCAGCACGGCCGGGTGGCGCCGCACCATGATGACCTGTTGTTCGTGGGGGAGTAGGTAACGGTTGACCGACGACGGAGCAGAGTCCCCGTGGGTCACAAGTCTCATGCGAGGTTGTTCACGAATTGAGCCAGCGAGTCTGCCGCGTTGAACATTGTGTCGAACGCCCCTCTGACCGCGTCTGCGGCGTCAGCTGGTCGTGCGAACAGGTAGTACGCCACAAAAGCGAGACCACCCCATGTGAGGACCTTTTTGACCTGCACTGTCGCCTCCGTACCACTTACCTACTACGCCCGCCCTATACATTACCCACCCCGCTGCCGGGGTAAAGGTAACTTGACGGGTCATTTTTGATCTTGGTTACCCACGCTCGCTTGCCACGAGCGCCAGAACGTGAAGGTGCTTGCGGGCGATCCGTTCGACAAGGCTGGGATGGGCATAGCCCGTGACCTCCAGCGCGCCGTAGTGTGCTGCCTCCACGCAGCGCGTTACGGTGGCCGGGGAGTGGATGCCCGCGAACTCGTCGCGCAGCGCCAACTCCACGTCCGCGTACGGACTCGGTTCCGCCTCGGTGCGCTCGTTCACGAGAACACCTCGGTAGCCGGAAAATCGCGCATCGTGCCCCCTCGCGCCCATGCGGAAGTTGCCTTCCTCTCTTTACATACCCACACAACCACAGTATGTAACGAAGGGGCGACTCTGAGTGACGGAAAGGGACTTTCTTCAGACGACGCCGTACAGCCGGTCGCCGGCGTCGCCCAGGCCGGGCACGATGTAGCCGCTCTCGTTGAGCCGGTCGTCCAGGGCGGCGGTGACGAGCCGGATCGGCTTGCCGGAGTTCGCGAACACCTTGTCCATGTACGCCAGCCCCTCGGGCGCGGCGAGCAGGCAGATCGCGGTGACGTCCACGGCGCCGCGGTCGAAGAGGAACTGCACGGCGGCGGCGAGCGTGCCGCCCGTGGCCAGCATCGGGTCGACGACATAGCACTGGCGGCCCGACAGGTCGTCGGGGAGCCGGGTCGCGTACGTCTCGGCCTGCAGCGTCGACTCGTTGCGGATCATGCCGAGGAAGCCGACCTCGGCCGTCGGCAGCAGCCTGGTCATGCCGTCGAGCATGCCGAGCCCCGCCCGCAGGATCGGCACCACCAGCGGGTACGGCTTGGCCAGCCGGACCCCGTGGGCCTGCGAGACCGGAGTCTCCACGGTCACGTCCGAGACGCGGACGTCTCTGGTGGCCTCGTACGCCAGCAGCGTCACCAACTCGTCCGCGAGTCTGCGGAAGGTGGGCGAGTCGGTGCGGACATCGCGCAGCGTGGTGAGCTTGTGCGCCACGAGCGGATGGTCGACGACGAGGGTTTCCATAAGGGACAACGGTATCTTGTGTGGAACGAAACGGCACGTCGCGCGTTGGTTTTGATCACAATTTGGTCGGAGCGGCACACGGCGGGCGGTCGGTTCTGAAACGATTGGGGGCCGTAGAAGCGCTATGGTGCTCAGAGGTCGGGTGGGAATAGCGATGACGGACCAAGACGCGCTCGACTTCGCCATCGTGGTCTATCGCGAAGACGGATGCTGGGACGCCGAGTTGCTTCCGGCGACACTCACCTCCGACCTGCACGGGCTGATCCACGCCCTGCGCCAGCAGCCCAGCGAGAGCGGCACGATTGGCCTGGTCGCCGTTGGGGATGAGTTCTTCGTGGCGCTGCGTGTTCTCGGCGATCGAGTGGACGTCTTCCTCTCCGACATAACCGCGTCCTGGGACTTCCCGCTCGCGCGGCAGGTGCTCGAGTACCTCGACGTGCCGGTTCCCGACGAGGAGGAGCTCGACGAGATCCTCCAGGACGAGGACACCGTGCTGCCCGCAGGAGATCTGTCGATCTTCGCTGACCTCGGGCTCGACGAGATGGAGCTGGGCATCCTGTCCGGCGACATCGACCTGCTCCCCGAGGACGTGCTGTCCAGCATCGCCGCACGGCTCGGCTTCTCGGAGCCGTTCGAGCGTGCCATCGAATCGGTCTTCGGCTGACCCTCTTCAGGAGCGCGGACATGGCGAACACCTTCTCTGCGGCCTTCGTCAGGACCTCAACCGGCTGGAGCGGCGCCGAGGTGGACCTCAGGGACGCCGAGATCGTCGACGACCTCGGCGACGCGGTGACGGACGCGCTCGGCCTGTCAGGTGACGAGCTGGCGCTGCTCTGCGTCGAGGTGGAGGACGAGTGGTTCGCCATCGTCCGCTACCTGGGGGAGGAGGAGCCGAGAGTGTTCCTCTCCGACGCCCACGCGATCCTGTCCGACAGCCTCGGCGGGCTGTTCGCCGAGTTCGCCGGAGTGTCCACCGACAAGGACGGCAACAACCTCGGCGTGCGCCCGGCCGGCGACTTCGAGCTGCTGAGCGATCTGGGCGTGAGCCCTGAGGAGCTGCTGGAGCTGAGCATGGAAGAAGGGGTGCTCCCGGCCGACATCCTCTCGGTGATCGCCGAGCGGCTGGCGTTCGCCGACGAGCTCGACCGGTTGAGGTGAACGTCCAGGACGCGATGCGCCTGGCCCTGGCGGAGGCCGCCGAGGCCGGCAGGCGGGGCGAGGTCCCCGTCGGAGCGGTGGTGCTCGGCCCGCTCGGCGAGGTGCTCGCGGCAGCCGGCAACGACAGGGAGGCCGGCGCGGACCCCACGGCGCACGCCGAGATCCTCGCGCTCAGAAAGGCCGCGCAGGCGACGGGCCAGTGGCGGCTGACCGGCTGCACGCTGGTGGTCACGCTGGAGCCGTGCACGATGTGCGCGGGCGCGGCCGTGCTGTCGCGGGTCGAGCGCGTCGTCTACGGCGCGGTCGACGAGAAGGGCGGTGCGGTCGGCTCCCTCTGGGACGTCGTCAGGGACCGCAGGCTCAACCACCGGCCCGAGGTCGTGATGGGCGTGTTGGCCGAGGAGTGCTCCGCCGTCCTAAAGGAGTTCTTCGCTACTCGGCGGATCCGGTAAGCTCGTCGGCGGTGGTGTCGCCTAGTGGCCGAGGGCGCACGCCTCGAAAGCGTGTGATGGGGCAACTCATCCGTGGGTTCAAATCCCACCACCACCGCCATGTGATGTCTCAGGACATCGGAAACCCTCGAACCTACGGGTTCGGGGGTTTTCTCTTGTCTTGGGGCTGGTAGTCGCGGGTGGGGTCGATGGTC
>NZ_JBEPDC010000048.1:0-65190 GCF_040300065.1 Nonomuraea sp. NPDC000554 | reverse complement strand
CCGTCGCCCTCGACGAAGGTCACCGTGTCGAACCAGCCACGCCCCTTAAACCGCGGGTAGCCAGGCGACTGACCCGCCTTGACGCGGCGGAAGAACGCCTCGAACGCCTTGTTCAACCGGCGCAGCGTCTGCTGCTGACCGGTGAACGACCAACGGCCCTGCCCCGCCGGGTCATCGGCACGGATCTCCTTCAACTGCGCCGACTGCTCCCCATACCGGATCGAGATCTTCGCCCGGCGGTACGCTTCACGACGCTCTTGCAAGGCCGCGTTGTACAACTCCCGATGATCGTCCAGCATCGCCGTCAGCATGATCTGCTGCTTGACCGTGGGACGCAGCAGGAACTTGAACGACCTACGCATAATCGCCCCCACCGTTGTCGGGACACGCTCGTACCGGAAGTCGACACAGCGCCGCACGCCCGCCGCACTGGCGGATCAACCCGTCCAGCCGGGTCTTGCCCCAGCCGCTCAGGACACGGCGCCAGTACTGGGAGCACCACACCACGTGACATTCCAAGTCGTACGCCGCACCGGGGGAAGTGCGCACCTGACGAGACACGCGATCATTATCAGATCCGCGCCCCTATAAGCGCAGCAGTTTGAAGAAAGCCGAAATCCGCATGTTAAGGCACGCTCGGGCACCAGAGCGCCTTCCCACTCGGCATTCCCCCGCTCCCTGAAGGAAGCGATCCCCTGCCTTCGACTTGATGGCGGAACGGCCCGCGGAACACCTGCCTCGGGGCGGGCTACAGGGGCGAGGTCTTCGGTACACGATGCAATCCATCGGACTCGAACCAGACCTGGGTGCTGGCCCCCTGAGCCACCACCTACGACAGAGGGCTCTGATGTTCGAATCGCCCGGTAGAGAATGATGCACTACGGGTGAGATATCTCATCCCACAGCAGAAAAAGCCTCGCAGGAGTATCGCTCTTCTTGCACTTCTAGCAATGCAAGAACGACAACTCCTGCGAGGCTCGAACTACCGGCTGCCGATGACCAACAGCACGGCGGTAACGCTCACGGCAACAACCGTGACAATGGTGCACAATTGGGCGGTCCGAGCCCAACTCCCAAGTGTGTCTCGGACCGTCCGCCCGATCTCTCCCGCAATGGTCGCAGGCGCTAAGTCGGACTCTACCGTCTCAGAGGAGTCATCTTCCCCTTCGTCATGAGTTGTCATGAACAGACCGTGCCATACGGCGACTTATGCGAGAAATGTTCACATATATCGAGATGAATTTCTCTCCTACCGGGAGAGAAATCCCCGCTCCCCGAGCACAAGACCTCCCCGCCTGTGACGCGCCTCGCGGGTCGACGTCTGCGTCCTCGACGGGCGGCCGGCGTCCTGCACAATGAACCGGCGTCCCGCACAATGGAAGGGATGTCCGTTCATCCTCTTGCGCGTGCCGCAGCCTCTCTCCACGGCCTCGCTCTCGGCGACGCCTTCGGCTCCCAGTTCTTCGTCCCGGCCCATCACCACGCCCTCTCCAGCCGTCTGCTTCCACCTGATCCATGGCAGTGGACCGATGACACCGAGATGGCGTGCTCCGTCTATCGCGTCCTGGCTGATCACGGCGTTGTCGACCAGGACAGGCTCGCGGCGAGTTTCGCCACCCGTCACGACTTCGACCGTGGATACGGCCCGGCCACCAATCGGATGCTCCGCCTCGTCCGCGAAGGGGGCGACTGGCGGACGCTTTCGGCCGAGTTGTTCGACGGCAAGGGCTCGTGGGGCAACGGGGCCGCGATGCGGGTGGCGCCGCTCGGCGCCTGGTTCGCCGACGACCTCGCGCAGGTCGTCCGGCAGGCCGCTCTGTCGGCGCAGGTCACCCACACACACCCCGAAGCGGTGGCCGGCGCCGTCGCGGTGGCCGTGGCCGTGGCGACGGCCGTCAGGGAACCCGATCTCGCTCCGGGACGGTTCCTCGACCGGGTCGGTGAGCACGTGCCCGCGAGCATGGTCCGGGAGGGGATCGCCGAGGCTCGTCAGCTCCTCACGATCAGCGATCCCGCGCTCGCCGCCCAGGTGCTGGGGAATGGGCGGCAGGTCAGCGCGCAGGACACCGTCCCCTTCACCCTCTGGGTGACGGCCCGTGAACGCCGTGACTTCGAAGCGGCCATGTGGACCACGGCGGCCGCCGGCGGCGATGTCGACACGACCTGCGCCATTGTCGGCGGCATCGTCGCGGCTTCGGGAAGCGGTGAGCCTCCGGAGTGGAGAAGGAGATGCGAGCCGCTCCCTGACTGGGCAGGGGTTCCACCGCTCGATCCGTGAGCGAGGACGCCTTGGGCGTGCCCCGAGGGGGCATGTGACGGAGGCAACAACCAGACGTGCCCTCTCCCCGGTGGGAAGAGGGGCACGTCGGCCGGTGGTAGTTCAGCTGATGCCTGCGATCACCTTGTCGGCGTCGCGGGTCAGGGTGTCGCGTACGTCGGCCCTGGTCACCAGCTGCTGGTCGGCCAGCAGGCGCTTGACTTCGGACAGGTGGCGGACCGCCTTGGCGTCTTTGCCCGACGCCTCCGCCTTGCGTGCCTTGGTCAGTTCGTTGGTCAGCGCGGTGTGCGCGGTCACGGACAGCCAGTTGGCGGCGCGGAACCTGTCGATCAGGTGCTGCATGTCCCGCATGGACGTCGTGACGCTGAACCGCACGTTCGTCGTGATCGAGTTGCCGGCGTTGTCGTCCGCCTTGGCCGCGACCGTGTGGCCGGCCAGGGTCTGGGTGAACAGCGCCAGCGTCGAGTCGGCGGCGAGCGGGGCGCCGTCGAGCGTGCCCGACGTCGTCTTCACGCCGGAGGTGCTGTCCACGGCCTGCCAGGTGATGCGCAGGTCCTGGGAGTCGCCGTAGACCTCGCCGTCCGAGACACCGGAGACCATGAGGGTCGGGCGGGTGCCGTCGATCTTGAGTACCGCGGCCTTCTCCTGCTCGGTCGTGCCGACCTTGTCGACGGCCCGGTAGCGCAGCTCGTGCGTGCCGTCCCCGCCGACCACCACGGGCTGGCCGGCGTAGGCCGTCCAGGCGCCCTTGTCGAGGGCGTACTCGATGCGGGCGACCCCTGAGGCGGCGTCCTGCGCGGCCAGGACGACCGGGACGTCCCCGTTGTTCCAGCCCTCGGCGTTGGGCGCGGCGAACGACGCGGTCGTCTGCGGAGCGGTGGTGTCGATCTTCAGGGTGAGCGAGCGGGCCTCCTCGACGTTGCCCGCCCCGTCCCGGGAGCGGTACTCCAGCTTGCGTGTCCCGTCCCCGCTGATCAGGATCGTCGCGGTGTAGGGAGTCCACTCGCCGCCGTCGAGGCGGTACTCGGTGGCGGCCACGTCCGAGGCGTCGTCGACGGCGGTCAGCGAGACCTCGACGGGCCCGGAGGTGTACCAGCCGTCCTGGCCGTTCGGCTCGGCGGCCTTGGCCGTGGTCACCGGAGGCGTCTTGTCGGCGCCGGCGACCGGCGTGAACCTGAACTTCTGGTCGTCGACGTTGATGCAGTTCCACTGGATCAACTTGCCGCCGTCGGCCGGGGAGCTGCCGGCGATGCCGAGGCACAGGCCGCTCGCGGCCGAGGTGAGCCGGTAGTCCTGCCCGGTCGCGGCGGGGATGAACCGCTGGTTGACCTGGTCAGGGGCGGACGCGGGGTGGCAGGTCCACTGGACGAGTTCGGTGCCCGCCGCGGTGGAGCCGCCTGGCACGTCCAGGCACTTGCCGCTCTTGACGTTCTTGAGCTGGTAGCTGCCGTCGGACAGCGGGATGGCCTCCCACTTCTGGTCCGGGCCCTGTGTCGCGCCCAGCTGGACGATCTGGGCGTCGTCGGCGTCGTTCGTCGGCGTGATGTTCTTGCCGCTGTGCTGGGCGGTGATCGTGTAGGTGCCCGGCTGCAGCACGGGGCCCTGGTTCTCGCCGGTGAACTGGACGGCGTCCAGGTCGAAGGCGTTGTTCTGGCTGTTCTTGAAGACGGCGTAGATCGTCTTCGTCCGGACGTCGGACTTCACCGGCACCGACGCCGTCATCTGGTAGTTGTTCCAGTCTCCCGTGCTGGGAACGGGGGTCGTGGCGAGCAGGGTGCCGGTGGGCGAGTCGGCGTGCAGCTCCACGGAGCCTCCGCCGCTCGGGCTGGACAGGCGGTAGCTGACGGCGGTGACGCCGTTCAGGTCCATCGGCGTGAAGGAGATCCAGTCGTTGTTGCTGATGTCACCGATGCGCTTGCCGCTCTCGGCGCCGGGCTCGCTGATGACCCGGACGCCCGACATCGCGGTGAAGTACTCGGCCTGCTTCCGCTTGGGCTGCAGGATCGCCTTGGCGTAGCCGGTGAGCGGGTTGTCACCCTTGTCGGTGTAGTGGGCGTTGATGACGTAGTAGAGGTTGGCCCCCGCCGGGTGGCCGCCGATGTCGCTGGTGGAGATCTTGCCTTCGCAGCCCGGGATCTCGACGGTCTCGTGCTCGTGGTCGTCGTGTCCGAGGGCCGGGGTCACCAGCACCTTGGAGCAGTCGATCGTGCCGTCTTCGGGGTCGGTGACCTTGACCTTGTACGGGACGTCCTGGCCGAACTCGATCACGCTGCCGTTGACCGGCAACTCGATGGTTACGGTCGGGGAAGTGTTGCCGGCCGTGATCAGCACGTTCGCGAACCCCTCCTTGCCGGTGACGTCGGTCACCTTGAGCTGGGCGGCGAACCGGCCGGCCGAGGAGTAGGTGTGGCTCGCCTTGGCACCGGTGGCGTCGAACGTGCCGTCGCCGTCGAAGTCCCAGGCGAAGTCGATGGGGTCGCCGTCGGGGTCGACGCTGCCGGCGCTGTCGAAGTCGACCGTGAGCGGCGCGGGCCCGTCGGTGCGGGACGCGGTGGCCTTGGCGACCGGCGCCCGGGCGCCCGCGGAGTAGTCGATGCGGTACAGGCCCGAGTCGTTGTTGCCGCCGCCGAACGAGTTACCCCATTCCAGCAGGTACAGCGATCCGTCGCGGCCGAAGGTCATGTCCATCGGCTTGAGGAAGGTCTGGTTCGGCAGGAAGCTGTTGATCTTCAGCACCTGGTCGTCGCCGTCGAGGTGGATCTCCTTGATGTAGTGGCGCGACCACTCGTAGAAGAAGTTCACTCCGTCGAAGTAGGCGGGGAACTTGCTCTTGGACGTGCCGGCGGCGTCGTAGCGGTAGACCGGACCGCTCATCGGAGCGGAGCCGCCGGAGCCGAGCTCGGGGAACTTCGGCGAGGTGCCGTAGCCGTACCACATGACCGGCAGCTGGATCGGCGGGAGCTCTGTCAGGCCTGTGTTGTTGGGAGAGTCGTTGGCCGGGTGGGCGCAGTCGAACTTGGCCCCGACCACCTTGGTGTCAGGGTTGTACGGCGCGTAGGGCTGGTTGTCGCCGTGGCAGAACGGCCAGCCGTAGTTGCCGGCCTTCTTGATGACGTTGTACTCCACCAAACCCTCGGGACCGCGCTCGGTCGTCGGGCCGCCTCGGTCGGGACCGTAGTCCGCCGCGTGCACGTACCCGGTCTTCTGGTCCACCGTGAACCTGAACGGGTTGCGGAAGCCCATGGCGTAGATCTCGGGCTTGGTCTTGGCGGTGCCGGGCGGGAACAGGTTCCCCTCGGGAATGTCGTAGCCGCCGTCCGCCTTCGGCTTGATCCGCAGGATCTTGCCGCGCAGGTCGTTGGTGTTGCCCGCGGTACGGGCGGCGTCGAGCATCTGCTTGCCAGGCCGCCAGTCGAGGGGCGCGTACCCCTGCCAGTCGGGCGACAGGTTCGGCGGGACGTCGTCGCCGGTGCTCAGATAGAGCGAGCCGTCGGGCCCGAACTCCACCGCGCCCCCGGTGTGACCGGGCTCGGGGTAGGTCCGCTGCCGGTAGGCGGGCACCTCCAGGAGCTTCTTCTCGCTGGCCAGGTCGATGGAGTCACCGCTCACCGTGAAGCGGGAGAGCCGGTTGACGTCGTCCGCGCTGTCCGCGGGCGACCAGTAGACGTAGATCCAGCCGTTCTCGGCGAACTTCGGGTCGAGTTCCATGCCGACCAGGCCGTCCTCGCCGCCGTTGTAGACGTCGAGGGTGGCGGCGGTGACCGTGCTGTGGCTGTCGGGCTTGAAGATCTTGATCTCGCCCTTGCGCTGGATGTAGAAGACCCGGCCGTCGGCGGCCACGTCCAGCTCCATGGGGTCGGCGGTGTTGTCGTCGAGCGTGACCTTCTCGAAGCTGCTGTTCACCGTGCCGCCGCAGTCGCCCGCCTCGGCACCGGCGGCCCACTTGACGCCGCCGAGCACGTGCTCGCGGAAGAGCGGTTCGGCGTAGGCGGCGGTGTCGTGGCCCATGGCCGTCGCCCAGATCTTGCCGCCCTCGGCGTTGCGGCACCAGGAGATCGGGTGGTCGGCCCCCATCGCGGAGCCGCCCGGGTTGTAGGTGGTCTCGTCCGCGGCGACCAGGACGTGCACGTTGCCGCGGGGGTTCGGGGCGAAGTTGTACCACTCCTCCGGCCGCTGCCACCGCAGGGGCAGGTTCTTGGTGGACGGGTGTACGCGGTCGGCGACCACGGCGGTGCCTTGCAGGACGCCCGGGGAGTGGGCAGGCATGTGTGCGCCGCCGTTGAGCAGGTCGTCCCACCAGGGGAACTCGTTCTCGATCCCCATGTCGAGGGCGTTGTGGATGCCCACGATGCCCTTGCCGGAGCGTACGTACTTCTGCATGGCCTGGCGCTGCTCGTCGTTCTCCCAGACCATGCCGGAGTTCTGCAGCATGATCACCACGTCGAACGTCGCCAGGTTGGCGTCGTTGAACGCGGCGGAGTCGGCGGTCTCGACGACCGCGAAGTGGTTGTCGGCGGCCAGATCCTTGATCATCTGGACGCCGGCCGGGATCGACGAGTGGACGTACCCCACGGCCTTGGTGAACAGCAGCGCCCGGAAGGTGTCGTGCTGGGCGGAGGCGTGAGCCGTCCCTGTTCCCATTAAGGTCAGCAGGATCGGGAGGATGAGGGCAGCAAGAAATCGACGCATGTCGAATCTCCGGGGGGTTGAAGGTGTTCTCTCCGGAAGCGGGTCCGAGACCTCAGGAACCGATCAGAGCGTTCTCAGGAAGGCGAGTCCCTCTGAGGCGAGCGCGTCCTGGCTCGGTGCGAGCGGCCGCCAGATGGAGGCCGCGGTGGCGATCGTCTGGTTGTGGGCGGTGAAGGATTCGATGACGAGCGGGCCCGCGTAGCCGGTTTCCCGTAGGGCGCCGACGAAGGCGGGCCAGTCGAAGCGGTCGGCCCCGGGGGTGCCCCGGTCGGTCCCGCATACCTGCACGTGCGCGATCCGGCCCGTCGCGGTGTGGACGGCCTGCGCCGGATCCTTCTCCTCGATGTTCATGTGATAGACGTCGAGCGCCAGGTCGCAACCGTCGGGCAGGGCCTCCAGGGCCTGCTCAACGGTGTTGACGAGGCTGGTCTCGTAGCGGTTGAGCGGCTCGACGGCTATCCGCACGCCGCGCTCGCCCGCGTAGTCGGCCACGGGGGCCAGGTTCTTCCGCAGCTCCGCGTAGACCTCCTGGCGTTCGCCCGGCGACATGCGCCAGGTCCTGCCGACGGAGGCGTAGGCGGGGCCGCCGATCACCGGTGAGCCGACGGCCGTCGCGACGTCGACGCAGTGGCGAAGGTAGTCCTGGGTCTCCTTCACCACCTCGGGCGAGGCCGCCACGAGCTCCCGTCCGGGGGGCATGACCAGCACCACCGAGGCGGCCAGCCCGTGCTCGGCGAGGAGCGCGGCGGCCCGCGCCGGGTCCCAGTCACCGGGCCGCTCGACCGGGAGCTCGATGACGTCGAACCCCCAGGCGGCGACCTTCGGCGCGAGGCGTTCCAGGTCGCCGTCCGTCAGCGGCGACACCCACACCCAGGTGTTCACTCCGACAGGGAACATCGTTCAGCCCTTCTTGCCGCCCCAGTTCTCGGGGAAGCCCGGCATGTTCTCGCAGCCGCACAGCGCGTAGTGCAGGGGCGGCATGTTCGGCTGGAGGTAGGTGGACAGGTTCGCTGAGGTGATCTTGGGCTGGGGCAGGTTCCAGAGCTTGGGCACCTCTTCACCCTTGAGGATCTTGAGCGCGGCGATGATCGGGGTACGCCACTGGTAGGTGGGGTAGGTGGGGGCGAGGGCGGTGAGGTTGCCGTCCTTCCATTTCTGCAGGAAGTCCTGCTGGTCCTCGCCGTTGATCGGGGGCACGGGCAGCCCGGCGTCCTCGAACGCCTCGACCGCGGCCACCGCGGTCGCGCCGGAGTCCATCCAGACGCCGTCGATCTTGCCGTTGCGCTGGATGTAGTCGTTGACGATGCTCTTGGTCTTGGCCGCGTCGCCGTCGGTGAACTCGACGCCGACGACCTTCAACTGGCTCTTGTCGAACGCGACCTTCGCCGCCGACCAGCGGGTCTCCAGCACGTCCACGCCGGGGCTGATGCGCAGCGCGAGGATCTTGCCGCCGGCCGGCACCTTCTCGATCAGGAAGTCGGCGGCGTCGGCGCCGAACAGGTAGCCGCCGATGGGCTTGATGAACGTCACCGGGCAGTCGGTCTCCACGCCGCGGTCGAAGACGATGACCGGGACCTTGGCGCAGGCGCCCTTCACGGCCGGGGTGAGCGTCGCCGTCGTGTTCGGCGAGATGATCAGCGCGTCGCAGCCCTTGGCCTGCAACTCGGCGATGTCGGAGATCTGCTTGTCGTCCTTGCCCTCGGCGTCGAGCGCGGTGAGCTTGGAGATCTCCTTGTGCAACGCCACCTCGGCCTGCATGGTCTTCCAGCCGACCTGCCGCCATGGGTTGTTGACCGCCGCGTTGGAGAAGCAGATCTCGTACGGCCCGCCCTTTTTGTACGTGGCGGTGGACGTCATCTGCGGCGCGATGGCCTGTTCCCACGGCTTGTCCGCGGGCCCTTCCGGGGTCTGCGCGCGCATGGCGAGCTGGGCGTCATAGTCGGCTTGGACGAAGAACTTGGACTGGTCTCCGGTGCCCGCCGCGGGAGCCTCCGACGTGGCGGTGGCGCCCGCGGCCGGGGTCTGGCCGGCCGACGTGGCCGGCTTGTCGCTGGTGCAGCCGACGGTGAACGAGGCCAGCGCGGCCAGGGAAAGGAGGGCCGCTGCGGGCCGACGACGCGACATGGGGGGTGGTCTCCTTCTTCAACGGGGGTGCTCAGGCGCTCGGCCTGAGTTTGAGAGGCAGCCGCAGGGCTCCGACCGCGACGGCCGCGATGATGATGACCCCCTGCACGGTGAACTCCAGCGCCCCCGAGATCCCGTACAGGTTGAGCAAGGTGAACAGTGCTTCCAGCGTGAGCGCGCCGCCCATCGCGGCGACGACCGACCCGCGTCCGCCGCCGAGTGCCACGCCCCCGAGGACGACCGCCGTGATGGCCTGGAACTCCAGTCCCTGGCCGACCTGGGCGGAGACGCCGGCGAAACCGCCGAGCAGGATGCCGGCGACCGTGGCGGCCAGGCCGGAGAGCATGAAGGCGAGGATCCTCGCCCGGGCGACACGCACGCCGGACAGGGCCGCCGCACGCTCGTTGTCGCCGGTGGCGGCGAGCGTCCTGCCGAAGTCGGCCCGCGTCAGCGCGACGGCGGCCGCTCCGACGGCGAGGAGGATCAGCACCGACCAGGGGATGGGTCCGAGGCTCCCCCTGCCGAAGGCGCGGAAGCCCTGCGAGAGCGCTCCGCGTGGCGCGCCGCCCGACCACAGGAAGACCGCGCCGGACAGGACGAGCATCATGCCGAGCGTGGTGATGAAGGACGGCACCTTCAGCAGGGTCGTCACCGCGCCGTTGACCAGGCCGACGAGCAGGCCGAAGACGATCAGCAGGGCGAGCACCGGCCAGGTGGCCGCCTCGTTCCCGTCGATGAGGCGGGCCCCGATGACGACCTCGGCGGTGACCAGGGAGCCGACCGACAGGTCGAACTCGCCCGAGACGATCACGAAGTACTGGCCTGCCGCCAGGATCACCAGCGGCGCGGCACGCTTGGCGAAGGCGAGGAATCCGGCGGGCTCGACGAAGACCGGGTTCACGACGGCGATCGCGACCAGCAGGACGGCCAGCACTCCGAAGATCGGCAGTGTTCGTCTCATGCCCGCCTCCCTTGCTTGCGCCTGGCGTAGACGGCCACGGCGGTCACGATGACCACGCCCCGGACGACGTCCTTGAAGAAGGAGTCGACCTCGAGCTGGTTGAAGACGCTGTCCAGCGTGGCGAGCAGCAGCACGCCGCCGACCGTGCCGCCGACCCCGCCCCTGCCGCCCGCCAGCGCGGTGCCGCCGAGGACGACCGCGGCGATCGACTCCAGGTCGTATCCGCCGTCGGTGCCGACGGTGGGGGCGCCGGCGCCGAGCCTGCTCGCCAGCAGCAGCCCGGCGATCCCGGCGCACAGCGAGCAGAGCACGTGCGTGACGATCAGCATGCGGTCGGTCCGCACCCCGGACAGGCGGGCGACCTCCTGGTCCCCGCCGACCGCGTAGATCCGGTAGCCCAGCGTGGTGCGCCGGAGCAGGAACCAGGCAGCGGCCGCGACCCCGGCCCAGAGCAGGGCGGAGACCGGGACGGGGCCGATCCGGTCGTAGCCGAGGTGTTGGAAGGACTCGGGCACCTTGCCGGCGGGGCCGTCGTACAGGTGGTCGAGGACGCCCTTGATGATCAACGCGACGCCGAGCGTGGCGATGAACGGGTGCACCCGCAGTTTGGTGATCACGAGCCCGTTGGCCAGCCCCACGGCGGCGCTGATGGCGACGACCGCGGTGACGGCGAGCGCGATGTTGCCGTCGAGCCCGTCCATGGTTTCGGCGGCCACCAGCGAGGTGAGGCTGATCAGGTAGGCGACGGAAAGGTCGAGCGAGCCGGCCAGGATGGCGAGTGTCTGCCCGACCGCGACGATGCCCAACGCGGCCGAGCGCTGCTGCACGCCGACGAGGTTCTCCAGCGTGAGGAACTGCCCGCCGCGCGCGGCGACCAGCGCCCAGCCGATGAGGACCACTCCGGCGAGGGCCAGGAACACGACCCTGGCCGGGCTCGAACCGCGGGTGCGTAACAGGGGCAGGGCGCGTGCGGACGCGGCCCGGATCCGCTCGCTGTCGATCATGACATCACCTCGCCTGCGGCCAGCCGCATGATGGCCTCCTCGGTGGGAGCTGCGGGGAGAGTGCCCGTGACGCGGCCGTCTCGGAGGACGACGACGCGGTCGCTCATGCCGATCAGCTCGGGCAGTTCGGAGGAGATCATCATGATCGC
Source organism: Nonomuraea sp. NPDC000554 (assembly GCF_040300065.1). Lineage (NCBI taxonomy): Bacteria > Bacillati > Actinomycetota > Actinomycetes > Streptosporangiales > Streptosporangiaceae > Nonomuraea > Nonomuraea sp. NPDC000554. Next base: position 53,985 of record NZ_JBEPDC010000048.1, on the reverse strand, counting down.
CATGCCGTCCTCGGCCAGCTGCCGCATCAGGTCGTGGATGGCGGCCTTGGCGCCGACGTCCACACCACGGGTGGGCTCGTCGAACAGCAGCACGGTGGGGGCGACGGTCATCCACTTGGCGAGGACGACCTTCTGCTGGTTGCCGCCGGACAGGTAGCGGACCTCCTGGTCCTGGCGCGGCGGCGTGAGCCGGACCCGCTCCAGCAGCTCACTCAGCCCGTTCTGGCGGCCACGGCCCACCGCGCGGGCCACCAGCAGCGCGTTGTCGCGCACGGATTGGCGCAGGGCCAGCCCCTCGGCCTTGCGGTCCTCGGTGACCAGGCCGATCCCTGCGGCCACCGCTTCGCGGACCGAGCGCGGGCGGCACGGTGTCATCTCGCCGCTGGTGAACGGCTCGGCGCCGAACAGCGCCTTGGCCAGTTCGGACCGCCCAGAACCCTGCAGGCCGGCGACGCCCACGATCTCGCCCGCGCGCAGCTCCAGGTCGATGCCGTGCAGTTTGTCGTTGCCACCGCCGGTCACGCGCAGCCGTACCTCTCCGGTGGCGCCGGCCCGCGGCGGGAAGTAGGCGCCGAGGTCGCGACCGACCATCAGCCTGACCAGGTCGTCCGAGGTCACCTCGGCGATCGGCACCGTGGTGACGCGCCGGCCGTCCTTGAGCACGGTCACCCGGTCGGCCAGGTCGAACACCTCGCGCAGCCGGTGAGAGATGTAGAGGACCGCGATGCCGCGCTCCTGGAGGCGCCGGACGAGCTGGAAGAGCAGCTCGACCTCGTGTTCGGCGAGCGCGGCCGTCGGCTCGTCCATGACCACGATCCTGGCGTCGAGCGAGAGGGCCTTGAGGATCTCGACGACCTGCTGCTGGGCGACCGACAGCCGCCTGACGAGGTCTCTCGGGCCGAAGGACGTCTCCCCGAGCTCGGCGAGGAGCTGCCTGGTCGCGCTCTCCATGGCCGTCCTGTCGACCAGGCCCGCGCGGGAGGGCTCGCGGCCGAGGAAGACGTTCTCCGCCACGCTGCGCTCGGGCAGGAGGTTGAACTCCTGGTAGATGATCGCGACACCGGCCCGCTGCGCCTCGAGCGGGTGGCCGAACGACACCTGCCGCCCGTCGATCTCGATCGTCCCCTCGTCCGGCGCGTGGACCCCGGCGAGGATCTTCATCAGGGTGGACTTGCCCGCGCCGTTCTCCCCCATCACCGCGTGGACCTCGCCCGCCTGGACCTCGAGGTCCACGCCGGATAACACCCGTACGCCGAGGAAGCTCTTGCCGATGCCGGTCATGGTCAGCACGGGGTCCACTCCCCTGTGCGCGCGGAGTCGAGGACGGCCGCGCAGATCCGCGCGGCGCGGACACCGTCCTCGAAGGTCGGCAGCCCGTCACGCTGCTCGCCGCGCAGCGCGGCGTAGCTCTCGGCGACGAAGGCGTCGAAGCAGTCGTAGTACCCCTGCGGATGCCCGGCGGGGAGCGGCGAGTACGGCACGGCGGCCGGCGAGAGCGTCTCAGGGTCGCGCACGAGCAGCCGTGCCCCGTCACGCCTGCCGATCCACAGCCGCTCGGGCTGTTCCTGGTCGAAGGCGATGCTCTCCTCGGTCCCCGACACCTCCAGGAAGAGCCGGTTCTTCCGGCCAGGGGACACCTGGCTCGTCGTGACCGACCCCAGCGCGCCTCCGCGGGTGCGGAACTGCACGGTGACCAGGTCCTCGGTGAGCACCGGCCCGTTGCCCGCCCGTGCCTGCTGCACGACGGCGGTCTGCGCCGACACCTCGGTGATGCGGTCGCCCGTGACGAACTCGGCGAGGTCGCACCAATGCGACCCGATGTCGGCGAACACGCGGCTCGCGCCGCCGATCTCCGGATCCACCCGCCAGTTGTCATCCTCGGGACGCAGCAGCCAGTCCTGCAGGTAACTGCCCTGGACCAGCACCACCCGGCCCGCGTCTCCACGCGCGACCCGCTGCCGTGCCTCGCGGGCCATCGCATGGAAGCGGTACACGAACGGCACCGTCGCAACCAGTCCCGCCTCGGCGGCACGGGCCGCCATCAGGACGGCCGTCTCCACGTCGGTGGCCAGCGGCTTCTCACAGATCACCGCCAGGCCGGCGGCCAGCGCCTTGAGCGTGAGCGGAGCGTGCAGGTTGTTGGGGGTGCAGATGTGCACCACGTCGATCTCGCCCGACTCGATCAGCTCGTCCGCGGAGGCGAAGGGGCGCCCGAAGCCGTGCTGACGGGCGCGCTCGATCCGGGTCCCTGCGACGCCGACGATCCGGGCACCGGCGAGACGGGCGGATCTGGCGTGCACACCGCCCATAAAGCCCGTCCCAATGATGCCTACTCTAGGTCTATGGGGGGGTTGCGAGGATATGTCCTGCATATTTCGGGAGAGTAGATCCGACTTATGACGACGGTCAAGCAAAACTTGCGTAGAATCTGTCGTATACCTGCTTCGCGATCATCATAAGGAGGACTGGTGACTCAGGGCCCATCGAGCTCTTCTGGAGCAGGGACGGTGCTCTCGATCCTGCGAGACGGACGGCCGCGCACCCGCGCCGAGCTGGTACAACTCACGGGCCTTGCGAGGTCCACGGTGTCCCAGCGGATCGACGCCCTACTGCTCCAAGGCTGGATCGTGCCAACCGACAGCGCGGCTCCGTCCGGCGGCAGACCCGCCACCGCCTTCTCTTTCAACCGCAGCGCGCGGGTGGCGCTCGCCGCCGACCTGGGCGTCACCCACGCCAGGCTCGCGGTGGCCGACCTCGGCGGCGCGATACTGGCGGAGCGTGCCACCGATCTGGACATCAGCCGAGGCCCCGAGCCGACGCTGACCTGGGTCCTCGACAGCTTCGACGACCTGCTCGCCGAGTGCGGGCACACCCGCGGCGACGTGTGCGGCGTCGGGATCGGCCTCCCGGGCCCCGTGGAGCACGAGACCGGAAAGGCGGTGAACCCGCCGATCATGCCGAACTGGGACGGCTTCCCCGTGCCGGACTGGCTCGGCAGCCGCCTCGGCGTCCCGGTCCTCGTCGACAACGACGTGAACATCATGGCGCTGGGCGAGCAATGGGCCACCCAGCTCGAAACCGAGCACCTGATCTTCGTCAAGATGGGCACGGGCATCGGCTGCGGGATCATCAGCGGAGGCCGGCTGCACCGGGGCGCCGAGGGGGCGGCAGGCGACATCGGCCACATCCGGGTGCCGAACATCAACCAGGTGCAGTGCCGTTGCGGCAACATCGACTGCCTCGAGGCCATCGCCGGCGGCGACGCCCTCGCCGCCCAACTGCGCAGTTTCGGCATCAACGCCTCTCACGGCCGCGACGTGGTCCGGCTCGTCAAGGAGGGCAACACCCAGGCGATTCACCTCGTCAGGCAGAGCGGGCGGGAGGTCGGCAGCGTGCTCGCCTCCATCGTCAACTTCTTCAACCCCGGGCTCGTCGTGATCGGCGGCGACCTGGCCGAGGCGGGCGATCACCTGCTGGCCGGCGTCCGGGAGGTGATCTACGCGCGCTCGCTGCCGCTGGCCACCAAGCGCCTCAGCATCCACGCCAGCGAGCTCGGCGATCGCGCGGGTGTCATGGGAGCGGCCGCGATGGTCATCGAACACGTCCTGGCCCTCGAGAGCGCCGATCAGCCCGGTTCCGCGTAGCTTCCGCCGACGTCCGGCATATCTATGGTTGACCATCGGCGAAATCCGTACGTAACATCCACAGAAATAGGGAGGCATCCGGCCAAAGTTCCCGCGATACGGAGGACATGATGCCCACTCTCGGGGTATGGCTGATCGGCGCTCGAGGATCTGTGGCGACCACCGCGATGGTCGGCGCCGCCGCTTTCAAAACCGGGATCTCACCTCCTCACGGTTGCGTCACCGAGATCCCCGGCTTCCCAGGCCACCTTGCGCCGTTCACCGACCTGGTCTTCGGCGGCCACGACGTGGCGGAGATCTCCCTGCGGAAACGAGCCGAGCAGTTAGCCGAAGAGGGCGTGATCCCGGCCCGCCTGCCCGCCCTGCTCGCCGAGGATCTGGCCGCCGCGGAGGCCGAGATCCGGCCGGGGCACACGTCCGGCGACGCTCCGCAGAGCGAGGCCGCCGCGCGCCTGATCCGCGATCTCGTCGAGTTTCGCGACAGGCACGGGGCGGAGCGCGTTGTCGTGGTCAACGTGTCGTCGACAGAGCCCCCCGCGGCGTGGCGCCCCGAGTTCGAGCGGCTGGCCGACCTGGAGGAGGCACTGGCGAGCGGGGCGGAGGTCCTGCCGCACAGCTCGCTCTACGCGTACGCCGCGTTTCAGGCGGGCTGCGCCTATGTCGAGTTCACCCCGTCCACCGGGCCGACCCTGCCCGCGCTGGCGGAGCTGGCCGCCGTGCGGGCCATGCCGTACGCGGGCCGGGACGGCAAGACCGGCGAAACCCTGGTCAAGAGCGCGCTCGCGCCCATGTTCGCGGGCCGCGCGCTGCGGGTTCGCTCCTGGTCGGGGCTGAACCTGCTCGGCGGAGGAGACGGCGCGACCCTCGCCGATCCGAACGCCAGGGCGAGCAAGCAGCTCTCGAAGAACAGGACCGTCACCGGCGTGCTGGGGCCGGGAGTCGACGGACAGACGCACATCGACTACGTCCCCGACCTCGGCGAGTGGAAGACCGCCTGGGACCACGCCACCTTCGAGGGCTTCCTCGGGGTGCGGATGACCTTCCAGTTCACCTGGCAGGGCTGCGACTCCGCGCTGGCCGCGCCCCTCGTCCTCGACCTGGTACGGCTGGTCGCCCGAGCGCACGAGAAGGGCCGGCACGGCGTGCTCCCCGAGCTCGGATACTTCTTCAAGGATCCGTTGGCGACGGACGAGCACGGGCTCGCGCGGCAGTACGACCGGCTGTGCGCCTTCGCCGAGGAGCTGTCATGAGGGCGATACTCGAGCTGGTCAGGGCGCCTGCCGCGCTCTCCGTGCCCGGCGACATGCTGGCCGGCGCGGCGGCGGCCCGACGTCCCGCCGCCCCCGGGCTGGCCGTCGCCTCCTTGTGCCTCTACCTGTCGGGCATGGCGCTCAACGACTGGGCCGACCGGGAGATCGACGCCGTCGAGCGGCCGGAGCGCCCCATTCCTTCCGGGCGGGTCTCCCCCGGCCGCGCGTTCGGCCTCGCCGCGGGATTGACCGCCGCCGGCCTGCTCGCCGCGGCGCTCGCGGACGGGCGGCGCGGGCTCGTCCGCGCCGGGCTGCTCGCGGGCACGGTCTGGGCGTACGATCTCGGGCTCAAGCGGACTGCCGCGGGACCGGCGTCCATGGCCGCCTGCCGGACGCTCGACGTGCTGCTCGGCACGGGCGAGCAGGTCCGGGCCGGCGGGCTGATGGCGCTGGCGATCGGCGCGCACACCTACGGGATCAGCCTGCTGGGCCGCGCGGAAGTGCGGGGAGCAGGGCGAGGGACGATCAACGGCGCGCTGGCGGCGAGCGCGGTCGCGGTCGCGTTGACAGGCCTGAGCTGCCGGCGCGGGAACCACGAGCCGGCAGGGCACGGCCAGGCCGCCGCGTCCGCGCTGCTCGCCGGCTACGTCGCCCTGACCGGCGTCGTGCAGGCGGGGCTGCGGGCCAGTCCGGACCCCGATCAGGTCCGACGCGCCGTCCGGCTCGCCATCCTCGGCCTGGTCCCGCTCCAGGCGGCGGGAGTCGCCGGACAGGGCAGGCTCGCGCAGGCCGGCGCGCTGCTGGCGGCGATGCCCCTGGGCCACTGGCTCTCGGCCAGGATGGCGACCTCGTGAACTTCGCCTACTGCACGAACGGCTTCTCCGATCACCGGCTGCCCGAGGCGCTCGCGATCCTGGCCGACCTCGGCTACAGCGGCGCGGCGATCACCCTGGACCACGGTCACCTCGACCCCTACGCCGCCGGATCGGCGCACGAAGTCGCGCTCATCGCCAGACGGCTCGGCGAACTGGGCCTGCGCACGGTCGTCGAGACCGGCGGACGCTACACGCTGGACCCATGGCGCAAGCACCACCCGACGCTGCTGGACGACGACGCCGGCGCGGCCCGGCGAGCCGACCTCCTGAGCAGGGCGCTGCGGATCGCGGCCGATCTGGGCGCGCCCGTGGTGCATCTGTGGAGCGGCGTCCGGCCTGCCGAGGTCACCGAGGCGGAGGCCTGGGCCCGGCTGGCCCGCTGGTGCGAGCGGCTCCTCGACGAGGCCGACCGCGTCGGGATCACGCTCGCGTTCGAACCGGAGCCGGGGATGCTCGTCGGGGATCTCGCCGGGTACGAGCGGTTGCGCGGCCTCCTCGGCGGCCATCACCGTCTGGGGCTCACCCTGGACATCGGGCACTGCCAGTGCGTCGAACCGCACGACGTTCCCGAGTGCGTGCGGCGGGCGCTGCCGTACCTGGCGCACGTGCAGATCGAGGACATGCGCCGGGGCGTGCACGAGCACCTGGAGTTCGGCGCGGGCGAGATCGACTTCCCGCCTGCGCTCGCCGCGCTCGACGGCTACCGGGGGCTGGTCGCGGTCGAACTGGCGCGGCACGGCCACGCCGCCCCCGAGGTGGCTCGTAGGTCCATCGACTTCCTGAGGAGGGCGTATGAGCGATCACGACTGGACGGCGCGGGCCGTCCGGCAGGTGAAGGAGTCGCCTGAGTCGGCGCGACTGCTGTTCCCGCAGGCCCAGCGGCGCGGCGGCCCCGGAGCGCGGCGCGCGCTGCTGAACGCGCTGCGCGGGAACGCCGACCTGGTCAGCGCGCTCTACTGGAGCGGCGACACCGGCGAACGGCTGGCCGTCCTGGACGCCCTGCCCGACCTCGGTCTCGGCCCCGCCGCCGTCCCCCTGGTGGAGGACGCGCTGCGCGCCAACGACACCCGCCTGGTCGCCGCGGCGCTCGGCCCCTACGGCTCGCGCTGGCTGGACGACCACGCCTTCCGCCACGGTGTGCTGAAGTGCGTCTTCCTGTCGATCCCGCTCGCGTCCGTCGCGGGGCTCGACCGCCGCTTCGATGACGAGCTCGCCAGGATGCTGGCCGACCACGCCGCCGAGCGGCGAGCCGCGGGCCGCCCGGTCCCACAAGACGTGCTGGAGAGGCTCTGATGCGAATCTTCGACCCCCACATCCACATGACGTCCAGGACGACCGACGACTACCAGCGCATGTACGCCGCCGGGGTGCGGGCCGTGGTGGAGCCCGCCTTCTGGCTCGGCCAGCCGCGCACCAACGTGGGCAGCTTCCTCGACTACTTCGACGGGTTGCTCGGCTGGGAGCCCTACCGCGCCGCGCAGTACGGGATCCAGCACCACTGCGCGCTGGCGCTCAACCCGAAGGAGGCGAACGACCCGCGGTGCGCGGACGTCCTCGCCGAGCTGCCGCGCTACCTGCTCAAGGACTCCGTGGTCGCGGTCGGCGAGATCGGCTACGACTCGATGGCCCCGGCCGAGGAGCACGCCTTCGAGGCCCAGCTCGCGATGGCGACTGAGAGCGACCTGCCCGTCCTGGTGCACACGCCGCACCGCGACAAGGCCGCCGGCACCCGGCGCACGCTGGACGTCGTCCAAGCCTCGGGGATGCCGCCGGGGCGGGTGCTCGTCGACCACCTCAACGAGCTGACCGTGGGGCCGGTCGCGGAGTCCGGCTGCTGGATGGGGTTCTCGATCTATCCGGACACCAAGATGGACCCGCACCGCATGGTGGAGATCCTGAAGGAGTACGGCACGGCACGGATGCTGGTGAACTCGGCCGCCGACTGGGGCCGCAGCGATCCGCTGAAGACCCGCGAGGTCGCCGACGCCATGATCGCGGCCGGCTTCACCGAGGACGACGTGGACAAGGTGCTGTGGCGCAATCCCGTCGACTTCTACGGGCAGAGCGGGCGGCTCGATCTCGGCGACCCGTCCGCCGGGGCGGACTACGCCGGCAACACGGTCAAGCGGGGCTGAGCGCATGCGCTTCCGGCATCCCGACGGCTCGACCGTCCACCTCGCCTACTGCACCAACGTTCACCCCGCCGAGGACCTGCCCGGCATCCACGCCCAGCTCACCGGCTTCGCCGCGCGCGTGCGGGACGTGCTCGGCGTCGACCGCCTCGGGATCGGCCTGTGGCTGCCCCATGGGGCGGCCAGGACCCTGCTCGCCGACGGCGCCGAGCTCCTACGGCTGCGCGCCGCGCTCGACCGGCTCGGGCTGGAGGTGGTGACGCTCAATGGCTTTCCCTATCGGGGCTTTCATGACGAGGTCGTGAAATACCGGGTCTACTATCCGGACTGGTCCTCGCCGGAGCGGGTGCGCTACACGCTCGACCTGGCGGAGATCCTCGCCCGGCTGCTGCCGGACGATGTCGCGGAGGGCACGATCTCCACCCTTCCCCTCGCCTGGCGTACCGAGTGGACGGCGGACAGCGCCACGACGGCGATGGCGAACGTGCACGCCGTCGCCGAGGGCCTGCGCGCGCTCGCCGGGCGTACCGGCAAGCTGATCCGGCTGGGGTTCGAGCCCGAACCAGGCTGCATCGTGGAGACCACGCCGCAGGCCACCCGGCTGCTCGGCGACGTGGACCGCGACCACCTGGGCGTCTGCCTCGACGCATGCCACCTGGCCATGGGCTTCGAGGCGGCCCGTGACGCCGTGAACCTCGGCCTCCCGATCGTGAAGGTCCAGGCGTCCTGCGCGCTGGAGGCGCCGCCGGGCGGCCAGGCCGCACTGGCGCCGTTCGACGAACGCCGTTTCCTCCACCAGACCCGCGCGCCGAGCGGAGCGGTGGACGACCTGGAGGCCGCCCTCGCCGGCGGGCTGCCCCGGGAAGAGCGCTGGCGTGTGCATTTCCACATGCCGCTGCACGCCGCGCCGCCGCCACCCCTCACCACCACGGCTCCCTATCTCAGGGAGTTGCTGCACGCCCTGTTCGGCGGCGGCTCCCCTCTGACCCGGCACGTCGAGGTGGAGACCTACACCTGGAACGTCCTGCCGGGAACGTCCGTGGACCTCGTCGAGGGCATCGCCGCCGAACTCGACTGGACGCGTCGTGAGCTGAACACCGTCGGACTCAAGGAGCTGTGATGCCGCCGTTGCTCGTGATCAACGTGGTGGGACTCACCCCGCGGCTTCTCGCCCACATGCCCCACGTCGCGAAGGCCGGCGCCGCCGCGACGCTGCGGCCCGTTCTTCCCGCCGTCACCTGCTCCATGCAGGCCACCCTGCTGACCGGCGCGCTTCCACGCGAGCACGGCATCGTCGGCAACGGCTGGTACTTCAGGGACCTCGGCGAGGTGCTCCTCTGGCGCCAGCACAACGCGCTCATCGAGGGCGGCCAACTCTGGGACGCCGTTCCCGGCCTGCGCACCGCCAACGTGTGCTGGTGGTACGCCATGGGCGCCCCCAGCGACCTGCTCGTGACGCCACGCCCGATCTACCACGCCGACGGCCGCAAGTCACCCGACTGCTACACCCGGCCGCCCTCCCTGCACGACGACCTCGAACGCCGCCTCGGCCCCTTCCCTCTGTTCAGCTACTGGGGGCCGACCGCCGGCATCACCTCCTCTCGGTGGATCGTGGCCGCGGCCCGTCACATCCTGCGCGAGGAGCGTCCGGACCTGCTCATGGTCTACGTCCCGCACCTGGACTACGACCTGCAGCGGTACGGCCCTGACGGACCGGAGGCCGTCGCGGCGGCCCAGGCCGTGGACGCCGTCCTCGCTCCGCTCCTCGCCGAGGACGCCACCGTGGTGGTGCTGTCGGAGTACGGCATCACCAACGCCACGACGCCTGTCGACATCAACAGGGCGCTGCGGTCGGCCGGGCTGCTCGAGGTCTACACCCAGGCGGGAATGGAATACCTCGACCCGTGGACGTCCCGAGCCTTCGCGGTGGCCGACCATCAGATCGCCCACGTGTACGTGCGCGACAGCGCCGACCTGGGCCGGGCACGCGAGGTGATCGCCGAACTGCCGGGCGTGGACGAAGTCCTCGACCAGGCGGGGAAGGCGAAGTACGGGCTCGATCACGAGCGTGCGGGCGAACTCGTCGCGGTCGCCGAGCCGCACGCGTGGTTCACGTACTACTACTGGTTCGCCCACGACCGGGCGCCCGACTTCGCCCGGCTCGTCGAGATCCACCGCAAGCCCGGCTACGACCCCGCCGAGCTGTTCATGGACCCGGCCGACCCGCTCGTGAAGGTCCGCGCGGGCCTGGCGCTGGTCCGTAAGCGGCTCGGGTTCCGCTACACGATGCCGGTGGTGCCGCTCGATCCGGCCCCGGTACGCGGCAGCCACGGCCGCCTCCCCGACGATCCCGCCGACGGCCCCGTACTGCTCGGGCCCTTCGAGCGAGACGCCTACGACGCGACCGAGGTCAAGGATCTGCTCACGGCGCTGCTTCTCCCGCGCTGACGACAGCGACGCGGAACCCGCATCTGGAGTGAAGCCGGCCGGACCAGCGACTACGGCGCCGTGGCCCGCGAGGAAGGCTACGCCTCGGTGACCACGACGGCGGGTTCGGCCGGCCCCTTGGCCGGCTCGACGCCGAACGCGAGCACCGCCACCACGGCCAGCACGAGGGGCACCGCCCCGAGCAGCGCCGTCGTACCGACGGAGGGGGCCGCCGCACCCGCCACCAGCACGCCGGTAACGGCCACGCCGCCGAACTTGCCGACACCGGCCGACAGCCCGGAGCCGCGTGAGCGCACCCGGGTCGGGTAGATCTCCGAGCTGTAGGCGGCCAGCACCGCCGAGATCGCCGCCGTCCCCACGATCGGGCCGGCCAGCAGCAGGTAGAGCCAGGTGCGGTCCTGCGCCAGCGTCTCGCCCGCGAACGAGAGCACCACCAGTGCCGCGCCGACCAGCGCCGAGAGCGTGACGATCGTCTTCTTGGCGCTCCACAGCGCGTACATGGCGGCGGAGATGAAGATCAGCGGCAGGCCGAGCAGCGTCGAGTCGCGTAGCGCGCGGTCGGCGGTCTGCTGGTCGAGGCCGAGCCGCTGCAGGTTGGACGGGATCCACAGCTGGAAGCCGTAGGTGACCAGGCCGATGCTCAGCCCCAGGATCACCACGGCCACCGTGAGCCCGGTGAACGGGCAGCGGAACAGCCTCGAATAGCCGCCGTCCTGCTCGTCCTCGACCCGCTCCACCTCCTCCACGGAAGCCGCGGCGGCGCCGAACCGCGCCATGACCGCGCGGGCCTCGGCGTCGCGGCCGTGCGCCAGCAAGAAGCGCGGCGACTCGGGGATGAGGCGGTTGAGCAGGATGAGGACGACGCCGGTCGGCAGGCCGACCAGCCACAGCACCCGCCAGGAGTACTCCGGCGCCAGCGAGGCCGACAGCCAACTCGCCGCCAGGTAGGCGACGGCCAGGTTGCCACCGATGAGCACCATCACCCACCCCTTGTGCCGGGGCGGGATGGTCTCGGCCAGCAGCGAGAACGTGATCGGCAGCATGCCGCCCGCGCCCAGCCCCATGGCCAGGCACATGGCCAGGTTCCATTCGAAGTCCGGCATGACGCCGCAGATGGCGGTGCCGATGAACAGCACTCCGGCGAACAGGATCGACGGCTTGCGGCCGATCTTGTCGCCCATCCAGCCCCACAGCAGCGAGCCCAGCACGGTGCCGGCGAGGCCGGCCAGCGGCAGCAGCGCGACGGGCAGCTCACCCGCGGGGTTCAACGCGGACTTCAGCCCGTACTCCTTGGCCATGCCGGGCGCGACGAAGCCGAGCGTGATCGGCTTCATGGCGTCGATCACCACGGCCACCGACATGACGAGGATGAGCCCGAGGTGAGCCGGACGCATCCGCGCGTCATCGAGCGCGCGCACCCGCACCTCCGCGGCCGGCTTGGCCCGGAAGGCGCCCGGTGGCACCAGCCCGTACGCGGTGACGACCAGCCCCACGACGATCAGCGCCATGCCGATCGTCATCGGCAGGTCCATCGGCATCCCGGCCAGCCGGTAGTGCATCTCCGCACCGTGCACGTACATCGGCAGATGCAGGACCACCCCCGCGACGACGGCCAGCGTGCCCAGCCAGAAGTACAGCGGACGAGCCAGCTCGATCCCGCCCATCGCTCCCCCTTCATGTGATCACAGAAGGCGGCCCCCCCGGAGCCGCCATTTGACGAACAGCACCCGCATGGGACCGTTCACGAACAGCCACTGGCCCAGCCAGACGACCGCGAACAGCACCGCGAACGCCCACCAGGCCATCGGCCCCCGGACCCCTGGTACCAGCCCGAGATCCAGCAGCACCCACATGAGCAGCCCCTCCGGCACGGCTGTGACCAGCCCGAACAAGGTCGGCCAGTCCTTGTCCCAGCGGAACTGCATGATCAGGTGGTACAGCGCCTCCCAGCCGATGCCGACCACGGCGACGGCAAGCAGGACGACGTAGGCGTCCCGGAAGGACATCGGCAGCAGCGGCGTGAGCAGCGCGGTCAGCACCGCACCGACCGTGGCCAGCACGAACAGCCGGGTCTGCACCCGCCCGGCGAGCGTGGGAATCACGCAAGCCTCCTGTTCCCCGCCCACTTGAGCCACTGGGACACCGACCTGAACGGCCCGAGCGGCTTGCAGAACCCCCGCCCGGCGAGGTCGTCGGCGATGTCGAGGGCCGCGGTCTGCAGGCCGAGGAAGCTGTCCACAGCCAGGAAGTGGTTGCTCGCGGCGGCCGCGCCGGAGGCGTAGAGCGCGCCATCGCCGCTCTCCGCGCCGAGCACCTCGAAGTTCGGGCCCACCTGCAGCCGCCCCGCCCTGTTGGGACGCGCGCCGCCGTGCCGGAGCAGGTCGTCGAGCACCCGATGCTCGGGCATGTCGGCCTCGAGTCCGGTGCAGTCGATGATGAAGTCCGAGACATACTGCATGGGCGCGGAGCCGGCGCTGCGCGTGTGGGTGACCAGCCGGCCGTCCGGCGCCTGCTCGATGCGGTCGACCAAGGCCTGCACCGGGTGGTACCAGCTCCCGCGCCGGGCCCGGCTCATCTGCTCCTGCCAGCGGGCCAGTTTGGGGGTGGTGGTACCGGCGACCAGCGACGCCAACCTCGCCCGCTCCTCCGGCGAGGCCTTGCGGAACCGGGCCTTGAGCTGGCCGCCGAACGCCGACTTCGGCATGGTGAACGCCTGGTAGGCCCAGCCGTCGCCGCCCTTGCGCCGCATGAACGCATGAGGGCCGTGCGCTCCGGTGACGTACGTGCGGAACAGGTGCACGATCTGCGTCTGGAGCCCGTACCGCTCCCGATCGTCCATGAGCCGTTGCAACACCCGCGAGGCCACGATCCCGGCGCCGCGTACGACCACGACGCCGGGCCTCGCGCGGAGTTGGTCGTAGACGTGCTCGTGCGGCTCGTACGCGTTGACCAGGCGATACCGCTCGCCCGTCCGCTGTCGGAACTCCTGTAGGTCGTCGAGGAACTTCAGCCCCGGATACCCGACGGCCAGGTGCACGTACTGCGAGCGCAGCGCCACCCGCTTGGTCGGCCCGCTGCCCGCCGGCGGGGTCAAGACCGTGAAGTAGCCGCCGCCCAGCCGCTTCCTGACCATCCGCACCTGGCCTTTGGCCAGCATCTCCCAGTAGCCGATGCGGTCGGCCTCCCGCTGCACGCTCCGGATGGCCATCCCGGCCCGCGGGCTGTAGAAGTCGGCCAGGATCGGCTCGGTGAGTACCTGCAGCACCGGCTTGACAGAACGGTCCTGCCAGGCCTCCTGCACCGCGTACGACGGGAAGCCCCAGATGTTGTCGGGGCGCGCCCCGGAGTCGGAGCGGATGCGTTCGTGCGAGGGCAACTGCGAGACGCGGGTCAGGTACTCCCAGGTCTGCCAGGGGGTGTCGCTGGTCGACAGCACCCGCATGGCCGAGGCCGCCACGCCGCGGATGCGCAGGACGTCCAGGAGCGTGAACGAGCCCAGCCCTCCGCCCACCGACACCAGCGGCATGTCATGGACGGGAATCCCCGACGACGCCACCAGCCCGTCCGCCCAGACGGAGGAGTGGAGCAGCTCCGGCGTCAGATCTCCGTGGGACACGAAGATCAAAGGTAGCGCAAAGGCCGTGATACCCACCAGAATCGCGCACGCTGTTCCGGACCATGCCTCAGATCAGCAGGTGGAGTGGATCAACGCGCCCACGGGGACGGTCTCCGCCATCGCGTTGTACCGCTGGACGGCGGCCGTCGTCTCCTCGACGTAGACCTCGACACCTGTCTCCATCAGGAGGTCCAGCGTCTCGGGGCACGTCTGCAGGACCACGTGCATGCCACGGGAAAGGACGATCGCCTGGCTGCCGTTGTCGAGCAGTTCCTGGACGTCGGCAGGCTGGATGCCGGGAGTGTGCCTCGTGCCGGTCTCGTTCCAGTCCCAGGGGCGTCCGCCGCCTGGGTAGAGCTTGAAGTCCTTGCCTTCGCCGAGGCCCTCCACCACCGTCCGGCCCCAGGAGATATGTGTGATCAACGGCGATCGACGCTCCATACGGCGAGACTACTCGGCATCGCGAGCGAAGTGCGGTTACGCCCGTCTCCCCGGCTTCGTCGGCGTTCCTTCGGCCGGGGGTGCGGAGCAGCTTCGGCGGTATTGCGGACTCGGACCACAGTCCATTACTGTCTCGAAGCGCAATCGGACCTTTGTCCGATTCTTCCCGGAGCACGTACCGCGAGGGCATCGAGGACTCGGTGAACGCAGACCTCCCCGCCGAATCCAACTGAACCCCCCACGATTCGTACCCAGCGGGGCCGCACCCGTTTCAACCTGCGCAAGAGTGAAGGTCAGCACACATGAGGAAGATCCTCAACATCGCTCACGTCTACATGATCCTTGGGCTGGTCAGCGGCCTGTACTACCGCGAGATCACCAAGTTGACGGGCTTCACCGGCGACACGCAGCTCGGCGTCGTCCACACGCACGTGCTCGCGCTCGGGATGCTGTTCTTCCTCATCGTCCTCGCCCTGGAGAAGCTGTTCGCGTTGACCTCCAGTCGACTCTTCGGCTGGTTCTTCTGGATCTACAACGTCGGCCTGGCGCTGACCGTCGCCATGATGCTCCTCCACGGAACCCTGACAGTTCTGGGCCACCCCAGCGGTGCAGCCATCGCGGGGGTCTCCGGACTGGGGCACATTCTCCTGACCGTGGGCCTGATCCTGCTGTTCGTCACCCTGGGCAAGCGCATTCCCGCCAAACCCGCGTCGGCAGGCGACCCGGCTCCGGCCGACACGGCACAACCTTCGGCCCTCTAGCGACCGGACCTCTGGGCGGCCGTCGCGGGCGTCAGGGTGACGCATGATCACCAAACCGCCCGGATGGCCGTTCCTGACCGTGCCCTGCGCCATTCTGCACTGGGCCGGCGTGGGGGGGCGGTCTGCCGTCTGGCCGGTGGCTATGGGCCGGTTTGCTCGGCGGGGGTGCTCAGCGGCAGGCGCAGGATGAAGCCGGCCCCGCCGATCGCGGCCTGCTCGACGTGCAGGGTGCCGTGGTGGGCGGTGGCGATGTCCCGGGCGATGGCCAGGCCCAGGCCGGTGCCTCCGCGGTCGCGGCTGCGGGCGGCGTCGAGGCGGACGAACCGCTGAAAGATCCGTTCTCGGTCCGCCGGAGGAACGCCGTCGCCGTCGTCGCTCACCGCCAACTCCGCGTGCGTCGCCGAGTGGCGAAGCCGTACCCGTACCTGGCTGGTGGCGTGCCGCTGCGCGTTGTCCAGCAGGTTGGTCAGCACCCTTGCGATCTGCCCCGGCACGGCGTCGACGACGACCCGGTCGGCCAGGTCCAAGGCTATCGGGTGACGATCGGCACGTCGGCTGGTCTCGGTGCGGATCAGGGTGGTCAGATCGACATGTTGAGTGGCCTGGGGGGCGGTGGCGCCCAGCCGGGCGAGCAGCAGCAGGTCGGTCATGATGGCCTGAACCCGATCCAGGTCCTCCAGCGCGTGCCCGATCAGGTCAGGCAGTTCGGTGTCGCGGGGATGCATCTGGGCCTCCTCCAGGCGTACGCGCAGGCCGGCCAGCGGGGTACGCAGCTCGTGGGAGGCGTCGGAGGCGAACTGGCGTTGCCGCTGTAGAGCTTGTTCGGTCGAGGACTTGGCCTGCTCCAGACGCCCGAGCGTGTGGTTGATGGTGTGCGCCAGTTGGGCGATCTCGCCGCGGCCGGGCGGTTGCGGGATGCGGGTGCTCAGGTCGCTGACGTTGATCGCGGCCAGTTGCGCGCGCATGAGCTGGATCGGGCCCAGCATGCGGCTGGTCATCTTCCACGTCGCCGCCGTGGCCAGGAGGATCAGCAGCGCGATGTGGGCGGTCCAGAGCGCTCGGAACGTCCGGGACGGCGCGGGCGAGACCATCCGGCCGGCGTAGACCACCGGGGAGGTGGGGGCGGGTGAGAGGCGAACGGCGGTCAGACGCAGGCACTGTCCGTCGGCGTTCTTGGGGCACACTTCGACGTCGGCCTGGAGGTGGTCCGGTGAGGGGCGTACCTGGCTCAGCGGGTCCCGACCGCGTGCTGCGGGCGAAGCCGCGATGACACGATGATCGGCTCCCACTACCTGGATCAGATCGATGCCGGGTGTTTGCGTCTCGATCAGGCCTGAGAGATTCCGGCGCTCGGCTGCGGCGGCGGTGATCCCGGCTTGCTCGCGGGCGCCTGACCAGCTGGGGTCGGCTGACGCTTGTGTGGCTGCCGATGCCCCGACCATGCCCATCGGCACCAGCATGACGATCGCCGTGGCCATGGCCAGGACGGTGAGCCGGGCCCGGGTCGAGCACAGATGCAGCCGCCGCAGCGATGAGCCCGGACTCATGGCGTCAGCTCGCCGCATGTGTCCGCGAACCTGCCAGTCGCTCGGCCGGTCAAGTCCTGCCGGCGCCGGTATTCCTCCTCGTCGATCTCATCGCGGATGAGCAGGACGAGCAGCTGCCGCTCCTGCGGCGAGCAGTCCTGACACAGGGGCGGTGTCCGCCGGTACAGGAACACCACGGCCAACGCCGCGGCGATGGCGGTACAGAACAGGATCTCGCTGACGATCAAGGACATGGTTCTCCTCCCGTCGGTGATGGGTATGTCGGCTCAGTGGTGCTGTAGCGGGGTTGGCTGATGAGTTCGGCGCTTGACTGGAGCCGGCGCGGCCGGCCCGATCAGCGCCGATCAAGGCTCACTCTTGGGCGATCTACAGGTCCGGGATGTCGTGGTGGTGGCGTCGGATGTGCGCCGTAAAGGCCCGCAGGTATCCGGTCAGGAATTCGGCGGTGGATGGCACCTGGATGTCGCCGTTGTCGTCGATCAGTCCCTTGGTGAACTGGATGTATGCCTCGGGCTGGCCCATGACCGGGGAGTTGGTGAAGGAGAGGATGGTCTTGAGGTGCTGCTGCGCTACCGCGGTGGAGATCGGGCCGGGTGAGGCTCCGATGATCGCGGCCGGCTTGCCGGCGAGCACATTGGATCCATGGGGCCGGGTTGCCCAGTCGATGGTGTTCTTCAGCGCGCCCGGGATGGACCGGTTGTACTCGGGGGTGACGAACAGGAGGGCGTCGGAGGCTTTGATCGCGTCCTTGAACTCCTGGGCCACGGCGGGGTAGCTCGGGTCGTGGTCGTGACTGTAGAGGGGCAGCTCGTCGATGGGGATCTCCGTGAGACGGAGTTCCGGCGGCGTGAGACGGCTCAGAGCAAGAGCGAGCGTCCTGTTGATCGACTTCTGGGACAGGCTCCCGACGATGTAACCAACGGTGTAAGTCACTGCATTTCCTCTCAAAGGCATGAACGTGCCACTTCTGGATGGTGATGAAGGCGGTGCCGGAGCCGAAGCTGATGACACGTCCTCAGCCCCGCTCCTTCATAGGGCGAGGTTGATCTCCGAGGACGCGTCGTCAGGCGCCAGGAGTGATCTCCTCGCACGATTGCACCGGTAAGCGGCCTGCGCCGTTGCGCAGGAACCATCCGGCCGGGAGGGCTCCCATGCCTTCGGCGGCTCCGATGACGACGACTTGTTCGGCGTTCATGATCCCTTCCAGTGGGCTAACCCTCGACGAACGTGACCGTCTCGTCGAGCGGAGCCCGGCCCGTACGGATGTAGTCCACCGTGACGTCCTCGAACCCGATCGACATGCCGCAGAAGAGGATGAGCTCGCCGGGGGGTGAAAGGATCTCCGCGACGGTCTTGCGATACACCGACCACGCCATCTGCGGGCAACTGTGCAGCCCTTCGGCGCGCAGCAGCAGCATGACGGTTTGCAGATACATGCCGACGTCGGCCCATTGGGCCCGGCCCATGTCGCGGTCGATGTAGCAGAACAGGGCGGCGGGGGCGCCGAAGCACTGCCAGTTGTCGGCAGCGGCCCGCTGGCGTGCCTCCCAGTCTTCGTGCGTAATGCCCAGTGCGCTGTAGCGCTCCCTGCCGAAGGCGGATCGGCGCTCGTGGTACGGAGACTTCAGTGCGGGCGGGTACATCTCGTACTCCCGCTCGTCCCAGGGGTCGCCTGCGGCCACGCGCTCGCCGGCGCGCTTCTTGAGCTCGGCCAGCGGCCCACCGGTCAGCACGTAGACGTGCCAGGGCTGGAGATTCGATCCGGACGGCGACCAAGCCGCGGCGCACAGCACGCGCTCCAGCACGTCCCTCGCGACAGGCCGATCGGTGAATCCACGCACCGCCCGTCGGCTCGACACCGCTTCATAGAGATCCAAGATCACCGACCTCCATCTGCTCAACGCAGCGAATTTCGTTACCTTCGCGAGGGTATCATTCATGACGGTATCGTTCAATACCGTTGCGTGTGCATATGAACTCGGCGCATCGGAGGAAAGACGGCTCGCGCAGGGAGCGACCGCGACCGTCGCCTACTACCCGCCGCTCCTGGAACAGCCTTCAGCGTGCCGACGGGCATCTCCAGGGCTGAGGTCCGCCTGAGGCGCGTCCGGGTGGCCCCACACCCGGGCCGAGCACGTCTCAGACGCCGGGCACGTTCCCGCGGTGGTGCATGAGGAACTGCTATAGCGGACGCGTCATCTTGGGCGCACCCGCTTGGGTTCGCCGATGTCGCGGCCCGGTCCAAGGCGTTCATGGGCACCCGGTCCGGCCTCTGGCACCAGAACCTGCGACTTCACGTCGATCGTCGCGGGCCACGGCGGACAGGATCGGACGGCGGCATCCCCGTCCTGTCCGACTACACGGGCCAGATGGGTCGAAGTCCGGGCAATCCGCACTGCATCGACCACCTCGCCGGCGAGGACGGCTCGATCCCCGTCGGCAACCAAGCCCCTGCCCACCGTCCAAAGCCAGGGCGGCGATGTCGCAGCCTTCAAGGCCGGGTTCGGCGTGAAAACCGCACGAGACGAAGCGCGACCACGCGGCAGGCAGCCGACGCTGCTTACGCCTCCCCGCCTGCGGGATAGGCAAGCCGACTCAGCAGATCCCTCAGTTGCTCGGGCTCGCCCGGCCCAAGTTCGGCAACCAGTCGCTCGGCCAGCGGCTCCGCCGCCACGTGGGCCGCATCGAAAAGCTCGACGCCCTGAGGCGTGATCTCCACTGCCCGCACGCGCCGGTCGCCCGGAACGGCCTTGCGTACGGCCAGCCCCTTGCGCTCCAGGTCGTCCACGACGCGCATGATTCCCGCCTTGTCTGACCCTGTCGCCGCCGCCAAGTCCCGCTGCACTGTGGGCCCGCGGTTGACCAGCACGATCAGCACGGCAAAATGCCGCAACTCGATGCCGAACGGCCGAAGTGCCTCTGCCATCACCGCGGCCGCGCGCCAGTGCCCCTGGCGCAGCAACAAGCCGAGAGCGAAAGGCGAGGTGTCCCCGGGGCGGTCGGTCGCACGCGAGGCAGCGGTTCTGTGGGGAACATCGCCGGTCATGAGGCCATACTACCCGCGATCCTTTCATTTGATACGGTATCATTTGAAATCAAATGCGGCCTGTGGCCAGACAGCGGCGCAGTGCCCGAGATCGCTCGGACACATACTGTCATCTCGATACGCAGCGCCCTCGTTTGTGAGCTCTTTCGGTGCCCGCCAGCCTCACTCGGTTGTGCGTGGGCTGAGGCGGTTTTGCGGCGGCCCAAGTTCCAGAGGCAGCCTCACCGGCTGAGATCAATTACCGGGTCAACGTTCCGAAACGGGCCCCTGAACACCGTCGGACGTGTCGGGGGCGGCACCCTCATCGCCGGCGGCGTGCCCACTGCGTCGCCTGCGCCCGCGGTACGTCGGCTCGGGGGTGCTCTCGTCCGAGGTGAAGGCGTCGAACGGGGTGGTCGCCTCAGGGATGACGATGCGCTCGAGCGGTCCGGTGTCGGCGATCGACTCCAGCGGTCCGGTGTGGATGACGACCTCAACCGGCTCGGTCAAGGCGGCGGGCTCCTCCTGAGGGCCCAGGCCGGTCTCGGGTCGCCGATTCGTCTGCTCGGCGGGAGCGGGGGTGTCGGTTGGGTCGCTGTCCTGTTCGCTGGGTGCGACGGTGTCGAACGGCAGCGCGGCGGCGGCCTCGATGGCTTCCAGGAGTTCCCGCCTCCACAGACTGCCCTCGTCGGGCTCGGCGGCGCCATGGCGGGCAGCGGGCGTGGACGGGCTCGGCGCCATGTACGCGACGGCGGCTGAGCGGATCCGGCGGCGGTTCTTGGCCACGGCGAGCATCACGAGCACCGCCACCATGGCCACCACGGCCGAGGCGATCACCATCGGAGTGAACAAGCTGGGCAATGGGCCGGTAGCCGCAGTGTGGAGGTGGGTGGGGAAGGCGGTCACGGCCGTGGTGCTGGACGCCGTCGGCGTGGCCTGGGTCGCCTCCTCGGCGACGGGCTCGGCCGCGGAGGTCACGGTCGGCTTGGCGGACGAGAGGGTAGTGGTCGGCGAGGTGGCCGTCGGCTCGGTTGGGGAGGAGGTCGGCTCGGCCGTCGGCGAAGGGGCTGTGGTCTCCGGAGCCGCCTGCGGCACCGCTGCGGTGGCCGTGGCTGACGGCGCGTCGGAGGTCGGAGCCGCGCTGGCCGTGGGGGACGTCTCGGAGAAGGTCGGCTTTGGAGTGGCCGTGGCTGACGGCGTGCCAGATGTCGAGGTTGGGGTGGCCGTGGCTGACGGGGTGTCGGAGGTCGGAGTAGGGGTGACGGTCGTCGCGTCGGAAGAGGTCGGAGCTGGGGCGGCCGTGGCGGTCGGAGGTTCGGGGGTTGGGGCGGTCGCTGTCGGCGACGTGTCCGAAGCCCAGGTCGGTGCGGATGTGGGAAGGGCCGTGGCAGAGGACGAGTGGGAGTCGTCCCGCTTGGCGCCGGGGCTCAGGGGGCGGAACGACTCCTTGTGAGAGTGCGGGCGGTCTCCGGCGTCCGTGCCCGGCCGGTCACCGGTGGGCTGGCTGGTCGCTTGGTCATCGGTTGCCTGAGAGGTCTGGTCGTGGGGTTTCCGGACCGTCTTGTCACCGGGCAGCCGCTCTTGGCCCACGTGGGTGCTGTGCGGCTGGCGGGGTGTCGGGGGGCCGGGTTGTTCGTAGATCATGTGAGTGTCGCGCCGTGCCTCAGTGGTCTGGTTGGTGCGTTCAGGGCCTGTGGGTGCCGGACCGTGCCTCGGTGAGCCGGTTGTGGGGCTGCTGGGGCGCGTAAGGGCCGGGCCGCTCCTGGGCCGTCCGGCTGTCCGATCAGGTTTCGTCCAGGTGGGACTGGACGTGCTCCGGATAGCCGTACGCGACGACACTGCTCGTATCGTGTTCCCCGCGGTTCACGACGCCGCCGTCGGTGTTCCCCTCGATGGTGAAGATCGTGCCGCCCGCCACCTTCGTCACCACGCCCGCGTGGTCGATGCCGGCGATCTGGCCCGTGCCGCTCCGGTCGTGGAGGACGAACGGCCGGACGCCGGGACCGTCCCCCAGGCTCCCCGCTCCTGGAACCATTCCGCGCGCACAGGGCCGAGCCGTACTCAGCGTCGAACTCGGCGTTGTGGCCGTACCACTGCCTGGTGGATGATTCGCCCCTGCCGGAATAGCCGAGCTGGGTGTGGAGCAGTTCGATGAACTTCAGCATCTCTGGCGTCATGGAAGCGTAGGAACCTCCCGGACAAAGCCGGATTTATGCACATAAGTCCTGACAAGGGGGATGACTCAGGACTGATGCGAATAAACCGGAAGCCTGTGGTACGGCGAGGGTACCCTGCCATATCCGCAGGTCAAGCGTGCTTCAAGAGAGGCCCAACAGCTCCGCCGAGAGTAAAAGCCCAGGTCAGAGGTATTGTCCGACACATGCCCAAGTGGGCGATATGTAGAAAGATCTACCTAAATACCCGTCAGCCGTCCACCGGGAACTCGCTGCCCGTGCAATCGCCGACCTCGTCCGAGGCCGGAACTCGAAGTTCCCCTTGATCCGGCACGGACTTCGGGATGAGGGAGAGGCCGCGCTCGATGTTCGGCCTGGCCCTCGTCACCGGAGGTCGCGGCACAGCGTCGTTCGAGTACGAGGACGCATGGTCATCGGCTGGGCCGTGAGAGACGCTCGCGATGGAGCGAACCGGTCAGCCATGCCGCGCAGCCGCCGGATCGGACGGTGCGCGAGCATGGCTGACCAGCCTTTATGAGCCGTCTCTGGCGACGGTGAGATAGTCGAGATTCGGGCCATCGGAAGCGGCCGTGGTCAGTCTGATCTTGTTGGCGCCCGCGCCCAGTTGGACCTTGGTGGTGAAGTCGGTCCACGTGGACCAGGAGCCGGTCACCGGGAACGAGTAGGTGCCAACGGTCTTGCCGTTGATCGACAGGGTCAGCGGCCTGTCGCCGTTGATCAGCGCGTAGTGCACCGCCAGGGTGTAGGTGCCTGCTTCGATGCGGTCGGCCGTCCATTCCACGTAGTTGCCGGGCCCGCTGTCGAGGTTGATGTAGCCGTCGCCGCTGAAGTCGCGGGGCAGCGTTTCGATGACGGCGCCCTTGTAGGCGGCCTCCTCGGCCTCGCACCGGATGCCGATCCGGCAGCCGAAGGTGACGGCTTGGCGTGCCGCCGCGGTGGTGCTCCTGTCGAGGTAGGTCGAACTGGCCTGGGCGTGTACGGCGTACCCGCCTGGCTTGACGTCGGCCGGAACGGCGAGGTCGTAGGTGGCTGTGAGCGTCCGGCCCGGCTCGACGGTGACGGGCTCATGCGGCGAGGTGCGGGTGAGCTGCCAGCCGTCAGGCCCGGTCAGCTCGATCCCGGCCGAGGTGGCGGGCGCGGCACCGTGGTTGGTGAAGGTGGCGGTCAGTTTGGCGGTCCGGCCGGGTTCCGCGTCGAAGGGGGCCAATGCGACCGTGCCCACTCCAGTGGCAGGACATCCTCCGGATGTGGGCGCCGGGCCGAGGTCGTCGACGACCAGGTTGTCGACGGTGATGGCGCCCGTGCCGCCGGTGGAGGTCAGCGCGAGATAGGGGTCGCCGCACTCCCGGCCACCGGTGGTGAAGATCGTGGCGTAGTCGCGGCTGGGCGCGCTCCGCTGCGGTGGGTAGGAGTCGTCCCACCCGCCCGGCTTGGGGTCGGTGGCGGCAGGCCAGCTGTCCAGACGCCGATCCGTGGTGGCGGGCATGGGGTCGTCCACCAGGGTGGCCGCGGGCGACTCGGTGCGAACCTGCATCCGGTACTGCCCCGACCGATCGTCCTGGTACTTCAGCCCGATCCGGTAGATCCGGTTCGGCTGGAAGGTGATGGTCTGCGGGATGGTGCGCCACACGTCGCCCGCCGGGAGCTGGAAGGACTTGAAGGAATAGTCGCCATCGATCACATCGCGGGTGTAACCCTCGTGCCGCTCGGCCCGGTGGCTGTGCGGATTGTCGGCACCGGAGCCCTCACTGTTGACGAAGGGCCCCCAGGCGCGGTCGGCGGCCTCGAAGTCCTCGTAGAAGTAGTGATGGGCGGCCTTCTCGCTGACCTTGGTGGGGTTGACCCTGACGTCGGCGAAGTCGACACCGCCCGCTCCAGCCTCGAGGAAGATCGTCGCCTTACGCTGCCCCTTGGGCACGGTGAAAGTGACCCACATCTTCTGGAAGGCGGTGTTGTTCCAGACGTTGACCGGGTCCTTCAACGGGGCCGGCGAGACGTCAGTGGTCTTCTTCACGTCGTACTCCGCGACACCGATCGTGGCGGGCGCGCGGCCGGTGACTCTGACATAGGCAGAGGCGGAGTAGGTGCCCGGCTTGAGGCCGTCGACTTCCTGGATGATCCGTCCCGTGCCGTCGAAGTGAGCGTACTGCCAGCCTCGCTCGCTCGTCCTGATCGAGGCCGTCTGTCCGTCGGCCTGCCAGGCGTCGAGAGTGCCGCTGTTGAAGGAGCCGTCGTCGACCAGTGCGCCGTGCCCCCAGTCGGTCCGGCCGGGCGCGACTGGTGCAGGGTAGATCACGTACGGCTGCTTGGCCTCAGCCTGGATGGTGATCTTGCCGTCGGTCACCGGCAGCGTCACCGGGGCCGTTCTTCCGGTGCCGGTAAGCCGGTACAACGTCATGCTCGGCCGCGAGCGCCAGCGCTCGGGCAACGTCCAGGTCGTGGTGCCGCCCGCGTCGTTCCAGTGATAGATCTTGGTTTCCTTCTCCGGGTCCCACGGCAGGAACACGGTGTCGCCTTCGGCGAGCTTTACGTCGTCCTTGAACAGCTGCCACACGCCGGCGGCGTCGGTGGAGTACACCCCGCCCTCGAAGTCGACGCGGTGATCGCCCCACTTCATGATCTTGAAGTGCTGCATGTACTTGGTGGGCAGGTTGTTGGTGAAGATCTTCCGCTGCCAGGCGGCCAGGTCGGTCTGGCCCTGCCAGCCACCGTAGGACAGGTTCGACAGCCCCTTGAGCAGGGTGGCGTCGTCGCGGTACCAGACATCGCGCTGATGGTTCTGGATGAAGCGGATCAGTTTGGAGCGGATGCCGTTCTTGGCGTACTGGCCGGAGCGGTGGTACCAGAGCGTGTCCCGGTCCAGGAACTCCTCGAATTCGGTGTGCAGCATCCAGCCGTTCTCCCGCTGGATGCGCGCCAGCTCGTAGGCGTTGTATCCGCGGCCGAAGTAGACGTCGTTGTAGATGAACGACAGACCGGGGACATCCGCCTTGAGCTGGTCCAGCCGCTTCTTCAGCGCCCCGGACTGGACGTCCTTGTCACGATTGATGTGATACGAAATATCGCGGTAGATCCAGCCGGTGTCGGTAGGGCCGTTGGTCATGTCCCAGCGGAAGTTCTGGGCATCGGGGTAGGCCTCGGTCGAGTTGATGTGCACACCGATGGCCGCGCCGTACTTCTTGGCCTGCTGGACGAGGACGTTGAGGTCGTCCTTGCCGCCCGCTCCGGCGTTGATGTGCCCGCCGTAGTCGGGATGGGCGTTGTCATGCCCCTCGGCCTGGTATCCCTTGAGCTGCACGAGCTGCCCCAGCCCGTCGGTGAGGTTGCTGCCCTTCTTCACGTCGTCGAGCACCCGCAGGAACGGGTGGCTGGCGAAGCTGTTGGTGTTGTACTCGATGTTGGAGACCACGTAGTCCTTGGTCCGCTCCGCCCCGAGCGGCACATACATGATCTCCCGGTAGGCGATCGCCCCGTCCTGCCAGTCCACGGCCCCGTCTCGGTTGCGGTCGGAGGTCAGGACGACTCTCGTGTAGGGCAGGTCGGCCGGACGAGCCTGGTAGCCGTCCACGGGCTGCGGCCGCCAGGTCCACTCCCCGCTGGACACGGCGGTGGTCTTCACTCCGTCTTTCTCCGTGGTCCGCACCAGCAGCCGGGACTGGTCGGACAGGGAGTTGGTCTCCAGCGAGGCGGCGAGCCTGTCGGTGTTGACGATGGCGTACGTCGTGCCGCGCGGTGCCGTGTCCACCGGGAGGTCGGTCACCGCCGCGTACCGGTCGAAGTCATCCTCATGCTCGTATGCGGTGGTCATGGGCAGCCTCGCCTCGCTCAGCCGCGCCCCCGGCTGGTCGCTGCCCACCGCGACCAGGCCCTGGTCGGGGATGGCTAATGTGTGGAGCTTCGTCCGGCCTTCGTCGATCTTCGTTACGGCGAACTCCAGCTCGTGGCCTTCCACCTTCAACCTGGCCTCGATGCTGAGGCCGAGCTCGGCCACGTCGAGGGTGTAGTCGACGGCGTCGCCGGACCGTTCTCCCTTGCTCTTGGGGGTGTAAACGGTGCCGTTGACCAGGATCTGCCCGATGTCCTGCGCCTGACCCGGCAGGACGGAACCGTCCGCCTTCCAGGTGTATCCGGCCACGCGTGGGAAGTCCGGGTCGACACGGACGGCCAGCTCGCCAGAGGAGATCGTGACGAGGTCGTCGTCTGCCCTGGCGGGTTGCGCGGTGAGTAACTGCGCAAGCATTCCGGTGACCATGGTGGCGACGGCGAGATGTGCTTTCACGGGGGGTTCCTCTCGTTACTTTCCGCTGCCGAGCGTCATTCCTTCGATGATCCGGCGACCGAGCCAGATGTAGATGAGCAGCAGCGGCAGGATGATGATGCCGATGGCGGCGAACAGCCCGCCCCAGTCGGCTCCGCTGTACTGCACGCGGGTGAGGAAGCCGAGCAGCGCCAGTGGGAGCGTCTGCTGCGACGGGTCCTGTAGGAAGATCAGCGACAGCAAGCCCTCGGACCAGTGCTGGATGACGTTGAGAATGAGCAGCGTGACGATCCCCGAGCGGGCCAGCGGCAGCATGATCTGCCAGAAGGTACGCCACGGGGTGGCGCCGTCGATGGCCGCCGCCTCCTCCAGATCTCCGGGCAAGCTCCGGAAGAACGCGGTCAGGAAGAACACGGCGAACGGAATCGAGGTGGCGATGAAGACGATGATCAGGCCGCCGATGGTGTCGACCAGCCCGACCTGCGACAGCACGACGAACAGCGGCAGGACGATGGCCTGCACCGGTACGCCGAGCCCCATCGCGAAGAACGAGGTGAGCGGTGAGGCGGTCCTGGTGCGGAGGCGGCTGAGCGCGTAGGCGGCGGGTGCGGCGACGGCGATGGTGCCGGCCGCTGTGGCCGCGACCACGACCACGGTCCGCAGGGTGGCCGGGCCGAACTCGCCGACCTCCCAGGCACGGGCCCAGTTCTCGAACTGCCATGAGCCGGGCAGCGAGAACGGGCCGGCGAAGATTTCCCTGGCTGTCTTGAGCGACGAGAGGACCATCCAGAGCAGGACGAGCACGTCGAAGGCGACGACGAGCCAGACGACGGTGAACCCGGCGTGGCGGGGGCGCAGCCGGCGGGGAACAGAGGCCATGATCAGTACTCCAGGCTGTCGCGGCGCGTGACCCGGCGGGTCACCAGGGTCAGCACGACGACGAGGACCAGCGTCACCATCGTGGCCGCGGCCGACGCGCCGAACCTGGACTCGCCGGTCGGCTGGAACGCCTCCGCGTAGGCGTACAGCGACAGGGTCCAGGCCTTGGTCGTCGGCACGGCGCCCGCGGCGCCCGCGAAGACGTAGATGAACTCGAAGATCTTGATTGCGCTGATCGCCCACAGCGTG
Organism: Nonomuraea sp. NPDC000554; assembly: GCF_040300065.1. Lineage (NCBI taxonomy): Bacteria > Bacillati > Actinomycetota > Actinomycetes > Streptosporangiales > Streptosporangiaceae > Nonomuraea > Nonomuraea sp. NPDC000554. Next base: position 26,665 of record NZ_JBEPDC010000048.1, on the reverse strand, counting down.
GCGCTGACCGCGACCGCGTCCCACATCAGCGGCAGCGTGACGTTCCTGAACTTCTGCCAGGACGTGGCCCCCTCCAGATCGGCCGCCTCGTAGAGGTAGATCGGGATTCGGTCCACCGCCGCCATCAGGATGGTCGTGTAGAAGCCAGTGTTGATCCAGACCAGGCCCGCGCAGATGACGAAGAACAGGTTGTCGTCGGCCAGCCACTTGGGCGGTGTGTCGATGCCCATCGCGCCGAGCAGCGCGTTGATCAGCCCGTCGGCCTGGAAGAGGAAGCCCCAGAGGATCGAGATGGCCAGCGCCGAGACGGCGTTGGGGAAGAAGATCACCGCACGGACGAACCTGCGCCCGGCCATCTCCCGCAGCACCATCGTCAGACCGAAGCTGAACAGGAAGGTCAGCGCGCCCACCCCGAACAGGATGAGCATGGTGTTGACCAGCGAGGTGGCGAAGACGTCGTCGTACCAGAGCCTGCGATAGTTGGCGAGGCCCACCCACTCGATCGGCCCGGCGCCCGCCCACTTGCTGAAACTCAGCCCGAACGTGAACAGGCCCGGCAGCATGAACACCGCCACGTAGATCACCAGGGCGGGCAGCACGAACGGCCCGTACAGCCGCCGCCTCGACCGCGCCAGCGGGCTGGCGTCCGCCGCTGCCCTGGTCATGCCCACCGGAGCGACGGTGGCCACGGTCTCGGCCGCCATCAGGCGTTGGCCTTCCACCACTCGACGGTCTTGGCCTTGAGCTGTGCCACGAAGTCGGCTGCCGACAGCCGCCCGGCCATGATCTCCTTCGACATCGGGTTGAAGATCTTGGTCTCCCAGTCGCCCATCTTCTGCACGCCGTCGAGCGCGAAGTGCGCAGAGGTGGCGCTGTCGAGCGTCCTCTTGGTGTCAGCCAGTTCCTTCGGCGTGCTGGTGTCGACCCGCACGCTGAGCACCTTGTCTTCGGCGGGGATCCGGTCCATCCACTTCTTGTTGAGGAAGAATTCGATGAACTTCTTGGCCGATTCGGCGTTGCGCGCCTTCTTCGGAATCGCGAACCCGAACAGCGTGGTTTCCTGTGAGTCGTGGCCGGCCGCGGTCTTCGGGAACGGGAACGACCGGTACTCGAACTCCTTGCCCGCGATCTCACCGGTCTCACTGGGCGCCCAGGTGCCCATGAACAGCAGGTCGGACTTGCCCTGCGCCCACTTCTGCTGGATCGCGGGAAACTTGCTGGCGTCCCACCCGTCGGCCCAGTACCCGCCCTTGCCGAGCTTCTCCATGTACGCCGCTGCCCTGAGCACCCCCGGGTCGTCGAAGCCGGCGCCGCTCCTGTCCTGTAGCACCTTGGTCAGCCCGCCCGGACCGAGCTCGCGGATGAGCAGGGTGGCCGCCCACTTGGTCACGTAGCCGGGGATGTCACCGTCGAGTGCGAGCGGCTTCCTGCCCTGCTGCTTGAGCTCGTCCAGGACGGCCAGCAGCTCGTCGAAGGTCTGCGGCGGCTGTTGGGCCAGTCGGGGATGCTTCCTGGCGTCGTAGAAGATCTGCCAGGAGTGCACGGCCACCGGCACCAGGTACTTCGCGCCACCATCGGTGACCAGGCGCTCGTAGGTGTCGGGCATGACCTCGGCGACGGTCTTGTCCTCACCGGTGATCTTCGCGGCGTAGACATCCGACAGGTCCGCGGCGTTGCCGGTCACCTGGAGCAGGTTGAGCACGTTGAACGCGGCGCCGTCCACCAGATCGGCCCCGACGTTGCCGCCGACCAGGGTCGGCTGGAGCTTCTTGAGGTTCTCGCGACCCTGGAAGACCACGTTGACCTTGATGCCGGTCTCCTTGCTGAACGCGGTAGCCGCGTCCTGCACGATCTTCGCGCGGACCTCGTCCTGCTTGTACATCGACCAGTAGGTGAACTGCTTGCCGTCACCGGAGCCGCCGTCGCCGCCGCATGCGGTGAGGCCCATCGACAGCGCGGCGAGCGCGGCTGCGCCCCTCGTGTGGAGTTTCATCGCGGATGACCACCGTTGCTTGCGGGGGGATGTTGTGGAGATTCTGTGCCCAGTCATCCCGTAGGTCAACACATTCTTAGGAATGAATTATGCTGTTATTGAGCCGATACATCCCAGGAATCGGCGAAAGCCCCAGCTCCAGCGGGCGGTCGGCCAGAATGCTCGGGGAGGCACAGTGAACGAGCGCAGGCAGAAGTTCCGCGTGCTCGCGGACGAGCTCCGCCGAGGCATCGCAGAGTTGAGGTGGCCGGGGGGCCGTCTGCCCACCGAGCAGCAGCTGGCCACGGAGCAGGGCGTCAGCCTCAACACTGTGCGCAGGGCGGTCGACCTCCTGGTCACAGAGGGATTGGTCTACCGCAGGCAGGGCTCGGGCACCTACGTCAAGCCGGGCGCGGCGCAGAGCGGGCCGGTGATCGGCGTGGCCGTGCCATCGATGACGTATTACTACCCGCGCATCATCGCCGGCATCGAGCAGGAGTTGGCCGCGCATGGCTGCCAGATGTTGCTGCGCAGCACCGGCTACGACCCGGCGCAGGAGGAGAAGGCCGTCGAGGGCATGGTCACGGCGGGCGCCGAGGCGCTGCTGCTGGTGCCCGAGCTGGCCGGACGGCCGGATCCGCACGCGTACCTCGACGGGCTGCCGCTCCCCGTGGTGCTGGTCGAACGCAGGTTCAGCTCGGGCAGCGACGTCTATGAGTTCGTCTGCTCCAACCATGCGGCCGGCGGCTACAGCGGGGCGCGCCACCTGCTCGCGCACGGCCACACCAGGTTGGCCTGGATGGCCCGCACCAGCCCGCACTCCGAGCAGGTCCTCAAGGGCTTCGAGCAGGCGCTGGCGGGCGTCGGCCTGACACCAGCGGCCGAGCGCACGCTGGAGCGCTGGACCGCGGCGGATGTCGAGCGCTTCCTCGACGAGTTGGTGGGATCGGGTGTGACGGCGGCCCTGTGCTTCGCCGACCGGGAGGCCGCGCTGCTGGTCGGCGCCGCCGTCCGGCGCGGCCTCCGGGTACCGGGGGACCTGTCGGTGATCGGCTACGACGACGAGGTGGCCGACCTGTCCGAGGTGCCGCTCACCGCGGTCTCGCCTGCCAAGGCGGTGGTCGGCCGCCTGGCCGTCGAGACGATCCTGCACCGGCTGGCGAACCGGGACGCCCCCCTCCAGCAGCGCCTGGTCGTCCCGCAACTGGTCGTTCGTGACTCCACGGGAATTCATTCCCCTTGATGGGGTTGAATTCTGGAATGACTTAGGTCAAAGTGATCACGTTCCCCGAGCGTGAGGAAAATCCATGGGTGTTGTACGGCTCGGCCTGGTCGGCGCGGGCGGCGTGGCCAGGCTCCATGCGCAGGCCGCACTGGCCCTGGCCGGTGAGGTGCGCGTCAGCGCCGTCTGCGACGTGGATCTCGCCAGGGCCACCGAACTGGCCGCGCTCACCGGAGCCGAGGTGCACTCCGACCACCGGAGCATGCTGGGTGCGGTGGACGCACTGGTCGTCTGCACCCCGCACGCCCTGCACCTGGCGCCCGCGCTCGACGCGGCGAGAGCCGGGGTGCACGTGCTGATGGAGAAGCCGATGGCCACCTCCCTGGCCGACTGCGACGCCATGGCCGCCGCCTGCGCCGACGTCGTCCTCTTCCTCGGTCACATCCAGCACTACCTGCCGATAACCGCCATAGCCAAGCGGATCATCGACTCGGGCGAACTGGGCAGGCCGGTCGCGATCGTGGACAGGCGTGCCACCGACTACCGACCGGGGCGCAGGCCCGCCTGGTTCTTCGACCCGGCGCTCGCCGGTGGCGGTGCGGTGATGAACATCGGCGCGCACTGCATCGACCGCTCCACCTGGCTGGCCGGGGCGCCCGCAGTGCGCGTCACCGCGCGGCTGGAGCACAGAGGAACGCCGGTGGAGACAGAGGGCCTGCTTCACCTGCAGTTGGCGAACGGCGTCATGGCCACCGTCTCCGTCACCACCGGGGCGATGCCGCAGGTCGACGAGGTCGAGGTGCTGTGCGAGCGCGGCACCCTGCGCGCCTCCCGCGCCGAGGGCGTCTGGGTGGCCACACCGGACCGCGCCGAGCAGGCGCACCCGCCCGGCGACATCAACGCCGAGGTAGCGGCGGCCTTCCGCGAGCAGCTCGCCGACTTCGCGGCCGCGGTGCGCGGCGAGCGGCCCGCCGCCATCGGTCCCGAGGTGGGCCGGGCCGTGGTCGCGACGGTGCTGGCCGCTTACGCCTCGGCGGCCTCCGGCAAGTCAGCGTCGGTCTCCCAGGATCGGGAGACCGTCAGCCAGCCGTGATCCGCGACGGCACCGCTTCAAGACCGTGTCACCGCGCTCGTGATCATCTCACCGGTGGAACCGCGTCACCGCAGGTCAGACCTGGGTTTTCGCTGGCCGGACAGGCGTGCCCTGCGGGGTTCGAACCTGCGACCGGTAGTGACGCTTCAGTCGTCCTCGTCGTCCTCGTCGTCCTCCTCGTCCTCGTCGTCCCAGTCGTCATCGTCATAGTCCCACCGGTCGCTGGGCGGCAGCGGGTGCTCGTCGTCGATGAGGGAGTCGTCCACCGAGCGCCGCCAGGCGCGGCTCTCGTCCGGGTCGGCCCAATCCTCCTCGGTGATCCTCGGGATGGGGATGGTCGCCTGCCGGTGGTCGACCATCCAGGAGTTGCGGAAGAAGTCGAACGTGAGGTGATAGCAGCCAGCGGACTCGGCGTAGATGACGGGCGGGACGAGGAACTGCGCCACGCCGACCTTGGCTGCGACGACCACGTAGTCCTCGGGGATGGACTCGTCGTTCCAGCAGGCGGCGAAGTTCACCGGCTTGAGTGCGCCCTTGCCGAGCACGTGGATGAGGTTGTCCTGGATGACGAACTGGTCCGGGTCGAGGGCCACGTCCTCGCCGAGCATGAGGATCGGCGCGGGCAGGATGTGCGCTTTGGCGAAGGACTGCGCGTCGGTGTAGAGCTCGATGATCTCGTCGTGGCGCGTGGGGTCGTAGCGTCCGGAGGAGTGGAACGGGCAGCAGATCCGGCCATCGGGACGCTCCGGCTCGGGGAAGAACGCGGACTTGTCCACCCGTGTCATGGCGGACTCGCTGCGCCTGGCCCGCAGGAACTCCGGGATCCAGTCGGCGTTGTCGGACTCGATCACCTCTGTCCGGCACAGCGCCCGGAACGCGGTGTCGCCGACCTTGCAGTTGAAGTAGTCGAGCAGGGTGAGCGCGGCGCACTCCGCCAGCGACAACGTGTCGCTCTTGGCGAACCAGAAGTCGTAGCCGTTGGCCACGAAGTGCACTCCCCGGAACTCCTTGTGGACGAAGGTCTCGCGGGTGGGGCCGTCCCCCAAGCCGTTCCAGTGGGCGGCCGCCACCTGGTTGTAGTACGCGTCGGCGTACCGGGCCAACTCCGGCGCGAACACGCTCTCACCGGTCAGGTAGCACGCCTTGCTGAACAGCTCACCGATCTCCGGCGCCTCGGTGACCTCGTCGGCGGTGAAGATGAGTTCGGTACGCAGGAACACCTTGCGGCCGTCGCGGTAGGGGGCGCCCTCGTGCTCGTACCGCTGATCGAAGATCACACACGTGAAATCGCCGATCTCGCCGAGCGCGGCGCCGCCGACCAGGTCCAGCGCCGGCGACCCGGTACCGCCGGTCAGGTACAGCAGCACCGTGTACCGGGAGATGTGCCGCCGCGCCGCGTCGTAGTACGGCGTGTCCCGATGCCGGTGGAAGTTCGCGTCACCGGGCTCGAACCGGTTGCACCGGAACACCGGGTTCACATGCGAGAACCCCTCCGCCGTCGCCGGCGGCAACGCGTCGGCCACCGCCGCGGTCAACGCCTCGGCGAGCAGCGCCGAGTGGAAGATGAACCGTTCACCACCCCGGGACGCGGCGTTCAGCGGCGGCACGTACAACTTCAACTCGTCCAGCTGGGTCAGCCGGGCCCGGGCCTCCGCCGTCAACCGCAGCGAGAACGAGAACACGCCCTCCGCGTGCTCCGTCCGGCCGGCCAGCTCCGCCTCCAGCGGCACGTCCTCGAAGAGGCGATCCAGCGGGACGATGTTCTCGAACGTGCGGAACGACAACTCGTGCGGATCCACGAACACCGCCGCCAGGTACGGCGCGTCCGCGCTGGGCCGGGCGAACAGATCCCGCACCCGCTCGTCGATGCGCTCGGCGTCGATGAATCGCACCGCCTTGAACCGCGCCGACGGATGCCAGGAAACGTCGAGTCCGTCCACCGTCGTGGCCGGCTCGGCGTCGGTCGCGTCCACCTCCGCCCGATAGCGGGCGGCCTCCTCGGCGGGCACGTCCCCGGTCGACAGGACGAAGAAGCGATCCCGGAGTTCGATGCTCACACGCACCTCCACAAGCCGCGCAGCCCTGGCGGAAGATTCGCGGCGTGCGCCAGTTTCCGCACGCCGTCCTGGCCCACATCGGAGTCGTACAGCCACAGCCGCTCGAGCGACCCGGCGAAGGGGGCGGCGAGCAGTGCCTCCGCGCCCGCCTCGCCGATGTTGTTGTACCGCAGGTCGAGCTCGGTCAGCTCCGGGAACCGATGCAGGGAACGCACACCCTCGGCGGTCACCCTGTTGCACTGCAGGTGCAGGCGGCGCAGTCCGCCCAGGTGCGGGGACGCCGCGAGGGCCGCCAGACCGGTGTCACCGATGCGGCAGTACCGCAGTTCCAGCGCCCGCAACCGGTCCGCGCGGAGCGAGGTGGCGAGGATCTCGGCGCCGTCGGGGCCGAGATCCAGGTAGGAGAGGTCGAGCTCGACGAGTCGCCCGGCATCCAGTCCGTCGAGGACCTTCATGTCCAGACGCCCCGGGCGCACCTCGGCCTCCGGGCCGCCTTCCCCCTCGTCATCCTCGTCCCAGTCCTCGTCCTCGTCCTCGTCGTCGTCCCAGTCCTCGTCGGTCGACGCGTTCGGTGTGATTCTCAGCGTGGTGACGAACCTGCCGCGCAGCACCTGCTCCACGACCTCGCGGACGTCATCCGACCATTGGACGGCCACCTCTGCGGCGAAGCCGTACCGGCGCGCCAGCACACGTGCCGTCGCCGGCAGCCCGTCGTCCCATCCGCCCTCGTGCTCTGCGACGAAGTCGGCGATCTCGCGCTCCACGGCCGGGCGATCGGCGGGGCGGGTACGCGCCAGGCGCTGCTCAAGGCGGATCAGCGTGCCTCTGGCGTCGCCCTGCTCCAGCAGCCAGTCACTGTAGGCACGCCACGTGGCGAGATCGTCGGGATGAGCCCGTAACGCGTCTTCGACGGCAGCCACTTGCATTCGTACGAATGTACGGAGATCAGCAAATGTGTCAAGGCGACGCACACTGTCGGCAAACAGCCCCCGAATGGCCTTATCGGCAGGTATTGTGCTGCGCCGAGCCATGATCGCTGGCGTGGACGGTCCACGCGGCACGGTGTACATCGCGGCGTCCTCGGGCTGAGTCAGAGGCCGCCTCAGCTGGAGGTCTCCACCGTGAATCCACCGGGTCCACCCCGTTCGGCAGCCGACGAACGGGAGGCGGCGCGCACGCCCCGGGCCGAGCGCGGCCGGGACGACACCGCCGCCAACAGGCGGGCGTGGGAGTCCGCCGCCCGTGCCTGCTACCGGGAGATCGGGGTCCCGTTCCCGGAACGGGTCGTGTGGGTGTCCTCACCGCTCGTCGGCGCGTTCGCCGCACCGATCGCCGCCTGCCTGAGCACCGGCCACCGCAACACCCGCGTCCTGGACTCCGTCTACCGCGCGGTGGACGACACCGCCGGCCGGACCGTCGGCCACGCCGTGCGCGCCGCGGTCCAGGCCGCGTCCGACGGCGCGGTGAGCGATCCGGTGCATGGCGCGGCGGCCACCGCCCTGCACGCCGAGATCGCCGCGACGATGACGTCCGCGAAGGCCGCGGCGGTACGGGACACGGCGCACGTCACGCCCGCCCGCGAGGAGAGCCGGAGTGTGCCCACCGGCGTGTTGGCCACGGTGGCGGAGGCGTCGGACGCGTCCGTGCAGGCGGCGGTGGACGCGGCGGTGGGCGGCCCACGGCAGGACACGATCCGCGGCGCGGTGCGCCGACTGTGGCCGGCCTACCTGGCAGGCCAGCAGTCCGGCACCTGGCTGACCCTGGTCGGATGCTTCGGACAGGACACGGTCCCGCCGCTCGAGGAGGACCGGTCACGGCCGACCGTCGCGGAGCAGGCCGCGGCGCGATCCGCGCCCGCCGGCTGGTGGTGGTGGCCCTTCCGCGACTTCGTCATGCTCTGTCCGCGCCCGGCCGAGCTGTACCTCGAGCAAGTCGGCGACGACGACTCGGGCACGTACCGGCCACACCGCGCCGACGGCCCCGCGGCCGACTGGGGCGACGGGTTCGGGGTGTACTTCTGGCACGGCACCCACGTCACCCAAGCCGTCATCGACGACACCCTCACCGCCGACGAGATCCTCCGCGAGACCAACGCCGAGATCCGCCGCTGCGCCATCGAACGCCGCGGCTGGGACCGCTTCATCGCCGAGGCCGGCCTGGCCCAGATCGGGCCCGCTGTGCCTGACCCCGGCAACCCCGGCCAGACCCTCACCCTGCACGATGTTCCCGAAGGCATCTACACCACCCACGTGCGGGTCCTGCTGTGCACCAACGGCACCGTCGAACGGGACGGCACCCGCCGTCGTTTCGGCCTCACCGTCCCCGCCGACTGCACCGACCCCCTCCAGGCCGCCGCCTGGACCTACGGCCTCACTCCGACCCAGTACGCCACGGCACAACGACGATCCTGACACCCGCCCCCGGCAAAGGAGCCCGAGAAGATGCCCACCATCGAACAGGCCATCGCCATCTTCGGCGTCACCGTCGACGAGCACCTCGACCGGCAGGCCGAGATCCCCATCCTGTCCGGCCTCCAGTTCCAGGGCGACGTCGCCGTCGTACCGGCCGACCGTGATCCGGCTCGCACCCCCGTCCCTGAGGAGGGCGTCCCGATCGTCCGCGGTCAGGCCCAGGCCAACACCCACCTCCTGCTCGCCACCGGCAAGGCGTTCTTCACCCCGGAGCGCTTCGGCGGCGGAATGGTGCTCGGCGTGCTGACCGTCGCAGAGGATGCGACCGCCTACCTCGCGCACCCCGAACACGCCTTCACCGGCATCGCACCGGGCACCTACGAGCTGCGGCGCCAGCGCGAGCAGGCCGACCAAGCCCGGCTCGTCGCCGATTGACGGAGCGACGGTTCTCGGCCCCCACAAGGTGGTTTCGCGGGCCCTCCCTTGTCAGTGGGGACAGACGTTGCCGTACCCACCGGGGGACAAAGGATCACCAATCGCATAAGTTCACCGGACTCCCACCCATTGGAGGATCTACGGTGAGCACCCCCCGACATCGTATGACTGCGGCCTGCTTGGCGGTCGGCACCATCACGGCGCTCCTCGCTCCGGGCCCCGCCCAGGCCACGACCGATCCAACCGCCACCGTCTTCTACCCAACGCGGTCCAGGACGGCCAGGTGACCGGCTTCGGCACGACCCTGGAGTCGGGCGCGATCGGTGAGGCCTTCGGCGACTACCTCGCCGTGGCCGTCAGCAGTTGGAAGACCGGCGTACCTACACGGACTCCCGAGGCATGCGTGGCCGACTGGGACTCGGTCTCCTACACGTCGAGGGTCCCGCACTGCCTGCGCCGACTGGACGGCACCAAGCACTACCCCGAGGACTTGGTCGGCGAGGTGCACGCGGACGGCGAGATCTGGGCGTCGGCCCTGTACGACATCCGCAGCAGGCTTGGTGACACGCTGCGCAGCACGGTCATGAGCAATAGTCAAGACGTGTGGATCATGAAGTTCTAGGCGGCTGTGGGGTCGGGTGATTCTGCGGGTCGTTCGACGAGCTTGCCGTCAATGAAGGTGGCGCCGGCGCGAACGAGGGCGACCAGGTGGGCGCCGTTGACCGCGCGCCAGCGCCTCTGGGCGGACTCGATCAGTTTAAAGGCGATGGCTAGGCCGGCGGCGCGGGAGCCGGGCCCCTTGGTGACCTTGGTGCGGTGACGGACGGCGGCGAAGGTGGACTCGACCGGATTGGTCGTGCGTAGGTGCCGCCAGTGCTCGGCCGGATAGTCGTAGAAGGCCGGCAGCTCAACGCCGCACCCCAAGAAGAGATCCGCCGGACCTCCCCTTCTTCTGCGGCGGTTGGCCAACTACGTCTACATCAACCAGGACGAGGCCATCGCCCAGACCATGGCATACGCCGACGAGATCGTCGGCTTCTTCCAGGTCCGGGAGGAGGGCGCGCATGGAGGATGAGCGCCGGTCCACTGTGAACATGTGCGGGTGACGCCGGTGCCGGACAGACGGGAGGCGAACTTCTCGGTGGTGCCGCGCAGCTTCGTCCGATGGTGATCGGACCTGAGGTGGGCTCGACACACGCACCGAACCGGGCAAACTCAGTCCAGTCCTTAGCGATCGAGTGCAGCTCGAACCCGGTTGAGCCCCTCCGCTCTCCAGTACTGCCTGTCGGGAAACTGGTCGTCTTGCCGCCAGCGCCAGGTCGCGAACAACGCCCACATCACGGCGCGGCACTGGCGAATCAGGTCGGGGTCAGCCCCCGAATAGTGCTCTCCGACTTCTTCGGGGGCATGGGCGAGGTCAAACTCGATCGGCCCACGGCAGCACGTCCCGAGGTCCACGAAGAGCGGCCCTCTCCTCGTCTTGAGCAGGTTGCCCGGATGCGGCTCGCCGTGCAACAACTGCTCGCGGGCTTCCCCGCTGCCAATCGCGGTGCTCAGGCTACTCAGTGTGTTGCTGAGGAGTTCCCGGTCGGGGCCGAGCAGCGCTGGAGTCCGCTCTCGGTCGGCCACCTCTCTCAGCGCGCCGGCGACTCGCTCGGTGACGTGTGGCGCCCCCAGATCTACCTGGCGCAGGGCGGCATGGTGCCGCACAAGCGCGTCTGCATAGTGGGCCGGCGCAATCTCTGATCCCACAGGTTCGTAGTAGGTCCAGAACGAGATGGCGAAGTCATCACGCAAATAAACTCGGGGTTCGACCCGAGGCTCAAGCTCAGCCACCGGACCATCGACTTCGGCGAGACGGCGAGCAACCTCTACTTCGAACTCCGAGCCGGCTCGATGCGCTGAGGGTGCGACCCGCACAAGAACATCGCAAGGGACCAGGCGCAACGCGATGCGGTCCGAGTTGTGGATGACGACCGCATCGTCGACCTGAAGGCCCAGCGCAGAAGCGGTCGCCCCCGCGGCCTCGACTGCGCGACGGACTTCCGACGCCTCCATACCGTCCTCCCTCAATCTTTGAGTACACGTCTGGGGACCACAACGACGTCCTCAAGGTCTACGCGAAGATCATTCGTCACACGCGCCAACCAACCAGAACCCGGCCAAGCCGGACCCGAACGCCCTACCGGCAGCACCACCGGGTCACGCACACGCCACCCTAGATCAAGAATGCCGCCCAACCCCAACCCCAACCCAGCGGTGAAATCGTCAACCGAGGACCTGCACGGGCCGTCCTATTCCCTGCAGACGCCTGCCGCGCCTCCCGGTCACGTCGAGAGCCGGTCCCAATCGGCTCCCGTGTACAGCCGGATGCCCAGGCCCGGGGCGGCTGCCTCAGCCAGGACCGCCAGCTCGGGGTGGTCGCCCTCGTCGACCAGGGCGACCTTGCTCCCACCGGCCGTCACCACGTCTTGGAGGGCCAGTAATGGGTCGTCCGCCATCGGCACGCGGACGACGAGAAGTTCGGCCACTTCCGCTGTCGTCGGCCCGCCGTCGAACCTGCGGTAGCAATCGGTGTAGTCGACGGTCTGGACCGGATTCATGCCCGGCACAAGACGCTCCAACGCCGAGGCCTCGTCGTGCGTGTCAACGAAGCGGCGGAGGTTGGCCTTCCACCCAGCGAACCGCTCGGCTGTCATCGTGCGGTCATGGTAGATGTGGGCGCCCGAGGCAGCGCGAGAGTACGCCCATCGGGCGCCGTGCTGGGCAAGTCGGAAGGCGAACTCCTGGTCCTCGAGGCCCCAGCCGACGAACGACTCGTCAAAGCCGCCTGGCGCGGCCCGTTCCAGCAGCGGCCGGTCGACCGACACATTGCACCCGTAGGCGAGGGACCAGGGATGGGCGAGGCACGCCATGTTGTAGGAGTACAGGTCAGGCAAGGCTTCGCGGCTGTCTCGGCGGATTACCTCGGCGTCGGCAATGTCGGTCACGCCGCGTAGCAGGTGGCGGCGGCCGCCGACCACCACGGTGTCGTTGGCGGCCTCATGCAGGCGCAGGTGCTCGGCGAGGAAGTTGGGCTTCACCAGCGTGTCGGAGTCAAGGAAGATGACGACATCGCCGGTTGCGACCTGCAGCCCGGCATTGCGGGCCCCACTGATGCCACGCGACGTGGTGAGCGAGACAACCTGAGCGCCACCGGCAGCGGCGACGGCAGCGGTGTCGTCGGTCGAGCCGTCGTCGACGACCACGATCTGCACATCGCCTTCGCAGCCGGCTGCCGCAGCCGCCAACCTCGGCAAGACCAGGCCCAGGTTGTCCCGGCTACAGCGAGCCGGCATCACCACCGATACGGACCATCGTCGCCGGCCCAACGCGATATTCACGCGATCGTGCAGCCGCGAAACGGTGTCATCGAACGACCAGAAGGTCGAGTTCCATGCGACCATGCCTAGCCGCAGATGTGCCGCCCGCCGATGAGCGTCGAATTCGTCGGCTGCATCCTCGTCGGGGAGCCCTTCACGCGCGAGCTCGGCTCGACGGCGCTGGCCGCTCTTCGCTGGTGACCCCCACAGGTAAAGGTGCAGCGCGGCCCGCGGGAACACCTGGCTGGCGCTACGCCCTAATCGATGCGGAGAAGGCCCATCACGCGATCGTGAAGATGTGTGCCTGGCTGAAGGTGTCCCGCTCGGGCTACTACGAGTGGCGCGATCGGCCGGCCTCGGCCACCGCGCAACGCCGCGTACTGCTGTCCCGGCTGGTCGCCGAGGTCTTCGCCGGCTCGCACGAGACCTACGGCTACCGGCGGGTGCACGCCGCCCTGCTACGTCGTGGCAAGCACTGCTCGGCCGAGTTGGCACGTGCCCTGATGCGCGAGCAGGGCCTCACCCCGGCCCAGGTACGGGCGTTCCGGCCGGTCACCACCGTCCAGGGCGACTTCCGCGGCATCCCCGACCTGGTCGGTCGCGACTTCACCACCGCCCGGCCGGGCACCAAGCCGGTCGGCGACATCACCTACATCCGCACCTGGGAAGGCTTCCTCTACCTGGCCACCGTGATCGACTGCCACAGCAAGGCGGTCCTCGGCTGGGCGATGGCCGACCACTACCGCACCGGCCTGATCAAGGATGCGATCCGGATGGCCGCCGGCACCGGCCTGCTCCAGCCCGGCGCTGTGTTCCACACCGACCGCGGCTCGAACTCCACCTCTGATGAGTTCCGCCACTTCCTGACCAGCCTGCAGATCCGCCGCTCGGTAGGCCGCACCGGGGTCTGCTACGACAACGCGATGGCCGAGTCGTTCTTCAGCACGATCAAGAACGAATGGCTGCACCGCTTCGTCTTCACCACCCGCGCCAAGGCAAAACGGCAGGTCATCCGCTACATCGAGGGGTTCTACAACCGCCGGCGCCTGCACTCGGCGCTCGGCTACCGGCCACCTCTGGAAGTACTCAACGAGTCCCTTTCAATCCAAACAGCCGCATAGGCTACGCCCATAAGACGGCTGTCCGGAATCACCGTGGCCCCTCACCTCACCGTCACGACCATTTTCGCCGCGCTGCGGTTGCTGCTCATGGGTGATCGGGACAAGGACGTGGAAACACTTGTCCTGCGCCACCAGATCACCATCCATGAACGCCAACTCGGCGCCGACACGTGAGATTCGCACCCGAGGACCGAGCGTTTCTCGCCGCCTTCCTGACCTCGCTGCCCCGCGAGGTCCTGCGCCGACTGCGGCTCCTCATCCGGCAGGACACCGTCCTGCGGTGGCACCGCGATCTGATGCAACGGCGCCATTCCCGTACCTGTCGGCCGAAGCGGCCTGGGCGCCCGCCGACGGTCCGCTCCATCCGCGCTCTCGTCCTGCGCCTGGTTCGGGAGAACCCTGGCTGGGGCTATCGGCGGGTGCATGGTGAGCTCGCCACGCTCGGTATCAAGGTCGCACCGTCTACGGTCTGGAAGATCCTCAAGAAGGCAGGCGCCCGAGCGGGCGTCCAGCACGTGGGCCAATTTTTTGCGCTCGCAAGCAGATACGCGGCTGGCCTGCGATTTCATCGAGACCGTCACGCTCAGCGGCCAGCGCCAGTACATCCTGGCTGTCATCGAGCACGCCACTCGGCGCGTCCGCGTGCTGGGCACCACCGCTCACCCGAGCGGGAACTGGGTGATCCAGGCGATGAAGAATCTCGTGATGGATCTGGAAGATGCGGGCTGCCGGACGCGCTTTCTGATCCGAGACAGGGATGGGAAAGTTCCCCGCCCTCATGGATGAGATCCTCGCCGACGCAGGACGATCACCGAGGCCCTGCGCAAGCGTTTCGAGACCAGCGGGCTCGTTCCCGGCCAGCAACTGCCCAGTGAAGCGGTGGCGGCGGACGAGTTCGGTGTGTCGAAGGGAACCGTACGTCAGGCGTTTCAATTGCTGGCCGCCGAGCAACTGATCGCCGCCGTTCACGGCGAAGGGTGGTTCGTCGAGGGACCTGATCACGCGCGCACGCGCGCCGATGACGTCGCCGATGCGCTCCGGCAGGAGATAGCCACCGGGTAGCCGGCCATAGGGCGGTGCTTCCCGGAGAGAACGTGCTCGCCCAGGAACGGGGCGTCGGTCGGATCACCGTCAGACGAGCTCCCGCGCTCTTGGAAGCGGAGGGGATGGTCGAAAGGAGGCCGCGTCGTCAAGGTGCCCTCGTGAGGGTGTGTCCAGGTGGGTGGTGTGTGGTTACCGGCTCTGTCCCGTAATCGGTGGTGGCGCTGGGTGATCTTCATTGCAGCAGGATGCGGTGGCGCAGAAGGTCGAACCCGGCACGGCCGTGCATCTGTCGCATGATCCTCTTCGTGCGGGTGTTGACGCCTTCGGTTCGGCCGTTGTGGTGCGGAAGGGTGAGGGCGGCATTCACGGCGTCGCGGCCGAGTTCGAGGCCGTTGGCGAAGGCGTGCAGGTGGTGTAAGTCAGCGGCTCGGATGGTGGTGATCCAGGTGGTGAGCTTGGCGTGGTTGCCTGCGGCTGGGGTGAGGAGTTCGGCGAAGCTGCGGATCTGGCGGGCGAGTTCGGCCAGTTCAGGGCAGGCGGCCGTGAGCTCCTGCAACAGTTGGGTGTCGATATCACGCAGCCGGTCGGGGCGGGTGAGCAGGAGACGGGCCAGGCGGCGCGGGGTGATGACAGGCCGCTCTCCTTCGGCTCGGCCTTGGGTGATGTAGCGGTAGAGCAGGTTGAGGCTGCCGGTGTAGCCGAGTTCTTTGATCTCGCAGAACAACTGCAGGACCGGAACGGCCGAGTCAGCAGCGCGCCGCTCTCGCGGATCGGGGTGCCGGTGAGCGGGTCGCAGTCGGCCAGGTGGGGCACGCCGTGGCGGCGCAGGATGCGGGAGACGGTGCGCGCGGGCACGCAGGCCGGGCCCCGCCGCCGCTGGCGTCGGCAGTTCAGCACCCGCTCCTCGAGCATGGCCGGGGTGCGGTTGGCCACCTGGCGCGGACGGCAGGAGCGATCCTCCAGGCCGGCCCAGCCGTGCTCGTCGTAGCCGCGTACCCATCGGTGCGCGCATTGGCGGGACACGCCCAATTCCTTGGCCACATGCGCCACCGGACGCCCCTCGAGGCGGACCCGCGACACCAGCAACTTGCGCGCATGAACGGCCAGGCGGGCGTTAACGTGGGACACGAAAACCTCCTGTTGGGTGAAGACGGCATCTCCACAACAACCGGAGGTCTTCTTATTGATCAAGCATCCGGCCCGGCGTGTCACCAACCCGCTGACCGAGTACACCAGGACCCGGAGGACCGTCCCCTCCCCCACCCTGCATCCAATACCGAGGAGTTCGCCCTCCACGCTCGCGCGCTGCTCGCCGACAACCCCGGCACGGTGATCGTGCCGGGGGACGTCTGCGACCCGGCTGCCGTCCTCGGCCACTCGACGGTCCAGGACCACCTGGGTGCTGCTGGCGATCTTGCACTTCATTTCCGACGACGAGGAGGCGGCCCGGATCGTCGCCGAGTTCTGGCGTCCGGCAGCCACGTGATCATCTCCCCCGGCCACCCGGCGAGCTGACGGGAGACCTGGAGGAGAAGGGCCGGGAGTTGTACGGCCGCACCCGCCAGGGAGCCGCTATCGGCCGTACCCGCGCCGGCATGGCCGCGTGGCTGGACGGCCCTCCGAGCATCGTCCCCATCCGGGCCTGGCGCCCGGAGGACGACTTCGGCCCCGTCCCCGACCCGGCGTTTTCGGGATGGTGGCGAGGTCCGGAAGAGTTTCCCAATGTGAGCGAATTGCACGATATGTCGCAAATCCTGGAGAGCGTCGAGCGGGAGCCGGCGGCCGGCCGTGCGCTTGAAATTTCCGTGAGGCGGCTGTCAGGCGACCAGTAGGCTCTCGTTCATGACGGCCACTGGATCCGAGAAACTGGACGGAAAGGCGTTCTACGTCTCCTCCCCCATTTACTACGTCAACGACGCTCCGCACCTGGGTCACGCCTACACGACCGTCGCCGGCGACGTGCTCACCCGCTGGCACCGTCAGCGCGGTGAGAAGGTGTGGTATCTGACGGGCACGGACGAGTACGGCCAGAAAGTCCTGCGCACCGCCACCGCCAAGGGCATCACCCCGCAGGAGTGGTGCGACAAGCTGGTGGAGGAGGAGTGGAAGCCCCTCTGGAAGCATCTGGAGATCGCGAACGACGATTTCCTGCGCACCACGCAAAAGCGCCACTCCGATCGGGTTCGTGAGTTCGTCCAGGATCTGTACGACAAGGGCGAGATCTACAAGGGCGGCTATGAGGGCCCCTACTGTGTGGGCTGCGAGGAGTACAAGCTTCCCGGCGAGTTGCTCATTGGCGAAGGCGAGTACGCGGGCGAAAAGGTCTGCCCGATCCACAAGCGGCCGGTGGACATCCTCAAGGAGGAGAACTACTTTTTCCGGCTGAGCGACTACGGTGACAAATTGCTCGCCCACTATGAGGCCAACCCCGACTTCATCCAGCCTGAGTCCGCCCGCAACGAAGTGGTGAACTTCGTCCGCCAGGGCCTGCAGGACCTGTCCATCTCCCGCTCGACGTTCGACTGGGGCATCCCCATCCCGTGGGACGAGAAGCACGTGATCTACGTGTGGGTCGACGCGCTGCTCAACTACGCGACCGCGGTCGGTTACAACGACAACCAGGAGAAGTTCGACACGACCTTCCCCGCCGACGTGCACCTACTCGGCAAGGACATCCTCCGATTCCACGCGGTGATCTGGCCCGCGCTGTTGATGGCCAACGGGCTGCGCCTGCCGGGGCGGATCGCCGCGAACGGCTGGCTGCTGGTCGGCGGCGAGAAGATGTCGAAGACCAACCTGACCGGCATCAACCCCCGCGAGATCACCTCCCACTTCGGGGTCGACGCCTTCCGCTGGTACCTCCTGCGCGGCATCGCCTTCGGCCAGGACGGCTCGTTCTCCTGGGAGGACTTCACCGCCCGCTACACCTCCGAGCTGGCCAACGACTACGGCAACCTCGCCTCCCGGGTGGCCGCCATGGTCGGCAGATACTTCGACGGCGCCCTTCCCGGCGCGACCGCCGACGGCGAGGCCGAGAAGGCGATCCACGACAGCTTGGCCAAGACGGTCGCGGAGGCCGACCGGAAGATCGGCGACGATCTCGACTTCCAGGGCGGCATCCTGGCCGTCTTCGACTTCGTCAAGCAGGTCAACGGCTACATCTCCGACCAGGAGCCGTGGAAGGTGGCCAAGGACGACTCCCCGGAGGGCCGGGCCCGCCTGGCGACGATCCTCTACACCGCCGCGGAAGCCCTCCGCGCGGTCGCGGTGCTGCTGAACCCCGTCATGCCCCTGTCCTCCCAGCGGCTCTGGGAGTGCCTCGGCGCCGAGCCCGCCCTCGGCTCCCTCTCCGCCCAGAAGATGCTTGAGGCCGGCGCGTGGGGAAGGCTCCCGGCCGGCGCGACGATCACCAAGGGCGCCAACCTGTTCCCGAGGCTGGAGGAGAAGCCGAGCGCGTAACCGGGTGCGGGGTTCAGACGAGACGGCCGGGAAGGACATCGAGGGCGTGCACGACGAAGAGGTCGCCGCGGCTCCACGCGTGTGGCGCCTGGGAGACGTGTCGTGGTTCAGGACATAGGAAACCCATGTCGCAAGACATAGGAAACTCCAGCAAGGTGTGTCTCGAAACTTAGGCGACTGCCGCGATCAAGAGCCTGGGCGTCGTGTCCAAGGCCAGAGTTGTCATCACCGCCATGGTCGTCGAGGGACGTTCCCAAGCAGAGGTCGCCCGCTCGTACGGGGTGTCCAAGGGCTGGGTGTCCAAGCTGGTGGCCCGCTACCGGGCCGGGGGCGAGGCGGCGTTCGAGCCGCGGTCGCGACGGCCGCGAACCTCACCGAACGCGATCGACGCCGACACCGTCGAGCTGATCGTCCGGCTCCGCAAGGAACTCGCCGACCAGGGCTTGGACGCCGGTTCCGACACGATCGCCTGGCACCTGCAACTGCCCAGTTCGTCCGGCAGGGGGCGTGGATGTTCAGGATCTCTCATCTCCTCGACATCTGCCGCGCCAGTTTGTCGGTGGGGCGATCTATTGTCCCGGCCATGACTTCAGCGACGCAGGCGTACACGTACGCCGCGCCCTCGTCCCTTGTCGACGGTCGTCTCGGATTGGCGACCTCCGGCGGACGGGCCCTGTCCGGCCCGGCTGTGGCCCCCCGGTTCTTCAGCGGCGTGGTGACCCAGGCGGCCCCCGCCGCGGCGGGCCTGCTCGGCGTCGCCGATGTGGCGCTGGCCCGCTACCACCAGCCGCAGGCGCGGCCCGGCTGGGTGCGGGACCCGGTGGTGACGTGCAACGGAGACCGGTTGCGGTTCGAATCGTTCTCGGCCTGTGGTGGTGTTTATGCCCGGCTTGATCTGCTGAACGGCACGCTCGACGGCGAGGTGTTCGACCGGGGCACCACCAACGTCGACGTGAACGCACCGCTTCGGGAGGCGCTGGCACGCATCGGCGCGCGGGACCCGTTGCACCTGGGGGTAGGCCTCGACGAGCTGGTCGTGACCACGATGGACGGCGCGGTGGTGGAGAAGAAGGTGCCGCTGCCCGAGCGCTGGTTACGCGGATTCGCCGAGGTGCAGGTCATCGCCTCGGGCATGGACCAGCGCGGTGAGTTGACCGGCATGGCGGCGGTGCGGTTCCTGCGCGGGCTGCCCAAGAAGGGCACGGTGTGGGTGGCGCAGGCGGGGCGTGAGCTGAAGGTCTCCGACCGCCAGGTTCCGGGCTCGGTCCAGCTCGCCGGCCCCAACCGGCTCGGCACCCTCCTGCCGCTGCTTCGCTTCGCGAAGTCCCTCCGGGTGTACGGCCCGGCCGACGCCGCCTCCAGCGCCTGGGAGCTGGAGCTGCCGGGCATGCGCTACACGCTCACCCTCTCGCCCGAGCGCTGGCGCGGCTTCTCCGGCGAGGGGGCGGTGCTCGACGACCTGGCCACCGACGAGGCCGAGAACGACGCCGACCTAGTGGGCATGCTGCTCAACTTCGAGCCCGAGGTCGAGATCGGGCTGCTGGCCGACCGCGCGGGCATCCCCGCCGACCGGGTGCGGGCCGCGCTGACGCAGCTCGGTGTCGCCGGCCTGGTCGGCTACGACCTGTCGGAGGCCGCCCACTTCCACCGTGAGCTGCCCTATGACAAGGACAACGTGATCCTGCTCAACCCGCGGCTGGCCAAGGCGCGCAAGCTCGTCGACGCGGGCGCCGTGCACCTCGAAGGCGAGTTGGCCACCGTCCACACCTCGGGCGGCGCGCGCCGCGTCTCGCTGGCCGACGGCTCCTGCACCTGCGAGTGGTGGTGGGACCATCGCGGCTCCCGTGGGCCGTGCAAACACGTGCTGGCCGCCCGGATCGTCGCCCGCGCCGCCGTGGAGGTCTCCCGATGACCCTCTGGACGGAGATCTGCGACCTAGTCACTCGCAACCAGGTCACCCGCCTGGCCGATCGGCTGGTCACGCTCACCGAGGAGGAGCGCGCCGAGCTGAGCGGGCGGTTGCCCGGCCTCGTCAAGGAGCTGCGCCGCGCCCGCACCGAGCAGGTGCGCGCCCAGCATCCCGACGACTTCGAGGAGATAGCCTCCTGGGAGGTCGGCGGCCTGCTCGACGAACTGGCCGGCGCGCTGCTGCTGACCGGTGTCGGCGTCATCACCGGCCCGGCGGCCGCCGTGACGTGGATGACCGGCCGCGACGTCAACCGCCGCTGGGCCGAGGACCCCAATGTCGCCCAGGTGTGCCGGGTGGCGGCCACCCGCTCCTTGGAGTGGCGTCGCGATGTCGCGGTCCGGCTGGCCCAGCGGGTACGCCGTCCCGCCGACCGCATCGCGCCGCTGGCCGTGGCGCTGCTACGTGAGTCCGGCGCCGTGCCGCCCGACCACGACCCGCTGGTGGCCGCTTGGCTGGCCGCGCCGAGCATGGCCGGTGACCCGCTGACCCCCGTGCTGCTGCCTCGTGTCTTCGCCGCCGACGGCGCGGGCCGCGCCCTCCGTGACGAGCGGCTGGAACCCCGGCCAACCCGCTGGCTGGCCGCCGCCGCCCGCGAGTTGCCCAGGAAGCAGATGCTCGACGGTTGCGTGAGCCGTTTCCTGCGCGGCGGCGAGGCGCAGGACCTGCGTTTCTTCGTCCGGCTGCACACGCTCCTCGACCCCACGCCTGCGGAGTCCGCTCCCCGCCTGCGCGACTACCTGCGGTTGTTGCCGTCAGCTCCGGGCACGGTCGCCGAGCTGGCCGCCGGGCAGGTGCGCGGAGCGATGCCGCTCGAACACGCCGACCTGGTCGAGGCGGTCGACGCGCTCACTTTCCGGGACGAGGCCAAGCTCTCCACCACGGGCCTGCGCTGGCTCGACCAGGCGATCCGGGCCACGCCCGAGTCGGCCGCCGACTTCGTGACCGCGCTGACCACGGCGTACGCGCACAAGTCCTTCGACGTGCGCAACCGCGCGGTCGAGCTGACCCGGAAATACGCCGACCTGTTCGCCGACCACGCCGAGGCGATCCTCGACGGCGTCCATCACCTTCCCACCGACCTGGGCGCGAAGCTGGCCGAGCAGTTCGGCGGGGAGATCCCTGTCGAGGAACTGCTGGAGCAGAAGGAGTTCCCGCCGCTGCCCGAGCTGCCGGAGGCGCGGCGGTTCCCCGAGCCGTCGATCTCCCCTGACTACCACGAGCGCTGGATCGGCCAGGAGCGCTGGCTGGCGGCCTTCGTCGCCGGGATCGCCGACGACCGGGCGAAACTACGCCGCACGCTCAAGCCCCACGTCGAGCAAGACCAGGGCTACTGGCGGTCCAGGGACGTGCGCCTCGACCCCGACGACTGGCAGTCGGCGCTGGCCGCCGAGCTCGTCACCCCCGGCAGCGTGCCGGAGCTACCGCCGATCGAACCGGAGAAGTTCTGGGACGGCGCGAACCACTCCGTGCGAGTACGCGTCCTCACGCGTGGTGAGGAGCCCGACACGGAGCCGTCGCCTCGGCGGATCACGGTGGGCGGCACCTACCGGCCTGGCCGCTATCTCGACGACGACACCCCGTTGCGCGCCTTCTTCATCACCTGGACCAGCGACGACGGCCCGGACGGGGCGGCGGCCCACGAGGGCGACCGGCAGATCCCCTTCGCCAGGGGCCGGATCCACCTGAACGGCACCCCCACCGACGTCGAGCAGCCGTGGTATTACGGCGCCGACGACGAGGAGGACGAGGAGATCGGCGACGACAGACTGCCGGATCGCCTCCATCCGGTGCGGACGAGGCCCGGCGTCTTGTACGACGACTCCGTGGAGGCCATGCCGTCGTTCATCCTCGACCGCGCCTACGAGCACATGGCCGAGGTCGGCGTGGCCCCCGCCCGGATCGCGGCGATGCGGGCAAGGGAGCAGGTGCCCCCACCGAACCCCGGCGAGCCGCTCGTGCAGGTGACCGTCGTCTTCGTCCCGCCCCGGCTGCGTTCCTTCATGCCCAACGAGCTGCCCGAGCACGACGAGTGGCGGCGGCGCAACCAGCTGCCCCATCCCAATCGCGTCTCCCCGCCCCACGACTTCCTGCTGCACCGCTACGCGGAGCTCGCCGAGGCCCTCCGCAACGGCACCCTGCCGCCGGTGCTGCTGGCCACGCCGACCTGGATGAGCGGCCACCTCGACCCCGACGTGCTGATCGACCGGCTGGAGACCTGCGCCGCCGCCGGCGTGGAGCCACCCCCTGCCGACCTGGCGCAGGCACTGCTGCGGTTGCCCCGGGGCTGCCACCCGGCCGCGGCCGACCGGGCCGCCAAGGTCGACTTGGAGGCGGCGCGTTCGGCCGCCCGCTGGCTCGCCGGTGACGGCATGGCCGACCCCGAGTGCGGCCACGTGTGGCGCCACATGGTCGGCGCGTCCATGGTCGAGTTCGGCGACGGCGAACCCGAACACTTCACCGAGGTCAGGCTGCAGCCCGTGCTGCGGGTGACGGCCCCGACCGGGCATCGGCTGATCGACGAGGTGCTGCTGCGCCAGCCGTTCGACTGGACGGTCGACGAGTCCGGCGGCACGCTCAGGGCATGGCCTGCCGTGCTGCCCTCGCACCGCGAGGTCGTGGCTGTCAACTTCCTGCCCTTCTTGCTGCGCGGCCTCTGGGGCGCGTGGGCGGCTCCGACGGAGATCACCGGCCTGGGAATCGCCCAGGGCCCGATGGGCGAGTCCACGGCGGTGATCCTCGCCTTCCTCCTGGCCGACAGCGTGCCCGGCATGATCCCGCTGGTCCTGAGCATGGCCGCAAGGGGCGAGCTGCCCGCCGAGGCGATCGGTCGCCAGCTCGCGCTGGTGCTGCGCCGCACCTGGCGGGAGACCCGCCCCGCCATCGCGGCCCTGACCGAGCTGGCCGACGCCGGCGGCCACCACGAGGTGTGGCGCATCCTGTGCGCCCTGCTGCCCGGGATGCTGCCGGGCGAGGGGCAGCGCATCACCGTGACCCACGCCGAACTCGTCGCCTTCGCCGCCGACGTGGCACGCTGGACCGGCACGCGCGGGGAGATCCCGGTCATCGGCGAGTTCGCGCGGAGTCGCCGGACGACCCGCTTCGTCCACGAGTGCAAGCGCCTCCACGCCCAGCTCACCGGAGCCACGTCATGACCTCTGACGACACCCGTACCGAGATCAGGAATCTCGTGCTCAACCACGACGCCGAGGGTTCTGAACGCAGAGAGGGTCGATGACGAAGACAATGTTGCTGTGGCGCGTCTGACCGTCCCCGATAGCGGCGAGCGGATTCGGCTATCACCATCGGCGGACTGAGCGTGCTGTCGGTGAGCAGAACATTGGCGGGGCGGTTGGTCCCGGCTGATCCCAGGGTCAGCTGCCGCGCCAGGTGGATCCGCGCTCGCACAGCTTGTGGGTGCCCGAAACTCGGCCGTTGGGGCTGATCTGGGGTTCGGCGCTCCAAGGGCCGGCGGGCGTGATCGCTGTTCATGGCGCTGCGGTTGCTTTATCTGATCTTCGTCCGGCTCGCGGGGTTGGCTGGTGCTGCTGGGCCGCTCGCAGAGGTCGAAGGACGCGGAGATTCTCGTCTTGCGTCATCAGCTCGCGGTGCTGCGTCGGCAGGCCTCGGCCGTCGTGGGCGGATCACGCGGTGATCAGCGCGCTGGCACGGCTGCTGTCTCCAGCCGGTCGTCGGCAGTTGTTTCGTGACGCCGGGTACGCTGCTGCGCCGGCACGCCGATCTGGTACAGCGGCGATGGACATTCAAGCACCGAAGCCAGGGGCGGCCTCCCACCCGCGCATACTTCGTCTGGCCCGGGAGAATCTGCTATGGGCTTACCGGCGGATCGCCGGGGAACGCCCGCCACTTACGACGCGTGCTGGCCATCTACGCGACCCACTTCAATGAGCATCGCCCACATCGCTCCCTGGGCCAGGCAGCTCCGCAGCGAGCCCTTGCCAACCCAGTCGGGGACGATATCAAGGTCATCCGACGCGACCGCCTCGGCGGGCGCTGATCCACGAAAACGCGCAGGTCGCATAGGGCGGCCGAGTTCTTGGCGCCCACAGGTGCGCTGGGCGAGCCAGACGTCGTCGGCAGGCTTCGGCACGCTGTGGCGGGCTTCGAAAGCAGTCGTCGGGCGGTCGTTGAGCGCGTTGGTTTCGGCCAGCTGCCGCTCCAGCGCTACGGCATGGCCGGCGTCGGACGCAGGATGTATTCCTCTTGCCGGTTACCGAAAAGGTCATTTGTTGCGGCAGCCCGGTGGAGGTTCGTCGCGTGGTCGGTCAGATCGCCCCCCGCCGACGTCTGAACCCTGACGACACAATATCTCGATCCGCATAGTCTAGAGCCGAGAGCAGATGTTGAACGGCTCTTCGTTCAGTACACCGGGCGGTGGAACCTCGCTGATGCTTTCCCAGAACCCGGGAGAAGGCCGAAGAGACTGGGAATCGACACAGGCATCCTTTATAAGGCCGGAACGCAGCTTGGGCAGCAGCCATGAATAAGCCCCGCCAGTTCTTGTTCCTACGGTGACTACTGTCCCGTCCTCGTTCATGGCCAGCTGCCAGCCTTGAGACTCAGGAACTCTCAACGTGGCTAGCCGGACCGGATGCGATGGATCCTTCAACCCCCATATGACTACCGGGGCAACACTGGACACCCCGCCCGGTTCCTCCTCAACCGTGGCCACGATACTTCCGTCGTCGGCGATGGCCAGCGGGGCTCCCCCTTCTGCCGGACTCGGCAGGCTTCCTACTCGGGTCAGTCGCTCCGGATCTGTCACATCCCAAACAGTCCGGCCAATTATCGCTTTCCGGCCGTCGGCGCTCATCACGCCGCCGCTCCATCCGCTCATACCGGACCCGTGCTCCGCAGT
The DNA here is from genome assembly GCF_040300065.1 of Nonomuraea sp. NPDC000554. Lineage (NCBI taxonomy): Bacteria > Bacillati > Actinomycetota > Actinomycetes > Streptosporangiales > Streptosporangiaceae > Nonomuraea > Nonomuraea sp. NPDC000554. Next base: position 1,644 of record NZ_JBEPDC010000048.1, on the reverse strand, counting down.
CGTGAGTCGCGTGCTCAGACGAGGATGACCAGGATCGGCGAGCGACCAGACGACGGCAGAATCCTCGCTGATGGTGAGCAGCTTTCCTCCAACTGCTGACGCCGACACCACGCCCACGCCAGAGGTGTGCTCGCGCACGCGAGCCAGCAGCCGAGGCTTCTGCCCAGCTCCCAATCTCCAGATTTCAACCGACCCGTTCTCGAAGCCGGCGAACAGCGTCATGCCATCGGCACTCAGAGAGACATCGAGAAGACTCTCCTTATAGTTGCCCGTACGGACAACGGTTCTACGTGGATTATCGGCTCCCATCAGGTCCCACATCTTGATGGCGCCACTTTCTTCTTCGCCGACTACTGCGATTCGCCCATCGGAGGACAACGCCGCTGGGCCCCATCCAGGATCAAGGTTCGTGGACCCGCTTCCCGTGAGGTTCTCCCTGTCTGCTTCAGGATCTCTTTCGAGGCGCCAAAGGCCGGAACCCTCCTGCGCATCGGAGACGAGCGCCAACTTTCCATCGGCACTCAACGCGACATCAACAACGGTTGCGGTCCCGGGAAGGGAGCCTCGGCGCTCCTCGGTGAGCGTTTCAGCCAGAGCAGACCTGGTGTAACTGTCCGAGTGAGTCAGTACGGCGACATAGCCCAGCAGGTCTGCGGCATACCAGTTCGACCCACGCTGCTTGGTGCCGTCAAGCGCGATTGCCCGAGCCTGGGACACGGTTTGAGCCTGTAGGCCGACAGACACTCCTGTCCCGATCAACAAGGAGAGCAGTACCACTCCGGCACCGAGCATGGGGCCCAGGCGTCTAACCTTTGCTGCGGAAGGCGTTTTCTCGTCAGCGTCAGGCTTTCGCATGACACCTCCCACACATTTCTCCGCGCTCCACGGCAAGGCGCTGACAGGGGGTTCCGTCTGCCAACTCTTCAGACAGCAACTCTTACTTAGCCCACTCTATATGACCTGCAGTTGCCAGGCCAGACCTCAGGCTACTACTTCGGCAATTCGGTATCGAGACGCCGGATGTAGAATGGAGTCTCATATATCGTTGTATACGTCTTTCCGGCTACGGTCTAAATAAAAGCATTGTGCGAGATCACTGCCCAGCGGCCGGGATTAGCTTTACCCACGCATCCAGCCGATCACTGAAGCTGCTTGCCTCCATTTCTCTGGCCCAGGTCTCGACGCTGGCGAGCATGTCGCACACCTCACCGCCCGTTTCCGCGTAGGCCTTCATGAACTCGAGCTTCCCGGTGAACTTAATCGCTCCGCAGAGTCCTCCAATAAGGCCCTAGAAGGGTTCCGGCGGCCCGCTTGCCTGCATATCAAAAATGTCTGTGACGTAGATCACAGTGAAAATTCTCATTACCTAAGAAGGCCCCGCACAGGCTGTAGTCCCTTCGTCAGGATGAGCTACAGAATCCCGTGAACAGGCGTGAACGTATCCACTCACACCTGCCGTTGAGCTGGAGTCTGGTTTGGGGTAGACGCGCCGGTTTCTTCTGAATGCAAGGATCTTGGGATGTGCTGTCACAGTTTGAGCTCAGACCGCGTACGGCTTTGAAGGCATCTCCGTCGCCCTCGGAGACGACTGGATCAAGGCCGGCGACGACCATCGGGTCTTCCACGAGATGGCCTCCGTCTACG
>NZ_JBEPDC010000047.1:0-66840 GCF_040300065.1 Nonomuraea sp. NPDC000554 | reverse complement strand
GGCACCCCCATCACCTGGACCAACCTCTTCACCAACACCAACGCCAAAACCACCAACCTCCCCACCTACCCCTTCCAACACCACCACTACTGGCTGGAACCGGACAGGCCCGGATCGGCCGCCGGGGACGGCGAGTTCTGGAAGGCTCTGGAGTCCGAGGAGACGGAGGCCCTGGCTACCCGGTTGAACGTGGACGCCGACGCTCTGAGAACCGTCCTTCCCGCCCTGTCGTCTCTGCGGGACGAGGAGCGCAAGCGGTCCAAGCTCGACGACTGGCGTTACAGGTTGGTGTGGCGCGGAGTGACCGTGCCCACCGCGGGGAGCACCGGCGACACGACGTGGCTGGTGCCCGTGCCCGCCGCGGCCAGGGACACGCAGATCGTCCGCGACATCCTGGACGGCCTCGCCGCACAGGGCGTACGGGTGCATCCGCTCGTGGTCGACGACGAGGACCGCGTGGCGCTCACGGCAGCGCTACGATCCGCGATCGCGGATGCCGAGACCGCCGTGCCCGGCGTGTCAGGCGTGCTGTGCCTGCTGCCGCTCGACGACGAGCCGCACAAGGAGCACCCGACGTTGTCCAGAGGCGGCGCGGCGACCGTCGCGTTGGTGCAGGCGCTGGCCGACGCGGAAGTGCGCGCTCCCCTGTGGCTGGCCACGTCCGGTGCGGTCGCGGTCGATGAGGGCGCGGAATCCGTCAACCCGTTCCAGACCTCTGTCTGGGGCCTCGGCGCGGTTCTCGCGGTGGACCACCCGGACACGTGGGGCGGGATCGTCGACCTTCCTCTCTCCCCCGGCGCCGAGGACGTCGCGCTGCTCCACGGTGTGCTCGAGGGCACGAGCGGCGAGGACCAGGTGGCGATCCGCTCGGGCGGCGTGCGCGCGCGGCGCATGGTGCGGTCGCCGAACGGCGGAGCGGATCCGGCGCGGACCTGGAAGCCGCGCGGAACGGTGCTGGTCACCGGCGGAACCAGTGGGGTCGGAGCGAACGTCGCCCGGTGGCTCGCCCGGGAGGGCGCCGAGCACCTGGTGCTGGTGAGCCGGAGCGGCCGCGGCGCAGAGGGCGTCGCGGACCTCGAGGCGGAGCTGAGTGGGCTGGGTGCCGCGGTCACGGTCGCCGGCTGTGACGTCACCGACCGCGCGGCGGTACGGGACCTCTTGGAGTCGCTCTCCGACCACCCGCCGCTGACGGCGGTGATGCACGCGGCCGGGGTCGGGCATGACGACGTGCTCCTGGCGGACACCACGGTGGAGGAGTTCGACGGCTTCGGACGGTCCAAGGTCCTCGGGGCGATCAACCTGGATGAGCTCCTGGGTGACCGGCCGCTGGAGGCGTTCATGATGTTCTCCTCCGGCGCGGCCGTGTGGGGATCGAGCGGGCAGGCGCCCTACGCCGCCGCCAACGCGTTCCTTGACGGGTTGGCGCAGCGCCGGCGGATCCGCGGGCTCGCCGGCTCCTCGATCGCCTGGGGCGGTTGGGGCGGCGGCGGGATGATGGACGGCGCCGGTGAGCAGCTGGGCAGGAGCGGCCTGAGACCGATGGCGCCCGACGCCGCGGCGATGGCCATCGGACAGCTGGTGGGCAGCGGTGAAGGTCACCTGGTGGTCACCGACATCGACTGGGAGCGCTTCGCACCCGCCTTCGCGCTGGCGCGGCCGCGCCCTCTGGTGAGCGCCGTTCCCGAGTTCACGCGAGCGCTCACCGACTCGGCGGTCTCCGAGGACGACGGCAACGGTGCGGCGTTCGCGGCGCAGCTGGCAGACCTGCCCCCGGCCGAGCGGGAGCGCATGGTGGTGTCCCTTGTGCGCTCCGAGGCCGCGGCGGTGCTCGGGCACACGTCGGACGACCCGGTCCAGCCGGACCGGGCGTTCAACGAGCTCGGGTTCGACTCGCTGACCGCGGTGGAGCTCCGCAACCGGCTGGGCCGGGCCACCGGGCTGAAGCTTCCGGCCACGCTGGTCTTCGACTACCCCACCTCGGTGGCGCTCGCCCGGTTCGTGCTGGACCGGCTCGCGCCTGGGGCGCCGTCCGCGTCCGTCTCCCTGTTCGCCCAGCTGGACGAGGTGGAGCGACTGCTACGGGAGCAGCCCCTGTCCGCCGGGGACCGGTTCCAGATCAGCGAGCGGTTCCGGGCCATCCTGCACGCGGCCGACGGCGTGAACGGCGCAGCGGAGCAGGCCGAGCGGGACCTCGACGACCTTTCCGACGAGGAGCTCTTCGCCGCGCTGGACGACCAGCTCGGCACGTCCTGACCCGGCGGGCCGTGCGGCCCCCCGCGTACGGCCCCTTACTCCAACCGCTCGAACTCCCGCCAAGGAGAATCGATGAAGGAAATCAGAGACTTCCTCCTGTCCGAGGAATACGACGCCAAGCAGCTCGGGCACCTCCCGATCCCGGAGAGCTACCGCGGCGCGGTCGTGCTCCAGGACGACGTCGAGATGTTCGCCGGCATCCCCGTCCAGAACCGCGATCCCGCGAAGTCGCTGACCCTGTGCGATGTCCCCACGCCTGAGCCCGGCCCCGGCGAGGCGCTCGTCGCGGTGATGGCGAGCAGCGTCAACTACAACACCGTGTGGAGCGCCATCTTCGAGCCGATGCCCACGTTCGGTTTCCTGAGGCGCTACGCCAAGGCGGTCCCCTCTGCCGGGATCCACGATCAGCCTTTCCACGTGCTCGGCTCGGACATGTCCGGCGTCGTGCTGAAGACCGGTCCCGGCGTCCATCGCTGGCAGGTCGGTGACAAGGTCGTGGCGCACTGCCTGTCGGTCGAGCTCTCCTCGGCGGACGGCCACGACGACAGCATGCTCGACCCCGACCAGCGCATCTGGGGATACGAGACCAATTACGGCGGGCTGGCGCAGCTCAGCCTGGTCAAGGCGAACCAGCTCATGCCCAAGCCCGCCCATCTGACGTGGGAGGAGTCGGCGGCCTCCGGCCTGGTGCACTCGACGGCCTACCGCCAGCTCATCTCGCGCAACGGGGCGCAGATCAAGGTCGGCGACGTGGTGCTCATCTGGGGCGCCGCGGGCGGACTCGGCTCGTACGCCACCCAGCTCGCCCTGCGCGCCGGGGCGATCCCGGTGTGCGTCGTGTCCAACGAGCGCAAGGCGAATCTGGTCCGCGCCCAGGGTGCGGAGCTGGTCATCGATCGGGCAGAGGAGGGGTACCGGTTCTGGAAGGACCCGGAGACTCCCGACCCCACGGAGTGGAAGCGCTTCGGGGCGAGGATCAGGGAGCTGACCGGCGGCGACGACCCCGATGTGGTGTTCGAGCACCCGGGCCGGGAGACGATGGGCGCGAGCGTGTACGTGGCCCGGCGCGGCGGGACCATCGTCACCTGCGCCTCCACCTCCGGCTACCAGCACCAGTACGACAACCGCTACCTGTGGATGGCGTTGAAGCGGATCGTCGGCACCCACTTCGCGAACTACCGGGAGGCTTGGGAGGCGAACCGGCTCATCGCCAAGGGGGCGGTCCACCCCACCCTGTCCGCCGTCTACGGCCTCGACGAAGTCGGGGTGGCGGCCCGTCGCGTCCACGCGAACGCCCACAGCGGAAAGGTCGGTGTGCTGTGCCTGGCACCGAGTCCCGGCCTCGGCGTCGACGACCCGGAGTTCCGCGCACGCCATATCGACCAGATCAACCGGTTCCGCGAAGACTGAGCGCTCCTACATGGAGAGCCCTCGCGGTTGAACGTACGAATACCGGTCCGGCGAAGGATGGGACATGGCTGCTGGTCTGACTTCCAAGGTCGTGGTGATCACAGGGGGAACCTCCGGCATCGGGAGGGCCGTCGTGGAGCGGGTGGCCGCCGACGGAGCCGCCGTGGTGCTCGCGGCGCGGCGCCCGGACGTCGGTGCTCAGGTGGCGGCGGACGTCAACGCGAAGGGCGGCCGGGCGCTGTTCGTCGCGGCCGATGTCACGGTGGAGGCCGACGCCGAACGTGTGGTGCGGGCGGCGGTGACGGAGTTCGGCCGGCTGGACGGCGCGTTCAACAACGTCGGCGGTGTGCACGGGACAGGGATGCTGCCCGCGGTCGACGAAGCGCACTGGCGGGCGGACCTGGAGCAGAACCTCACCAGTGTCTTCTACGGCCTCAAGCACCAGATCCCGGCGATCGCGGCCTCCGGCGGAGGCGGCTCGATCGTGACCAACGCCTCCACCTACGGCTGTGCGGGGATACCGGGCGCGGCGCCGTACGTGGCGGCCAAGCACGGCGTGGTCGGGCTGACCCGGGCCGCCGCGTTGGAGAACGCCGATCAGGGCATTCGGGTCAACGCGCTGGTCACCGGCAATGTCGACACTCCCCTGTTCCGCAACCTGCTGGGGGTGCCGCTGGACGGGCCGCTGGAGGCCCAGGCACCCAACCCTTCTGGACGCGCGGCCCGACCGGAGGAGATCGCCGCGTTCGTCGCGTTTCTCCTCAGCGACGAAGCGGCCTTCATCACCGGCGCGGCACTGGCCATCGACGGCGGCGCCACCGCGCAGTGACCGTCGCCGACCACCCCTCGCGGGGCGCCACCCGTACGGATCCGCCCAGCGGCGGCCATTCGGCGGATGACCCGGCGCCGCCGCGGCACGGAGGATGATCTCATGCGCTACAACCTCGATCCAGAGCTCGCACCGTGGGCGTCGATGATTCCCGACGTCGAACTCTCTCAGGTGATCAACCGGGAGATCACCCTCACCCCGGAGGAGGAGCGGGCCTTCCACGCGAAACTCCCGCACTACACGCCTGAGCACCCCGTGAACATCGATGATCGGGAGATCCCCGGCCCGGAGGGTGCACCACCGGTGAAGGTACGCGTCTACCTGCCGTCCGCCGCGCAACGGCCCATGCCGGCGCTCCTCTATCTGCATGGGGGCGGATTCGTCACCTCCGACTTAGCGGTCTTCGACGCCCGGTGCATGGAGATCGCCGACAGGATCGGCGCGGTCGTCGTGTCAGTCGACTACCGGCTCGCCCCCGAGACCCCGTTCCCGGGGGCGCTGGAGGACACGTACGCGTCCCTGACGTGGTTGCACTCCGTGGCCGGGCAGCTCGGCGTCGACGGCGAGCGGATCGCGATCGGCGGTGACAGCGCCGGCGGGAACCTCACCGCGGCGGTCTGCCTGCTCACCCGCGACCGCGGCGGCCCGAAGGTGTGCTTCCAGTTCCTGGACGTGCCGGTACTCGATGATCGGATGACGACGAAGTCGATGCGGGAGTTCGTCGACGCTCCCGGGTGGAACGGCCGGAACAACGCGGCCATGTGGCGGTACTACCTCAAGGACGGGCCCACTCCGGGAGGCCCGGACGTGTCCCCCTACGCGGCGCCGATGCGGGCCGACGACCTCACCGGCCTGCCCCCGGCGCTGGTGGTGGTGTGCGAGTTCGACCCGCTGCGAGACGAGGGCATCGAGTACGCCCAGCGGCTCACGCACGCGGGGGTGGCGACGGAGCTCGTCCTGTACCCGGGGACGTTCCACGGCGCGTCCGTGATCGCGCACGCCGAGATCGCGAAGAAGATGCGCGAGGACATGATCTTCTCTCTGCGTCGCGGGATGCGGCGGCGCTGAGTCCCAGTCACCGCGCTCCCCCGGAGGGCCGCGGACCGGGGCTCACTCCCCCGTTCCGGCAGCCAGCTCCGCGGCCTGGTCCCGCAGCCCGGACCTGTCGATTTTCCTGTTGGGGTTCAACGGCAGCTCGTCCATGTGGTGGTAGTGCCGGGGAATGATGCCTGGCGGCAACGTTCTGCGGAGCTGGGCGGCGAAGCGGGCCGGCGGCGAGGGAATCCCGGTGTAGAACACGACCAGTGCGGTGGCGCCGTCGGCCGTGGTGCTCACCGTCACCGCGTCCTCGACGCCCTCGCAGCCGCGTACGGCATGGTCGATCTCGGCCAGTTCGACGCGCCAGCCCTGAACCTGGACCTGCGCGTCGCGCCGGCCGAGGTAGACCAGTTCCCCGTTGGCCGCGCGCCGGATCCGGTCGCCGGTGTTGTACCAGGTGCGCCCGTCGCGCTCGACGAACCGGCCGTGGTCGTCGTTCGGGTCGAGGTATCCAGGGGTGGTCTGCGGGCCGGCGATCCACAGTTCGCCCTCGGTGCCGGCCGGCCGTCCCTCGTCGTCGAGCAGCAGGTGGTCGTGGCCCTCGTTGACGAACCCGATCGGCGACAGGCCGTTGACGCACAAACCGGGCGAGCTCTCCTGGGACCAGCGGTGAGCGGCGATGGTGATCGTCAGCTCGGTCGGCCCGTACAGGTTCTCCAGGATCGAGCCGGGCGCGGCCCGCTGCCAGTCGGTGGCGTCCCCGCACTTCAGCGCCTCTCCCGCGAAGAAGCTCCAGCGCAGGGCCGGCAGGGCGGCCTCACCCAGACCACCGGTCCTGCGCACCATCGAGATCGCGCTCGGGGTGGAGAACCACACGGTGATGCCCTGCTCCGCCAGGAACCGTGGCAGGTTCCGGTAGGCGAGCGGCGGCACGGCCACGGAGGTGGCGCCGGCTCCCCAGGCGCAGAACAGGTCGAACATGGCGCAGTCGAAGGTCAGGTCGAAGGTCTGGGAGAAGACGTCGTCACTGGTGAAGTCGTACCGCTCGACCAGGAACCGGAAATAGTGACCGGTGTTGCCATGAGTAATGGGCACTCCCTTGGGGATCCCGGTGGAGCCCGAGGTGAACAACACATAAGCGATGTCACCCGCCTCGACCTGCTCGGGCCGCGACAGGGCGTGCCCCGGGTCGATCGGGTCGACACCGGGCGCGAGAACGAAGACGTCGACGCCTTCACCGCGCAATTCTGCGGCGATTTTCCGGCCGCGTTCGTCGACGATGAGCGCGGACACCCCGGCGGCCTCGATCATCTGCCTGGTGCGCGCGGCCGGAAAGTCCGGCTGCAGCGGCACGACGGTCACTCCAGCGAAGAGGCCGGCGAGGATCCCGACGTAGGAGACGGTGCCCTTGGCGGCGAGCACCCCTACCGCGGTGGGTGACGTGCGCAGCAGCGCGCCGCCCCAGAGCAGCGCCAGCCGGTGGACCTGCTCGTAGGTCGCGGTGTCCGCGCCGGCCCGGAACGCCGCCCTGCCGGGCGACTTCGCCAGACCGCGCAGAAAATATTCATAGAGGGCCGGATTGGATTCTCCGGTCATTCTTCCTCCTCGCCGATCCGGGCCAAGAATATGTTTGTCAAATTCCTTTGAAGAGTCTGTGGACATCGGAGTCGCCGCGCTATAGCGTCATTTGCAATAGCGACTCCGATGCGCCGGTAGAATTAAAAACGAGAAGGGATCAGAGCGGCATGTGGGATAATCGTTTCGAAGAAATCCTCCGCGGGCATCTGCATTTTCTGCCCGACGACGAGAAACTCCAGGAGGACATCAATCTGATGGACTTCGGCCTGGACTCGCTCGGCATCGTGCAACTGCTGGCCGCTCTGGAGGACGCGTACGGGGTGCGCTTCAGGGACGAGGCGCTGACCCTGGAGACCTTCCAGACCCCTGCCGTGTTGTGGAAGACGTTGGCCAGGATCTCCGAGACGGACGGCTGACCACCCGGCCCTCGACGAGGCCACGCGCTGCCCTTGTGAGCCGTGGCCTCGTCGCATCTAGGCCACCCGAGCCGGGCGCGGCATCATCGCCACTCTCGGGTTCACCGGTGTCACCGCGAAATTCTCCCTGGTGACCGCCACCCGGCCGAACAGGCTGTCAGGACCGGAGACGCACACCTTGGCGACCTCCAGCCGCCGCAGCGTGGCCACCACCTCCGGCCACCGGAGAGGCCGGACGAAGCCGTCGAGCAGCATCGTCCGCACGCCGTCACCGGTGGTGAGCAGAGCGCCGTCGTGGTCGTCCACCACCGGCAGCCTGGGGTCGGCGAACCGGAGGCCGCGGAAGACCTCCTCCTCCGCCCTCCGCCGCAGCGGCTGGAACGCGGCCGAGTGCATCGGGGGGCGCATCGTGTACAGGGGGAGCCCGCCGATCGCCCGTACCCGCTGCTGCAGCCACTCCACCTGCCGCTCCGCCAGGGAGAGCATGTAGAAGTCGTGGTCGATGTAGCAGGAGATGTCGTACCACTCGCCGCGCTCGTCCAGCTCGGTCAGCACGTCCCGAAGTCCGGGCTCCGGGGTGCGCACGAAGGAGTGGGTGACGATGTCCTTGTGCTCGTGGTCGAAGTAGTCGTCCGTGCAGCGGGCCAGTTCCGCCGTCATGCGTACGGCGTCCTCGAAGGACAGGGCGCCCGAGTACGCCGCGGCCGCCTTTCCGCCGAAGCTGGGGCCGACGCATATCGACGGCTCCACGCCCAGGGTCCGCTCGGCCCACTCGGCCAGAGCCACGCAGTTCACCATGAACGCCACCTGGGCGGCCTCGCTGTAGTCGCTCTCGGACCGCTGGAAGTGCTCCACCAGCGAGTAGCCGAGGACGTCGTCGGCGACGGCGATCAACCGTCGCGCCGAGGGGTCGCCCCGCATGAACTCGGCGACGTCGGAGAACGGGACGGGGCCCATCCCGGGGAAGACGATCGCGGTGCCGTCCGTTGCGCCGGTCTCCATGTCACCTTCCCGGATCGACGGGCTCACCAGCCCTCCTTGATGGTGTCCACGATGTGGGCGCGCTGCTCGTCGGTGACCCACCAGCCCACGGGCACGCACACCACGCGCTTGGCGACCCGGTCGAGTCCGGGGAGCAGAGCGGCGTACTCGCGCACGCACGTGTGCAGGTCGTTCCGCTCGTGGACGTTGCTGGCCATGATCCCGGCCTCGTCCATGCGTTTCAGGAACCCGTCCCGGTCGTCCACCTTCATCGGGTAGATCCAGAAGGAGGACCGGCGGTCACCGGCCCGTTCGGTCAGCTCCAGCCCGGGCACACCGGCCAGTTCCCGGTCGTAGAAGGCGGCGTTGTCGCGGTGCCTGGCCAGCGCTTCATCCGCCTTCGCCAGGTTGGCCAGCCCGATCGAGGCGTTGATGTCGGTCATGTGGAACTTGAAGCCCCACTCCGGTACGTCGGGCGGGTTGCGGAGCCGATCCGCGGTGCGGTCGATGCCGAACCAGCGCAGCAGTCTGGCCCGCTGGTAGAGCTCGTCGGTGGGCAGCGCGAGCGCGCCGCCGTCGCCTGTGGTGAGGTGTTTGATCGCCTGGAAGCTGAACACGGAGATGTTGCCGTGCGTGCCGATCCGCCTGTCGCGATAGGTGGCGCCCCAGGCGTGCGCGCAGTCCTCGATCACCGGGATCCGGAAGCCGAACGTGGCCTCGGCCTCGTCCACGATCGTGCTGAGCCGGTCGAGATCCACCGGATATCCGGCGAAGTGCACGACCATGATGGCGCGGGTCCGGGGTGTGATCTTTCTGGCCAGGTCGTCGAGGTCGACGTTGAGGGTGGCCGGGTCGACGTCCACCCACCTGATCCGCAGCCGGTTCGCCAGGATCGCCCAGTTGGTGGCCTCCATGGTCAGCGGCGTGGACAGCACCTCGCCGTCATCGTCGTCGTCGTCGCCGGCGACCATGCGCAGCGCGAGCTGGAGTCCGGAGGTGGCGCTGTTGACCGTGGCCATCCTCGGGTTGCCGATCCTTGCGGCGAGAGCCTCCTCGAACTCGACGACCTTGGCGCCCTGACCGATCTGGCCGCTCCCGACCACCTGGGCGACCGCGGCAGGCGCCTCGTCGGACATCGGCACCTTGAACAACGGGATCATGGCTGTGCTCCTTGCCTGTCCTGGACCGTCGTCACCCGACGAGGGCGGGGGCGTCGAGTTCGGCGTAGCGGGCCTGGCATGCGGAGTAGGTCGGCAGCAGCCCGAGCTTCTCGGCGTCCCGAAGCGACGGGGCGACGCGGTCGTTCTCCGACAACAGCGGTTCACGCGCAGCCGGCCAGGGCAGGCCGAGCTCCGGGTCCAGAGGGTCGATCTGGATCGCCGTATCGGGAGACCAGGTGCTGGAGCACAGGTACACGACCGTGGCCACGTCCGTCAGCGGGGCGAACCCGTGCGCGAGCCCTTCGGCCAGGTACAGGGCGTGGCGGTTGTCCGCGCTCAGCTCGACCGCGACGTGCTCGCCGTAGGTGGGCGAGCCGACCCGGATGTCGACCAGGATGTCGATGATTGCGCCCACCGGGCAGGTCATGTAGCGGGCCTGGCCCGGCAGCGCGTTGGCGTGCAGGCCACGGATGGTCCCCTTGCGGGACACGGAGCAGTTGACCTGGGCGACCGAGAGCGGATGGCCGACCGCTTCCTGGAACGCCGGCTGGCTGAACGCCTCGAGGAACAGGCCCCTGTCGTCGTGGAAGACGTTGGGTTCGACCAGAAACGAGCCGTCCACCTTGAGCTGGTGGATCTGCATGTCCGAAACCTTTCTGTGATATCCGCCCGGCGGCTACGCGTAGTCGTAGAAGCCTCGGCCGGTCTTCTTGCCCAGGAGGCCGCCCTCGACCATGCGCAGCAGGAGCGGCGGGGGCGTGTAGAGCGGCTCCTTGAACTCCTCGTACAGGGCCTCCGCGATCGAGGCCACCGTGTCCAGGCCGATCAGGTCGGCCAGCTTCAGCGGGCCCATCGGGTGGGAGCAGCCCAGCACCATCCCCTTGTCGATGACGTCGGCGGGGGCGAACCCGCTCTCCACCATCCGCACGGCCGACAGGAGAAAGGGGATGAGCAGCGCATTGACCACGAAACCCGCGCGGTCCGGCGACCGGATCACCTGTTTCCCGAGCGTCTCGGCGACGAACGACTCCGCACGCACGTACGTCTCATCCGCCGTCAGCAACGACCCGATGAGCTCCACCAGAGGGAGCGCGGGCACCGGGTTGAAGAAGTGAACTCCGATGACCTGACCAGGCCGGCTGGTGGCCCGTGCCAGCCTGATGATCGGGATGGACGACGTGTTCGACGCGAGGATCGCGTCCGGGTCGTCCAGGATCTTGTCCAGCGCGCCCAGCACCTCAAGCTTGATCGACTCGCTCTCCGGGACGGACTCGAAGACGATCTGCCGGTCGGCCAGCTCGCTGAGATCCGTGACGAAGGACACGCGCGCCAGCGCCGTGTCCCGCTCGGCCTCGGTGATCGTGGCTTTGCGCAGGCCCCGGTCGAGCCACGCGACCAAGCGCCGCCGCGCCGGCGCGAGGGACGCCTCCGTGGACACGGCGACGAGCACGTCGAGACCGGCGCGGGCGCACGCCTCCGCTATGCCCGAGCCCATGACGCCGCACCCGACGACGCCGACCTTGCGGATCACGCTCATCACGCCTCCCGTGACACCGGCACCGTCGGCGCCGACCAGTGAAGTAGGCACGCCCCGATGGACATGCCGCCGCCGAACCCGGCGAGCAGGACGAGGTCGCCGTCCTTGACGAGGCCCGACCGGTTGGCCTCGTCGAGCGCCACGGGCACCGAGGCGCTGCCGACGTTGCCGTACCGCTCCAGCGTCCGTGGGGTGCGGGCACCGCTCAGGCCGGAGCGTTGGATCAGCTCGGTGAGCAGGACCCCGTTCGCCTGATGCGGCACGAAGACGTCGACCTGATGCGGCCCGAACCCCGCACGGCCCAGCAAGCCCCGCAGTACGTGCGGCACGTGCTCCATCACGTAGTTCGTGACCCCGCGACCGTCCATGCGGAAGTAGTGATCGCCGGCCGCCACCGTCTCATGGGAGGCCGGAAGCCTGCTGCCCCCGGCCCTGACCCTGATGAGCTGACTGGCCGCGCCATCGCTGGACAGGTCGAAGCCGATGATCCCGGACCGCTCCGGCACCGGTCCGACGACGGCCGCGCCGGCGCCGTCCCCGAAGAGCACGGCCGTCCGGCGGTCGGTGACGTCGAGGATCCGCGAGTACACGTCCGCGCCCACCACCAGCGCGCAGGTGTCGGGACGGAGCATGACGAGGCTGTGCGCCAGCGCCAGCCCGTACACGAACCCGCTGCACACGACGTTGATGTCGAAGCAGGCGGCGCCGTGCCCCCCGAGCGAGTCCTGGACCAGATAGGAGGTGGGCGGCTGGGGGGAGTCACCGGTCGACGTGGCCACGATGATGTAGCCGATCTGGCTGACGTCGACGCGGGCCTGGCTCAGCGCGTTTCTGGCGGCCCGGACGGCGAGGTCGGAGGTGGCCTCGTCGGGCGCGGCATAGCGGCGGGAAGAGATCTGGGTCTTCCGCTGGATCCACTCCGCGGTGACGCCGGCCTTCGCCGCCACCTCCTCGTTGGCGACCTCTTCCTTGGGCAGATAGGAACCGGTTCCCAGGATTCCCGTGGATTGCTTGGCCACTGCCAGTACGCTCCAATCGCACCGACTCGCCACTCTTCGCGAGCCGCTCGCGCCGCGTCCGTAGCACCGCGCCGGATGTCAGGTGACGTAGGGGATTCGGCCGGTGACCAGGTCACCGCGTGCGGTCAGAGTGGGATGTTCCCGTGGCCGCCGCGGCGCGCAGGCGACGCTGCCAGGGCCTCGGCGATCCGCTGGCGGGTGTGCGCGGGCTCGACCACCTCGTCGACGACGCCCAGTGCGAGTGCCCGGCCTACTCCGCCCACCGTCTGGATGTGATCGCGGACGAGGCCCAGCCGCAACGCCTCGCGGTCCTCGTCGGGGGCGGCGGCGAGCCTCTTGCGGTGCAGGATCCCCACTGCCGCGTCCGCGCTCATCACCGCGACCTCCGCCTGGGGCCAGGCGAACACCGCCGTCGCCCCGAGAGAGCGGGAGTTCATCGCGATGTACGCACCGCCGTAGGACTTGCGTGTGACGAGGGTGACCCGGGGGACGACGGCTTCGGCGAACGCGTGCAGAAGCTTGGCGCCGCGCCGGATCACGCCGTCCCACTCCTGATCGACGCCGGGCAGGTAACCGGGAACGTCGACGATCACGACCAGCGGGATGCCGAGCGCGTCGCACATACGGACGAACCGCGAGGCCTTCTCGGCGCTGAGCGCGTCCAGGCAGCCGCCCTTGCGCAGGGGGTTGCTGGCGACGACGCCGACAGTCCGTCCGGCGAGCCGGCCGAGGCCGGTGACGATGTTGGCCGCCCAGTGCGGCTGCATCTCCTCGAACGCGCGGCCGTCGAGGAGCTCGCGTACCAAGGGCCGCACGTCGTAGGCGCGGCGCGGGTTCTCCGGCAGCAGCGCCCCCAGGTCGCCGCCGTCGTGCACCGACTCCAGGTCGAAGGAGTCCGGGCCGGTGAAGAGCTCGGTGAACCGCCGTGCCTTCTGGTACGCGTCCGCCTCGGATTCGACCACCACGTGGGCCACTCCCGATTTGCGGCCGTGTGCGGCGGGGCCGCCGAGGGATTTCATGTCGACCTGCTCGCCGGTGACGGCGCGCACGACGTCGGGGCCGGTGACGAACATCCGGCCGGAGGACGACATGATCACGACATCGGTCAGCGCGGGCCCGTAGGCGGCGGCTCCCGCGGCCGGTCCGAGCACGACCGATATCTGGGGCACCCGGCCGGACGCCCGGGTCATCGCGCGGAACACCCTCCCGACGCCGTCCATCGACTCGACGCCGTCGGCCAGTCTGGCCCCGCCGGAATGCCACAGGCCGATCACGGGAACGCCCTCGCGCACGGCCGTGTCGATGGCGGCCACGATCCACCGGCAGCCCTCCGCTCCCATCGCACCGCCCATGTTGAGGGCGTCGGTGCAGAAGGCGACCACGTCCTTTCCCGCGACGCGCCCCCGCACGGCGGACACTCCGCTGGCGTCCTCGTCGTGCAACGGCACAACGGAGCCGACGTCCAACAGGCGGGCCAGGCGGACGGCCGGTTCACGATAACTTCGCTCGCGGTCCTCCTGAACGGCAGGAGAGCCGGTGGAGCTGATAGTCAGCAACGTCGCCCGTCCTCAAAAGGATTGGATTTCGAAAAGGATTTCTCTTCGCGCACGCTCACTACCTCCACAAGCCTGGGCACGGTTGCGACCGACCGTTAAGGGTTTTTCGATCTCGCCGTTCGGGATGTCCCCGATTTCCGCCGGGCTCATCAGCACGAAACGCTACATGGGCTCAACTCCAGCACCAACCCTTATCGCCACCCCTACCGGGATTTGCCGCACGCTGCCGGAGGTCGTCCCGCAGGCCCCTACACAGCCCCTAAATGTGAGTTGCGGACGGGTGTCACAGGCTTATTCCGCCGCCAGTCCCCCTAAATATTCCGAATTGGCTGGCCGACGCCACCGCAGGCGTCCTGTCATGGAAGTCGCCGAGGGGCAGGGCCACCGGGCATGACCGGATCGGGCCTACGACGAGAGGCTGGGAATGCGCATTCTTGTGACGGGTGGCGCCGGTTTCATAGGTTCGAACTTCGTCAACAGGGTGTTCCAGGGGCACTATCCGGCGCTGGCCGAAGCCGAAGTCGTGGTGTTCGACAAGCTGACCTACGCGGGAAACCTGGAGAATCTGGCGGAGGTGCTCGATGACCGCCGACTCCGGTTCGTCCACGCGGACGTCGCCGGCGTGCCACTCGTGCGGGAAGCCATGGACCGGGTGGACCTGGTCTTCCATTTCGCCGCCGAGTCGCATGTCGACCGCTCCATCGAGGAGTCCGCGGAGTTCGTCCGGACGAACGTGCTCGGCACCCAGGTGCTGCTGCAGTGCGCGCTGGAGGCCGAGGTCGGCAGGTTCGTGCACATCTCCACGGACGAGGTCTACGGGTCCATCCCGGAGGGCTCCTTCTCGGAGCGCGATCCCCTCTGGCCCAACTCCCCCTATTCGGCGTCGAAGGCGTCCTCGGACCTGCTCGCCCTGGCGTACCACCGGACGCACGGGCTGGACGTGTGCGTGACCCGGTGTTCCAACAACTACGGCCCCTACCAGTTCCCAGAGAAGATCATCCCGCTGTTCGTCACCAACCTGGCGGAGGGGCTGCGGGTGCCCCTCTACGGCGACGGCGCGAACGTACGGGACTGGCTGCACGTCGACGACCACTGCGACGGAATCGCGCTGGTCGCGGAGCAGGGGAGCGCCGGCGAGATCTACAACATCGGCGGCGGAACCGAGATGAGCAACCGGACGCTGACCACGCGCGTACTGGAGATCATGGGCATGGACTGGTCCATGGTCCGGCCGGTGCCGGATCGGAAAGGCCACGACTTCCGCTACTCCGTGGATATCAGCAAGATCCGGAAAGAACTGGGGTACGCGCCGCGTGTCTCGTTCGCCGAAGGGCTGGCGCGAACGGTGCGCTGGTACCTGGAGCACCGCGACTGGTGGAAGCCGCTCAAAGGGTACGAACCGCGTTGACGCGGCGCTCGCCTGGATCCCCACACCCGAACAGGTGGAACGAGAGGTGCTGTGCCATGCGGAGCCTGCGCGCCGGAACGGCGCTCGCAGCCGGACTCGTGCTGTGCCTGACGGCGCCGTCTGTCGCGGCGCAGTCACGGCCTACCACGGCCCAGTTCGTTCCGGGTCTCAGACAGCCGGTCGAGCTGGTGGTGGACCGATGGGGTGTTCCGCACATCTACGCGCAGAACACCGACGACCTGTTCCTCGCCCAGGGATTCAACGCCGCCAGGGACCGGCTGTTCCAGATCGACCTCTGGCGGCGACGCGGCCTGGGAGAACTGTCCGCGGTATTCGGCCCCGCCTACGTGGAGCAGGACAAGGCGACGAGGATGTTCCTGTATCGCGGGGACATGGACCGGGAATGGGCGAGCTACGGCCCCGTGGCGAAACAGGCCGCGACCCGTTTCACCGAGGGCATCAACGCCTACGTGCGCCGGCTCGCGCGGAATCCGGAGCGAACACCGCCTGAGTTCCGTCGGCTCGGATACGAACCCGCGCTCTGGCGGCCGGAGGACGTGGTGCGGATCAGAAGCCACGGCATCTCCAAGAACGTCTACAGCGAGGTGCTGCGTTCGCTCGTCGTCTGCGCGGGGGGAGTCAAAGCCTCCGAAGCTCTGTGGCGTCTCGAACCCGAACGGCGCACCGTCGTACCGGAGGGACTCGACCCCTGCGCCGTACCCATGGACGTGCTGCGCACCTACGAGCTGGCCACGCGGGGCGTGGTCTTCGAGAACGGCGCGTTACGCCCGGCCCCCGCCGACATCACGGGTAGCGAGGGCAGCAACAGCTGGGCGATCTCGCCGGGCCGCACGGCCACGGGCCGCCCCATCCTGGCCGGCGACCCGCACCGGGCGCTGACGGCGCCCTCTCTACGCTACGTGGCCCATCTGTCGGCCCCCGGGCTCGACGTCATCGGGGCCGGTGAGCCCGCGCTTCCCGGGATCTCGATGGGACACAACGGCACCGTCGCGTTCGGCCTGACCATCTTCGGCGCCGACCAGGAAGACCTCTACGTCTACGAGCTCGATCCCGGCGACCCGGGCAGATACCGCTACCGTGACGGCTGGGAGCGTTTCAGGACGACGACCGAGCGGGTGCCGGTCGCGGGCGGCGCACCGGTCGACGCGGAGCTGCTCTTCAGCAGGCACGGCCCGGTGATCAAGATCGACCGGCAGCGCAACCTCGCGTACGCCGTACGTACGACCTGGCTGGAGCCCGGCACGTCGCCCTACTTCGGCAGCATGACGTACATGGGCGCCCGCGACTTCGCGGAGTTCTCGGCGGCCATGAGCACGTGGGGCGGGCCACCCGAGAACCAGGTGTACGCCGACACCTCAGGCAACATCGGATGGGTGCCCGGCGCCCTCACCCCCAGGCGCGGCGGCTGGGACGGTCTGCTGCCCGTCCCGGGCGACGGCCGATACGAATGGGACGGCTTCCACGACGGCGCCCGGCTGCCCCGCTCCTACAATCCGCGGCAGGGATTCGTCGCCTCGGCGAACGAGTTCAACCTCCCCGCGGACCACCCCGTGCAGGTGGGTTTCGAATGGGATCCGCCCTACCGCAAGCAGCGTATAGACGAGGTGCTCGCGTCGAGCCCGCGGAGCTCGGTCGAGGACTCGATCCGCCTGCAGGCCGACCAGGTGTCCAAGCCCGCCCAGCACATCGTGCGTGTGCTCGGCGGCCTGGCGAGCGCGGATCCCGACACCAAGCGGGCACTGAACCTGCTCCGGTCCTACGACGGGGTGGCGGACGCGGACTCTCCGGAAGCGGCGCTGTTCGAGACGTGGTTCTCGCGTCATCTCGCGCCGGCCTTCCGCCGCGCGACGCTGCCGCCGGAGGTGGCGGACTCCATACCCTTCACCGACGTCCGCCTGCTGGCCGACGCGCTGGAATCGCCGGAACGCTGGTTCGGCCCAGGAGGGAAGGCCGTGCGCGACGACCTGCTGGACACGACGCTGGGCTCCGCCTACCGCGAGGTCGCCGGGCGGCTCGGTGCCGATTCGCGGCTCTGGAGGTGGGGCGCGCTGCAGTACACCGAGTTCACGAGCCCCGTCGGCGCGGACGTGGGCCCCTTCCCTCGGGGCGGCTCGGCGTACACAGTGGACGCGTCCTCCTACAGCCCGGCCACTTTCCAGCAGTCGTCGGGGGCGTCGTTCAAGATGGTGCTCGACGTCGGCCGGTGGGACAACTCCCGCGCGGTCAACGCCCCCGGCCAGTCAGGCGATCCGCGCAGCCCGCACTACCGGGATCTGGCGGAGCGCTGGAGGTCGGGTGAGTACTTCCCGCTCCTGTACAGCCGCGACCAGGTGGACCGGCACGCCGCGAGCAGAATCACACTTCTTCCACAGCAATAGACGCGCGTTTCCCCCGGGAAATGACATGCCGACGAGAAAGAGCAATGCGCTGTCACGACTTTCGCGACGTGGCCAGGACACCCCCTAGCCAACCCCTCAAATCTGCCGGACCTAGGGGTTGTGCGCCATTTATCGGCCATGCAAGCCTGCCGTGGAAGGCCTACTGATCCATTGCCATTTACGAGATTGCGTCGAAGGAACCGGAAATGAAGGGCATCATTCTGGCGGGCGGCCACGGAACCCGGCTCTATCCGCTGACCCTGGCCGTCTCGAAACAGCTTCTCCCCGTGAACGACAAGCCGATGATCTATTATCCGCTGTCGGCGCTCATGCTCGCGAACATCACGGAGATCCTGGTCATCTCGACCCCCGCGGACCTGCCACAACTGACCCGCCTGCTCCGCGACGGGTCACATCTGGGGCTCGACATCAGCTACGCGCAGCAGAACGAACCGGCCGGCCTCGCCGACGCCTTCATCATCGGGGCCGACCACATAGGCGGCGATTCCGCGGCCCTCGTCCTCGGCGACAACATCTTCCACGGCCATTCGTTCTACGACATTCTTCAGCAGAACACGTCCGACGTGGACGGATGCGTGCTGTTCGGCTATCCGGTGAGCGATCCCGAGCGCTACGGAGTCGGCGTCACCGACGCGGAAGGCAGGCTCGTCTCCATCGAGGAGAAACCCGTCAACCCCCGGTCCAACCGGGCGATCATCGGCCTGTATCTCTACGACAACGACGTGGTGGACATCGCCAAGAATCTGCAGCCGTCCGCCCGGGGCGAGCTCGAGATAACCGACGTCAACCGCACCTATCTGGAACGCGGGAAGGCACGGCTCGTCGACCTCGGCCGAGGGTTCGCCTGGCTCGACGCCGGCACCCCTGAATCCATGCTCCAGGCCAGCCAGTACGTCCAGGTGCTGGAGCAGCGGCAGGGTGTGCGCATCGCCTGCGTCGAGGAGATCGCGCTCCGGATGGGCTACATCGACGCCGAAGCCTGCGACCGGCTGGGCAGGGAGCTCTCCGCGTCCAGCTACGGCCGGTACGTGCGCTCCGTCGCCGCGGAATTCAGCGGTGCGTCCCCGAACTGACTGGCCGGATCCGTCGTGGCGCCACGGGCGCCGCCGTCTCAACGAAGGAGAGCCGTCGTGACGAGAGCCAATCCCTGGCTCCAGCGCTTCCATCCGTCGCCGCGAAGCGACGTCCAGGTGATCTGTTTTCCGCACGCCGGAGGGTCGGCCAGTTTCTACCACGCCCTGTCGGCGGCCCTGTCCCCCTCCGCCGAACTGCTCGCCGTCCAGTATCCCGGCAGGCAGGAGCGCCGCCACGAGCCGCCGATCACCGACCTCCGGCTCCTGGCCGGCCGCATCGCCGAGGTCCTGGGCCCCGGTGGCGACCGGCCGCGGGTGTTCTTCGGGCACAGCATGGGCGCGCTCGTCGCGTACGAGACCGTCTTGACGCTCGGTGGCCACGGCCCGTCGGCGCTCTTCGTGTCGGGACGGCGCGCGCCCAGCCGGGTCCGCCACGAGATGCTGCACCTGCTCGACGACCACGACCTGGTGGCGCATCTGAAGGCGTTGAACGGAAGCGAGGCCGCGGTGCTGGCCGACGAGGAGCTGCGGAAGCTGGTCCTCACCACCGTCCGCGCCGACTACCGGGCCATCGAGACCTACAGGCCCGAGGCAGGCGCACGACTCGACTGCCCGATCAGCGCGCTGACCGGCGACGCCGACCCCCTGACGACCCTGGCCGAGGCGCAGGCGTGGAGCACGCACACCAACTCCGGCTTCGAGCTGCACGTCTTCTCCGGCGGTCACTTCTTCATCCGCGACCACAACGCCGCCGTGGCCAAGGCGATCCTGAAGTGTCTGGAGACGATCG
This sequence comes from Nonomuraea sp. NPDC000554, assembly GCF_040300065.1. Classification (NCBI taxonomy): domain Bacteria; kingdom Bacillati; phylum Actinomycetota; class Actinomycetes; order Streptosporangiales; family Streptosporangiaceae; genus Nonomuraea; species Nonomuraea sp. NPDC000554. The sequence goes on along the minus strand of NZ_JBEPDC010000047.1, from coordinate 47,372 downwards.
ACGCATGACCGCGCTCCTCGCCATCAGCGACCTGCACATCGGATACGAGGAGAACAGGCGTATCGTCGAGGATCTCCGACCCGGCGACCCCTCCGACTGGCTGCTGGTGGCCGGGGACGTGTCGGAGCAGGTCGCCGACCTCGAATGGGCCCTGTCCCTGCTCAGCCGTCGCTTCGCGAAGGTGGTGTGGGCGCCGGGCAACCACGAGATGTGGACGCATCCCGCCGACGCGGTCCAGTTGCGCGGCGAGGAGCGCTACCACCACCTGGTGAAGGTCTGCCGCGCCCTGGGCGTCGTCACGCCGGAGGACCCGTACCCCACCTGGACCGGCCCCGGCGGCCCGGTCGTGATCGTCCCGCTGTTCGTCCTGTACGACTACACCTTTCGCACTCCCCAGGCCGCCACCAAAGACGAGGCCCTTGCCCTCGCGTACGCCAGGGACGTGGTCTGCACGGACGAGATCCTCCTCCACCCAGAGCCCTACGCCTCCGTCGACGCCTGGTGCGCCGTCAGGGTCGCGGAGACAGAGCGCCGCCTGGCCGCCCTGCCGCCCGGCGTCCCGACGGTGCTGGTCAACCACTATCCGCTGGTCCGGGAGCCGACCCGGGTCCTGCGCCATCCCGAGTTCGCGATCTGGTGCGGCACCGAGCGCACCGCCGACTGGCACCTGCGCTTCAACGCCCGCGCGGCCGTCTACGGCCATCTGCACATCCCCCGCACCACCTGGCACGACGGGGTTCGCTTCGAGGAGGTCTCCCTGGGGTACCCACGCGAGTGGCGGCCGCGCTCCACCCCGCCCGGCCGGCTCCGCCAGATCCTGCCCGTGCCATGATCGAGAAGATCCTGCCGTCCTGGGTCGCCGCCGAGGAGGCGTTGGACGACCCGCCTGACGCGACCCTCTTCCCCGAGGAGGAGGCCTTGATCGCCCCCGCGGTGGACAAGCGGCGCCGCGAGTTCACCACGGCCCGCCACTGCGCCCGCCGCGCCCTGGCCCGGCTCGGACTGCCGCCGGCCCCGATCCTGCCCGGCGAACGCGGCGCGCCACGCTGGCCGCCGGGGGTGGCCGGGGCGATCACGCACTGCGCCGGATATCGGGCGGCCGCGGTCTCCCTGGACGCCCTGACCGTCGGCATCGACGCCGAGCCTGACGAACCGCTCCCCCACGGCATCCTGGCGGACATCGCTCTCGACCGGGAGCGCGCCGCCCTGGCCCGTCTCGGCGGCGGCGTGCACTGGGACCGCCTGCTGTTCTGCGCCAAGGAGACGGTCTACAAGGCGTGGTTCCCGCTGACCCGGCGGTGGCTGGGCTTCGACGAGGCCCACATCACCCTCTCCCCCACGGGGACGTTCACGGCCCGCTTCCTCGTCCCAGGGCCCTGGGTGCTCGGCCGGGAACTGACCGGCTTCGCCGGACGCTGGCTCGCCTCCGGCGGCCTGCTCATGACGGCCATCACGCTGCGTCCGGCCGACCTGTCGCGGGTCAGGACGCATGCGTACGGCGCGAGGCCTGACTGAGGCCCGCAACCGGGGTCCCGGTAGTAGTGAAGAAATTCTTTGGACTGCTTCACCCACGCCGGCGGGCGCAAGCTGACCACCTCGAGCGAGACCAAGCGCAACATCCTCGCCGTGCTCATCGCGATGTCCACCAACCTGGGCCTGGCCCGCATGTCGAAGGCCTGCGGGGTGTCCTACGACGTGCTGGCCTGGACGATGGAGTGGTACGTGCGGGAGGAGACGCTGCGCGAGGCCAACACGGTCATCCTGGGCACCGCGACCGACAGTCGCGGAGCCACCCTCATTAACTTTGCGTTGTTCGACCTGGTCGGCAAGGCGCTCACGCCACGGATGCGGGGACCTGACCCGGGTCACCCTGGTCCGTGACGACACCCCGACCGAGATCGCCAAGCGCTCCCCACACGCCGGGCCGCTGCTGGGCGCGCGCTGGAATGCAGGACCTGGTCGCCGACTGCTGGCCAAACCTGCTGCGGATGGCCGGGTCGCTGAAGTACGGCCAGGCCACCGCCTCGCTGATCGTCGGCAAGTGGTCGGCCGCCTCCCGACAGAACACCCTGGCCGCCGTGCCGAAGGAATGAAGCATCCTGCGCAGGACCGTCCACCTGGCCACATACCTGTCGGACCCAGCCTTCAAAAGGAAGATCTCCCGGCAGCTGAACAAGGGCGAGAGCCTGCACGCGCTGCGCCGCGACCTGCCGCTGCGGATCTTCCGGGCCCGCTCGGTGTCCGGCACGCTCCTCGTGCAGTTCCTGCTGGGCGCCGCGGGCTTCGCGGTCTGGTACTTCCTGTCTCTCTACATGCAGCAGGTACTGCACTACAGCGCGCTCCAGGCGGGCCTGGCGTTCCTGCCACACACCCTCGCCATCATCGTCGCCTCCAAGGCCACGCCGCGGCTGGTCAGCTGGGTCGGCCTGCGTCCGCTGCTGGCCGCAGGCGCGCTGATCTCGGCTGCGGGTTTCGCCTGGCAGGCCACCATCACACCAGAAAGCGGCCTGTTCACCGGAATCGTCCTGCCGGGCGTGCTCATCACCGACGGAATGGGCCTCACCTCCGCGCCGATCGCCATGGCCGGAGTCGGCCCCGGCGAAGTGGGGCTGGTCTCCGGCATCCTTAACTCCTCCCGCCAGGTCGGCGGCTCACTCGGCCTGGCCGCGCTTGACCACCCTGGCCGCTGCGGGCAGCGCGACCTCGCCCGCCGTGGTGACGACGGCGATCTGGCGGCCTCGAAGGAGGCAATCAGCAGCAGCCGGCCACGTCGGTGACCTTCGCCCCCGACAACACTTCGATCACCGCGTGATAGCGCTGCTCCACGACGCTCAACTCCACCAACACACAGCGAAGTGCTACGCAGATCATGAGACCCGACAGGGCTCATCCCCTCACTGACAATCCCGCTAACCCTACCTTTACTAGGGGGTAGACGTGATCGGCTTGCATCCGGCCGCCCCATAGCTTGGACGTGCCATATTTCGAATCGCGGTCGAATAGCAAGTCCGTGCGACTTCGTCCGACCGCGGCTGGGCGTGAGGAGGCCGACTGTGAGCCAAGCCGCCGAAAGGACCGTTCGCCCTGGTGCCACTGATCCAGACCCCGCCCCGCGCGCGCCGGACACGGTGGGCCCGGGCGATCCTCGCTATCGCTGGCTGGTGTCAAGAGGCTACAACCAGCGATTCCGGTGCGCGCCCGAACACGTGCGCCCGGCCGTCTCCACCGAGGACGTCCTAGAGGCGGTCGAGCAAGCGGTACGGACAGGTCGTCGGATCGCGGTCCGCAGCGGCGGTCACGGCTTCGAGAACTTGGTGGACGATCCGTCCGTGCAAACCCTCATCGACCTGTCAACGATGAACGCGGTCCAGTACGACTGGCGCCGCGGCGCCTTCATGGTCGAGGCGGGTACCACGCTGGGCGAGGCGTATCGGAAGCTGTTCCTGGGCTGGGGTGTCACCATTCCCGGCGGAACCTGCCCCGACGTGGGGATAGGCGGACATGTCTGTGGCGGCGGATACGGAGCCCTGTGCCGGCTGCACGGCCTGATCGTCGACCACCTGTACGCGGTGGAAGTGGTCGTGGTGGGACCCTCGGGAAAGGCCACGAGGGTGGTGGCGACCCGAGAACCGTCGGATCCCAACCGGGAGCTCTGGTGGGCTCACACGGGAGGCGGCGGCGGCAACTTCGGAATCGTCACCCGGTACTGGTTCCGGTCCCCGGACGCCTACGGCGGCGACCCCGCCACCTTGCTGCCCCGGCCTCCGTCCACGGTGTTGCACTACTCCGTGGAGTGGCCCTGGTCGCAGCTCGACCAAGACTCGTTCGTCCGGCTGATCCGCAACTTCGGAGAATGGGGCGAGCGGAACTCGGCGCCCGGCTCACCCGCGGCCGCCCTGTACGGCGAATTGGCCCTGCCCAGCCGGCCCAGCGAGACCATTACTTTGTCCGGGCAGGTGGCCACCGACACCGGCGCGCAGGCCCTGCTGGACGACCTGGTGAACGCGCTCCGACAGGGCGTCCCCATACAGCCCGCGCGCCAGTCGTCCACTCTTCCCTGGCTCGCCGCCACGCAGGCCTTCGGATACGAGTCGGGCGCCTCCGACCTCCGCTTCAAGATCAAATCGGGATATCGGCGGCGGCGCCTGACCGACCAGCAGATCGCCACCGCCTATCGGCATCTGACCCGGTCCGACTACAACTATCCGTTCGCGAACCTCTTCATCAACACCTACGGAGGACGGGTCAACGCCGTTTCGCCGACTGCGACCGCCGTGCCCCATCGCGACTCGGTCTTCCTCGTCGGATACCTCGTCGGCTGGCAGGGAACGACCGAAGACACCCGGCACCTGAACTGGATCAGAGACCTGTACCGAGACATCTACGCCGACAGCGGCGGGGTTCCGGCCGGTGAAGCAGACGACGGCAGCTTCATCAACTACGCGGACACGGACCTGGCCGATCCCCGGTGGAACGCCTCGGACACCGCATGGCACACGCTGTACTACAAGGACACCTATGCGCGGCTCCAACAGGTCAAGCGCCGTTGGGACCCGCACAACGTCTTCCGTCACGCCTTGTCCGTCCGTCCCAGCTGAGCTGTTTACGGAGCGGGTTGCACGGCCGACGAGACGACCGCGTCGGCCGTGCAGCGCAACAGTGGGATGCGGTTCGCGTACATGAACGGGCGCCGACGGCGGATCAACCAGATTGGTCTCCACGTTACGAGGGGAAGCCCACGGGTCATCAACCGGTTCGTGCCGCGGTTTTCGGCAACGGTTACCTCCGACGACGCGTGAGGCGAATCGAGTCCGTCACTCCAGGTGAACGTCACGCTGACGCCGCCCCTGGGACGGGGAGGCGGCGTGGTCGGCGCCGGCTCCGGCTACGGCGCCGGTTCCATCCGCGGAGTCCGCCCGGCCCGGAGGGTGACCGCGGCGGCGAGGGCCAGGCCGAGGAAGATGACCGCCCCAACGGCGCCGACCACGTTGAGCCCGCTGGTGAACGCGGTCCGCGCCGCGTCGAGCAGCCCAGGCACATCGTCGGCGACCGCGACTGCGGCGGTCAGGCTGCTTTTCGCCGCCACCGGCGCCCCGTCCGGCAGGTCGAGCACCAACCGGTACACCAGGGTGCCGAGGCTGCCGAGCGTCGCGATGCCCACTGCGATGCCGAACTCGCCGCTGGTCTCCGAGATCGACGCGGCCGAGCCGGCCTTCTCCGGCGGCGCGGCGGCGAGGATCAAGTTCATGGTGAGCGCCATCGGGAACGAGATCCCTGCCGAGGCGAGCACCAGTCCCACTACCAGCAGCGGGGCGTCGCCGGTGTCGACCTGGGTGACGACGAGCAGCCCGACGCCGGAGAGGGTGAGCCCGAGGGCGGTGATCGTGGCTGCCGGCAGCTTGCGGGCGAGCGCCGGGGCCACCAACGAGCCGAGGACCATCGCGATGTTCTGCGGGATCAGCCGGACGCCGGTCGCGAGGGGGGACAGCCCGGCGACGTCCTGCAGGTAGAGGCTGGACAGCAGCGACAGACCGGCCATCACGACCCCGCCGAGGAGCATGATGCCCAGGGCAGTGCTGAAGATACGGTTGGCGAACAGCCGCAGGTCCAGCAACGGGTCGGGCAGAGTGCGCTGGCGGCGGACGAACGCCACGCCGAACGCGATGCCGACGGCGACCGCGGCGAGCGGCAGGGCGTGCCAGCCGTCACGGGCCAGGGCCTTCAGACCGTAGATGACCGGCAGGATCGCGGCGAGCGACAGGGCCACGCTGGCGAGGTCGATCGGGTGCTCCGGCCTGGCCGGCTTGTACTCGGGCAGCAGGACCGGGCCGGTGACAAGCAGCAGCACCATGAACGGCACACCAAGCAGGAACGCCGACCCCCACCAGAAGTGCTCCAGCAGGAGGCCGCCGACGAGCGGGCCCAGCGTCATGCCGCCCATGAAGCAACTGAACCAGACGCCGATAGCGAGCCCCATCCGCTTCGGATCGGGGAACATGTTGCGGATCAGGGCCATCGTGGACGGCATCAGGGTGGCGCCGGCGACGCCGAGCAGCGCCCGCGCCGCGATCAGCAGGGCCGGGCTGCTCGCGTACGCGGCCACGACCGACGCGACGCCGAACGCGGCGGCGCCGGTCAGCAGCAACCGGCGGCGGCCGATGCGGTCACCGAGGGCGCCCATCGTGACAAGGAACCCGGCGAGCATGAACGAGTAGATGTCGAGGATCCACAACTGCTCGGTGGCGTCGGCGTGCAGGCCGGCGCTGAGCTGCGGCAGGGCGAGGTACAGGACGGAGACGTCAAGGGAGATCAGGAGCGTGGGCAGGGCGAGGACGGCCAGGCCGACCCAGGGATTGGTCTTCACCGGTCCACTCCGATCTTGACGTTCTCGAGGCGCTCGGCCTCGGCTGCGAATGTGCGGCTGATGGCGCGCGCCACCTCAGCCGCCCCAGCTTCCTCAATGGCTCCAACTTCGAACATGCCGGAACGCTAGCTACCGACAAATGAAGTTGTCAAGATAAGCCAACTCGTCGGTTGCTCCGCGACGTTTTGTGTATCGCAAGAAGGTGAGCAAAGAGCCGCCAGTCCCGCCCAATCGGCGTGTGGCTGGGCGGACGTCCCGGCGTGCGATCGCGCCGGAAACCTGTCCAGCGGGGTATGTTCGGCGCGTGGACGCACGCGCGGAGCGGATCAAGCTGTTCACGCTCGTCCGTGATGTCCCGTACGCCACCGACGGCGCACATGACGCCGAGACGCTGATGACGGTCAGGCGCGGCGATTGCTTGGCGAAACGGCCTACCTGATCAGCGGTTTTCACCGTCTCGGCTACCTGGCTCGGCGGGTGCGCCGGCTGTACCACAACCGCCCGAGGTGCGCCTGATGCTCTCAACGGAGGACGTGCACACAGCGTGCGAAGTCCTCATTGACGCCCGGTGGACGCTGTTCGGCGACCCCGCTTTCGCCCGCCATACCTACCTCGTCATCGACTTCGAGGGGCTGACGCCGCGAGGGCGGCCACCGGTGCCGATCGAGGTGGACGTGTGCGCCGTGCAGGCCAACGGCAGAGGCCTGGTCGAGGTGTGGCGGTTCGAGTCGCTGATGGCCGCGCCCGCGGGTGTGCCCGTCACCCCATGGGATGTGCGGCAGACCGGCATCACCACGGCGATGCTGGCCGGCGCACCGTCGGCCGAGCAAGTCATCGCCGACCTGGATGGGCGCCTGACAGCGCCGCCGTATCGGCTCGTCGCCCATCATGCCGCCACCGAGGCGACCCTGATCGGCGGGCTGCGGGCTTGGTGCCCACGGCTGGCCGCCATCCCGCTCCTTGACACGGTCCGGCTGGCCCGCCACCTGTATCGGCCCGGAACTCCTATAGCTCCGACGAGCCGCCACTAAGTTGATCAGTGGGTACGGCGGCGGGGTGCCAGGACCTCGGTGACCTTGGCGATGGCTTCAGCGCCGGGTTTGACGTAGCGCATGGCGGTGCGGGGGTTCTTGTGCCGGGTCTTGCCCATGATGAGCTGCAGCGGTACTTCGGCCTCGCCGAGATGGGTGGCAGCGCTGTGACGCAGCTGGTGCAGGTCAAGCCCGGCGTACTTTTCGAGCAGGACACGGGCGCGGTCGTAGCCCAGGCGGGCGCGGCCGGTGTGCGGACAGATATCGGCGGCGGCTGGCCGACGGGCGGGGACGGGGCGGCGTTCAGACAGGAACAGCGGACCGTGCGTGCGCGTGCTGCCGTCAGGCAAGCGCAGTAGCCGGGGCAGCAGGTGAGCGGTGCCGCTGTCCCAGTACACCCACTCGATGGCACCGCCCTTGGAGCGGACGGGGGCGCGCCGGTGCTCCAGGTCGAGGTCCTCGACGTTCAGGGCGAGGACCTCGGCGGCGCGGGCGGCGGTTTCGTAGAGCATCCGCCACAGCGTCTTCTCGCGCAGCGGGATGTCGCGGCGTGACAGCAGCCGGTGGATGGTGGTCTTGGCGACCGCGCGGGTCTCGTCGGCGGTTTCCTTGCGGCGTTCAGCGTCGGCCGCGACCGATGGCGCCGCCCAATGCTTCTTGGCCTGGCACCAGCTCAGCCACGAGGCGACGGCGGCGCGGTTGCGGTTCCAGGTCGCCGGCGAGCTCGCCCCCCACAGCTCGGCGAGCGCGGTGCCGATCTCGGTGTCGGTGACTTCGGCGAGCGACCGGTCGCGGCCGAGCAGCGTGGTGACGCGGTCGATGGCCGAGGCGTAGGCGCGGTGGGTGTTGGGGTTGGCCGTGCGCGGGGTGGCCAGGAAGGCGTCGGCGGCCGCGGCGAGCGTGACGTGCCCTCCGCGCAGAGCGGAGACTTTCGGCGCGGCGCTCATGCCAGCCGCCAGGCGATGCTCACTGAGCCGGCCCGGGTGATGTACCGGATAACGTGCCGGAGTCGCGCACCGCTCCGGCGAGGGCTTCTCCTGGGCGCCGCGCCGCCATGATCGCTCAAATAGATGATTATCCGGCACATCGCCCCGGCCTACGGTGGCCTACCGGCCGCCCCCGCTTGAAGCCGTGGGATCGAGTCCGGGTGTTCCTCAGCGGCGGTACATCACGTACAGCTTGCCGTCATGAGAGGCGGCGGAGGGCTCGTCGCTGATGGTTTGGTTGCCGACGGTGTGTAGGCCGCCCCAGGCTCCGGAGGAGTAGGTCGCCGCGTACAGGTGGCGGTCCGTCCCGCGAAGGAAGATCCACATTTTGCCGTCATCGTGCGTGGTGAGGGCCGGGCCGTGGGTGGTGAGCCAGGTGCTGTTGGGGGCACCTCGGGAGGTCCACCTGTTGCTGGCAAAGATGCTGGTGGACAGCTTGTTGCTCATTCCCCGGACGATGCGCCACAGTTGGTCGTTGTAATAGGCCATCGCGGCGGGGCTGTCCACCAACCAGTCGAGGTTGTTCTTGGAGGCGGTGCTCCACCCGTTGCCGTCGTACAAATTGTGGTAGAGCCTGCCGTCGGTGCCAACGTGCGTCAGCCACAGCCCGCCCCAGCCTGCTGCCATGGACGGGGCGTAACCCGACCTGTAACCGCTGAAGGCCGTGATCCCGCTCCAGCCCTCGGATTCGGTGAAGCTGCGCCAGTACAGGGCGTGGTTCGTGCCGGTGACGGCGTAGTACAGCTTGTCAAAGGCCACGCAGAGAGCGGGGGCGGAGTAGCTGTGGTCCCCGCCGATCTGTTCGGGTGTCCTCCACTCCCCGTTCTCCAGGCGTGTCCACATCACCTCCTGACGATTGCTGTCGACGAACGCGGCGTAGAGCTTGCCCTTGTATGAAGCCAGAGCGGGAGGCGTGATGCTCTGCCAGGGCAGAGGGACCGGCGTGCCCCATCCCTGGCTGGTGCGCACGACGTACTCCAGGGTGGAGGCAGGGAAAGGCACCGTGCTGCCGGTGTACTTCACCTTCAGTTCGTGGTGGCCATCGCCGTTGAAGTGCCATTGCGAGCTTCCGCGCCTGGAGAGCACGGCCAGGGTCTCCTGGTTGAGGAACAGGGTGCGCGTGCTGGAGAGGTCGTTCCTGGCGATCAGGCTGATCGCGGTGAGCACCATCGACGTGATATCCATCAGGAATCCAAGGAGCGCCGATGGCGATATCGCGCTGAGGACTGACCATGCGGTGTTGGTGAAGATGTTTTCGTTCATCCCTCGCAGCTTTTCGCCGATGCTGTTGTTGTTACCGTCGCCGGTGTCCCATTCCCAGCACGCGACGTTCAGGACCAGCCCGACGCTTGTCACGCCGTCGAAGACCGTCCGCTTCCACTGGTGGAAGGCCGGGGTCTTGCCCGCCGTGGCCGTGTCCCCACCGAACTCCTCTGACAGGAACGGCACGGCCCGGCTTCGGTCACTGCTGCCGCACGAGATCCAGCGGATCTCGTCCCTGGTGCCCGGCCACCCGTCACCCACCACGCGATGGACATGGAAGTTCTCGAACTCCAGCTTGACGCGATACACCGGCTCCGCCCGCTCACCGTCCTGCGCCGGCTCCTGCGTCGTCTGCCCGTTCCCGGGTGTGGTGAGCACGGCGGGCACGGTGACACCGAAGCCCCATTCGCGCATGCCCTCGATGAACTCCGGGCTGTCGAAGTCCTCTCCCGATGCCAGCGCCTCTGGGGTGATCAGTGCCGCGTTTGACTGCGCCATCCACTCCTCTGCCACGGCCGGCAGGTCCTTCACCAGATCAGCGAAGTCGTAGCCCTCCGACACCGGACGGCTGGTGATGACCTCGGGCACCCCCACCAGCGTCCCTCGCGCGCTCACCGTCTCCCGGTAGATGCGCCCCCAGTCCTTGATCTCCTCCTCCGACACCACCACCCGCAGCGCTTGCAGCAGCCTGTCCTCCAGCTCGGTCAGCTGCTCGCCCTGCCGCAACCGATCCGCGGCATGCAGCATCGCCCCGAACACCACGTTGGCCTTCTGCGTGCGCGCCAGATTCCGCCCCGCCCGCGAATCGCCCCGCGTCCCCGATAGCAGGCCCCGTAGCTGCTCCAGCCGCTGCTTCGAAGTCGCTTCCTCACTGGTGGTCATGCGCACCGCCTTCGTGTTGCCGGGCTATGCCCCCAATGGGCCGTGCCCCACACGACGCTATGTTCACTGGCGGCGCATGAATATCCACTGAAGGTGACAAAGATGAAAAGACCAGCCCAACCATGACGAAGGGCTCGGGGCCGCACCCGAGTGCGGCTCACACCCCTGCGTCGGCGGCGCGGTGTGTTTCTTCGGCACTCCGACGCGCTGACCAGGGCAAACGCGCTTGCGGTCTCGGCGCCTCCCGAGGTGCGTCCGATTTGTTGTGATTTGACGCCTGGTTACGCAGTCCCCATGCATGACCATGCACGCAGCTTGGGCCTTGATTCGCGACGCCGCCCCGACGGCCGCCTGTCACCCCGCTCGATCAACACCATCGTCGGCGAGATCGGCCGCCTGCACGATGCCCAGACCACCGACCCCGACCGCAAACTCGGCACCCTGCGCCCGCACGACGCCCGCCACACCTTCGCCTTCCAGCTCTCCCAAGCCTCCGGCCACAACCGCGCCGAACTCGAACGCCGCCTCGGCCACGCCAATGACCGCTACCTGCGCCTGTACACCAACCCGCCCGACGACATCGCCGCCGGCTATATCGAGGATCTCTGACCCAGCGCCTTCGCGCAGGGGCGCGCACTACGGTGCAGGCATGGTGATGGGGTTGCTGCTGGAGCCCCTGCCCGCGTCGTGCCTGGCACCGGCGCCCCCGCGACCGCGGGGACTGCGTGGCCTGCTCGCCCGGCTGCAGGAGGTGGCCGACGCCGTGCGGCAGCTCGACGACCTCGAAGGGCGCATGCGGCGGGCAGCCACGCAGGCGATCGTGCGGGAGGCGTACCACCAGACAGTGGGCGAGCAGGAGGACGAGCAGCGCAGGCCCACCGCGTTCGCCGAAGCATGGAAGAGCCACCTGGCCGCGTTGCTGGCCCAAGACACCGTGAAGATATCGGGCCGGTCACCGATCACTACCGAAGGTCGACGCCCGGTTTAGCCGGGCTGCTCCGCCAGCCGCTCCGGCCGGGTCCAACCGGACCAGCCACGCTCGTGCATCAAGTCCAGCATCCGCTCCGACAGCGGGTTGGACTCGGCGGCAAGTGCGTCGATAAGGTCAAACGCTAGATCGTGGCGCGTCATCTTGCCGGAGGTGTATGCCTGCTCGGCCAGGCCGGCCAGGATGTCGGCGGCTTCCTCCAGACGCGGGTCGTCGCCTGCGCCGCTTTCCAAGAGCTCCGACAGGATCCGATAGAGGCGAACGATTCGCGGGTCATCGAGCTGCGCGAACTTCCCGGGCATAACCTCGCGGATGTGATCGGGCCAGCGAGCCGCAACCAGGATCCACCCGTCCCGCTCACCCTCCACCACCCGCTCTGACACCCCGATCTCCCGAAGCCGATCGAGAAAGGCGACCACCTCCGGCGGGAGCGCCAGACTGTCCCCGGAAGCGAGCTGCGCGATCTGCTTGCGGCTGGCCTCAAGCCGTTCGATCTCCTCGCGCAGGTTGCTGTCGATCCTTTGGACCGCTTCGGTAAAGGTCGATGCTTCGGCTTCGAGCATCTGACCGATCTGAGACAGCGGCACGCCGGCGTTGGCGAGGGTGCGGATCTTGATGAGGGACACGACTGCCGTTGCGCCATACCGCCGGTAACCCGAGGCATCCCGCTCCGGCTCGGGCAGGAGTCCGATCTGGTGATAGTGCCGCACCGCCCGCACCGTGACGCCGGCATAAGCCGCCAGTTGCCCGATTGTCAGCATGCTCTGATCCTGCCCTCAAACTCGCCCTGACCCGGTCGACGCCAGCTCAGGAGATCCTGCAACGGTAGGAGATGTAGGCAACGATGCGGATGCCGACGCACCAAGCGAGGGCGGTCCAGATGTCGGTGCCAACCGGTCACTGCGTGAGCAGGTCGCGGATCGTGTTGACGATGGAGGCCACCGGCTGGTTTTCGGCGAAGACGCGCAGCGGGCCGGGCATGGTGTCGGTGGGCACGAAGGGCCAACTGAGGAACGGCAGGAAGATGAGCGGGTAGGAGAATTCGCTCGCCCCATCCACGGTCTTCGCGGACAGGCCGGGGATGACGGCGACCGCGAGCCAAGCCAGCACTCCAGCGCCCGCGCGGAAGCCCATGAGGAGGGCGCCGACGACGTCCGCGAGCGAGATCATACTGGTGACCAGCGAGGTCAGCACGTGCGCCCACAGCACGGACGAGCGTGCGATCGGCATCGAGTGGAAGCGCTCGAAGATCCCGCCCTGTATGTTCATCAAGAGCCGTAAGGCGGTGTAGGCGATGCCCGACGCGATCGTGATGAGCAGGATGCCGGGCAACAGGTGGTTCACATACGAGACCGACCCTGTGTCGATAGCGCCGCCGAACACGTAGACGAACAGCAGCATCAGGCGATCGGCGATGGCGGCGGCCTCGATCTGTCGGTTCTCGGCCACGCCCACCACGGCGCAGGGGATGTCATGCCGGTCTGCCAGCTCCTGCAGCGTCGCCTGGAGTCCGTCCCACGCGGGCTGTCTCAACCAAGGCAGGACCGGACGGCCTTGGCCAGGTTCGACGCCCGCGGGTCGTCGGGCCGGAAGTTCCAGAGGTTCGTGACGTAGCCGAAGCCGACACCGGCATCGGGGTCGCCGAGGGCGATTGATCCGCCGGAGCCCGGGTGGCCGAACGAACCCGGCCCGACCATCGGCGCCGGAGAGCATGCTCGCCAGAACCCCAACGACATGTAGAAGGAGCGGTCGGCCGGGATGTCCAGGCCCGGCGGCAGTCCGTACATCCGCGTCTTGTCGGTCTGGACGGCTGTCATCCTCTCGACCGTTGACGGATCGAGCAGCCGCACTCCGTCGACGTCGCTGACCGTGGCGGCGTACATCCGCGCCAGCGAGTGCGCGTCCGCGAGCATGTTCGCGGCCGGGAACTCCGCCGCGCGCCAGGCACGCGTCAACATGTACTCCCCGGACGTGTTGTCCAAGGCGCCGCCGAGCTCGCCGGCGCGCATCTGGATCGAGCCCGGGCTCCACATGGATTCGACCCATGCGGTGACCGTGTCCGCATCGAGCCCGGTCGTCGCGATCATCCCGGCGAGCAGCTCCTCCACGCTGAACGGAGCGGCGTAGTGGAGCCGGGCCACCCGTTCCTCGTGTTCCTCGGGCAGCCCGATCCAGGCGCTCAGCCCGAGAGGGGCGGCCACCTCCTCGGCGAAGAACGTGCCGAGTGACCTGCCGGTGATCCGGCGCACGACCTCCCCGACCAGAAACCCGTAGGTGACGGCGTGGTAGACGTGCTCGGTGCCCGGCTGCCACAGCGGCTTCTGCGCCTCGAGTGCACGGATGACCGGGTGCCACGCGCACGCCTGCTCGAACGTCAGCGGTCCGTCGACGAGCGGGAGACCGGCCTGGTGGGACAGCAGCCAGCGCACTTTGATCTGTTCCTTGCCGTTGGCGCCGAACTCCGGCCAGTACTGGGCCACCGGGGCGTCCAGATCCAGCTCACCGCGCTGTGCCAGCAGATGGGCACAGATCGCGGTAGCGCCCTTCGTCGTGGATGCGACGTGGACGATGGTGTTTTTGCGCCACGGCCGGTTCGCCTCGCGATCGGCGAGCCCGCCCCACAAGTTGGCGACGGGGCGGCCGCCCACGTAGACGCTGCACGCCGCGCCGACCTCGCCAGGCGCCTCGAAGTTCGCGCGGAACGCGTCAGCGAGCTTTCCCCAGCCTTCCGCCACACCGTGCTCAAGATCGTCACCACCGCCGCTCACGGAGGCGTTGTCGCGGCTCTCATTGGCTGTCATTCGGATATCCATTCTCTCGTTACGGTTTGTCGCCCGGGTACCGCCATCGATGGCGTTGGTCAGCCGTTCCCGCTCGGACTGATCCACTGACCCTCCGGGGGGTTCCGAAGAGACTCCTCGGCGAGCTCCACAGGGGCCTGCCCGGACGACTTCGCGGATCGGGTTCCGTTCACCGCGCTCTGCTGTAGCGGCAGCGCCCTTCCTGGGCCCGTCCAATCGGACGGCGCCTACTCGCAGAAGACACGCAAGCGGCCATCTCGAAGTCCATGCCGCGCAACACACGCAGCTCCTTGTACGACTTCTCCAGACCTGCACGTGGATCACCGGCCCCTGCGCCGATTGCTTGTGGGAGGGCTGCTCATGGCAGCCAGCATGGAGGGCTGACGCAGCGTCAAGGTCAAGCCCACAGGGCAGATTCGATTCGTCTGCGTACGCCAATTGTCCGGAACCCGGCGGCCGTCCTGCCAGGGGCGCGCACCGCCCCTACCACGATCATGAAGCTAGTCCGGGTTGCCCGCCTCCGGAGCTTGCGCAGCGCCGCCGAGCGAAAGGCGCTTGGCCACATCCAGCCGTACCTCGCCGTAGGGCTGGACGTGTTGCCAGAACAGCGGGGTCAGCCCGCGCCGGTCGGCGGGTTTGAGCAGCTCAGCCCACTCGCGGTCGGCCAGGACGTCCTGCAGCATCAGGGTGTTGATGTATACGGCCCCCCACTCGGGTCCACGCGACCAGCCCAAAAGTAGCTCTCTGTAATCGCCGCTACGGCCAGTCGCGTTAGGAAGCTGTCACCAAGTACACGCGCGAGTGTGTTGAGCCCGGTCAGTGAGGACTTCGTCGGCTTCTGCCGGATCTTTCACTCCGGGGCGGGCGGCGAATCGAAGCTTGCGCCCATCCCGATACTGGCCCCGCCGTCGACCGGAACCACCGCGCCGGTCACAAATCTCAGATGCGGTGACACGAGCGCACCGACCAGGTCGGCGAACTCGCGGGGCTCGCCGATGCGTCCCATCGGCAGCCCGCTCCCCAGACGAGCCTTGGAGAGCTCCGGCTGCCTCTCAAGCGTTCTCTCGATGAGCGGGGTGTCGAAGTACCCGGACATCAGGGTGTTGACGTTGATGTTGTGCGGCCCGACCTCCAGGGCGAGGGTCTGGGCGTAGCCGATCACGGCCGACCACACTGTCGCGGGCGCTGCCATGCCGACGGCCTGACGCCGAACGACACCCGAGACGACGTTGAGGATGCGCCGCCCTCGGCCGTCATGTGCGGCAGCGTCGCGCGCACGGACCTGACCACGTAGAAGAAGTGGCGTGCGAAGGCTTGGAGCCACACATCGTCGGTGAGCTCCGAGATTCGGCGGATCGGCGGTCCACCGTCGTTGGTGACCAGGACGTGGACAGCCGGACCGAATCGGCCGGGGTCGAAGCCCTGCTCGATCACGACGGTGCCCCCGCGAAGCAGCGTGGGGATGACGCCGAGCCCGGTGGCATGGGTGAGCGGAGCCGAGGCCAAGTACCGCGGCAAGTGCGGCTGTTCGAAGTCGGCCATGTGCGCATAGACCATCTGCACCATCGACCGATGAGGCTGCATCACGCCCTTGGGTCTCCCGGTCGTCCCCCCGGTGTACTGCAGCCATGCGACGTCCGTCTCGGTGGCCGGACCGGCATCAAGAGGCCGAGCTCCGTGAGACTCGCCCTCAGGCAGGCCACCTGCGGCCGAAATCACCATCAGGTGTCTCAGCGAGCCGGCCTCGGTGAGGACGTGGCGCCCGTGCTCCTCCAGGGGCGCGGGCGCCACCAACACCGTGGCCTCCGCGTCCTCGCAGACGACGATGTGGTCCTCGACCGAGGCCAGGGCCTGAAGGCCGGTGAAGCGCTCTCCCAAGAGGTACGTCGCAGCCTGGACGATCCATGACTCAGGCATGTTCGGACTGAGCATCGTGACACCCGCTCCGAGCCCCGCCCCGCGACGGGCCAGCGCGGTCATGTACTGCGAGAGGAGATCTCTGACCTGAGCGTAGGTCAGTCGCCGATCACCGGCGACGAAGGCCTCGGACGAGCTGTGCCGAGTGAGGGCCTGCACGATCAGGTCGCCCAGCGTCACCCCGGAGGAGGCCGTTGTGGCAGTTGCCGAAGCGGAAGCGCTCTGCACGTTGACGGGATGAGGCATGCCTCAACGATGGGTATGGCACGATGGGACGTGCCACCGATGTTCCGCCAACAATTACGGGTGACCCGCCAGG
Source organism: Nonomuraea sp. NPDC000554 (assembly GCF_040300065.1). NCBI lineage: Bacteria > Bacillati > Actinomycetota > Actinomycetes > Streptosporangiales > Streptosporangiaceae > Nonomuraea > Nonomuraea sp. NPDC000554. Next base: position 30,821 of record NZ_JBEPDC010000047.1, on the reverse strand, counting down.
CTGACGCTAGTGGTGAGCTGCGCGTGCCGCAGAGCGGTAGCGACCGGGTGTCTGGCCGACGAGCTCGGTGAAGGCTTCGATGAAACTGCTCGGGTTGGCCCAGCCCAGGCGTATCGCCGTGTCGGTGACCGAGGTGCCTTCGCAGAGTTCGAGCAGTGCCCGCTGAATGCGCAGCAGCGTGCGCCACTGGTGAAAGCTCATCGACAGTTCGCTGCTGAACAGACGGCTGAGGGTTCGTTCGCTCGAGCCGGTTCTGTGCCCCAGCTCCGCCAGTGTCGCCGGGCTGGCCGGGTCGGCGTGCAGCAGGTCGGTAACGGCCTTGAGGCGAGTGTCGCTCGGCTCCGGGAGGCGCAGTGGTTCCTGCGGGGCGCGAGCGAGCTCCGCGATGACGACCTCGAGCAGCAGACGGGCGCGGGGGCTGTCGGCCGGGTCGTGGTCGCCGATCATCGCCAGGTACGCCTCGCGCATCAGCGCACTGGCCACGAACACTGAGGGCTCCGTTGGCAGTTGCTCGACCAGTGCCGCCGGAACCCGGAGCAGTCGGACATCGGTCTCGCCGTACGAGCGACTGCTGTGGACATAGAAAGGTGGCACCCAGGTAATGCGGTTCGCCGGCGCCACCCATGTGCCGACCTTGGTCGCAGTGACCAGTGCTCCGGAGGCGGCGTACCTGAGCTGGCCGAAGTCATGGAAGTGCGCGGCGATGTCCTCGCCGTGGGCCAGGGGCTCGCAGACCGCCGAATCGTCGGTCCAGAACACCGGCTCGTGGACAAGTCCGGTCATGGGCACTCACCCTAGTCCCGTCCGCACGTCTCTGGGCATGGCCGATCGGGGGTTGGCCGGGGTTCGATTCCACGAGCGTCGCCGGCGATGCGGGGTCTCAGGCCCGTCTGCTCGTGGGTTCGGCAGCAGACCCAATGCTGGCGGGTTATCGGAATATTCTGGCGCGACACCGGTGGTACGCCTGTGTTGTGGCGTTCATCGTTGAGGTGTGTCGCATCAGATGAATCTCGAGGGGGCACTCGCACCCTCGCCCTGCCCAGCCGCGGAAGTCAACACCTGGCTGGTTCTCGGCTCGCGTACTGGGCCCTTGCCAAGGCCGTAGAGCACGACCACCGTCCACTTGTCGGCGATCAGTTGGACCGCCGGACGCGCCGGGCAGTCGGCGAGAAAGAAATCACCGGGACCTGGTTCCTGTCGGAACCCTCGTCTCGTTCTCACACCCAAAACCAGGAGAGTCATGCGAGCCATCACCCAGCACACATTCGGGGGCCCAGAGGTCCTCACCATCGTGGACGCGCCCGAGCCCCGGCCCCTTCCGACCGAGGTCCTCGTCCGGGTCAAGGCGATCGGGCTGAACCCACTGGAACCGCGCCTGCGCGCCGGCGAATTCCCGCTGCTCGGCCAGCCGCCGTTCATCCTCGGCTGGGACATCAGCGGCGTGGTCGATGCGGCGCCGCAGACGTGGCGGTTCAGGCCCGGCGATGAGGTGTTCGGGATGCCGCTGTTCCCGCGGGCGGCCAACGCGTACGCCGAGATCGTGGCAGCGCCGGCCTTGCACCTGGTGCGCAAGCCGGCGTCGCTCTCACACGTCGAGGCGTCGGCGTTGCCGGTCGTCGGGCTGACAGCGTGGCAGGGCCTCGTCGACCTCGGCGGCGTGACCGAGGGCGACCGCGTCCTGGTCCATGGCGGTGGCGGCGGGGTGGGCCACGTCGCGATCCAGATCGCCAAATCGCTCGGCGCGCACGTGATCGCAACCGCCAGCGGGAGCAAGCGGGAGTTCGTCGAGGGGCTCGGCGCCGACGAGGTCGTTGATTACACGGCGGTCGACTTCACCGAAGTTGTCAGCGACATCGATGTGGTGCTCGACACGCTCGGCGGCGACACCGCCGAGCGCTCGCTCAAGGTGCTCCGCCCGGGGGGTCACCTCGTGACGGCGGTCGCCGAGGAGGATACGGAGCTCGCCGCCAGGTTCGAGGCGGCCGGCATGCACTTCAGCGGCATCGCGGTCGACCCCGATCCGGTCGCCCTGCGACACCTCGTCGAACTCGTCGAACAGGGCAAGCTCCGGGTCCATGTGCAGGAGACCTTCCCGTTCGAGCGCATCGCCGACGCACACCGGCTGATCGAGAGCGGTCACCTCCAGGGCAAGCTCGTCCTCACCGTCTGATCGATCAGGCGTTGTATGCGGTGGTGATGGAGGCCTACGTACACGGGGTCTCCACCCGCAGTGTTGATGCGCGGTCGCAACCGGCGTGACCGCGGACGGACGCCGGGGGATTCTCGGCCTGGACATCGGCGACAGCGAAGATCAAGTGTTCTGGCACGCGGCGCCGACCGGCTTCCTGATACGCACCCAACGCAGACCTGGCTGCAGGGCAGGATGGGCGCCATGCCTGACAAGATCATCCGGCTCTGACCTGCGGGAAGAGGCCAAGAACCCAAGATAACCGCGGAGGCGCGCCCCCTACTGCTCCTCGAAGGCCGCCGGCGCCGAGGCGGCGAGCGAGAGGACGGCGCTGAGCGCGGCGGCGCCGTCGAGGAGCGCTCTGGAGCGGGCCGCGATGCCGGCGTCCCGGGCAGCCAGCGCGGCGGCGACGTCGTCCGACCGGCGGGCGCGCCGCAGCTCCGGCATGAGGGCCCGGAGAGGGGCGATGCGGTAGCCGGCCTTGCGCAGCTGGTGCACGATCCGGGCGTCCCGTACCTGGGCCGGCGTGTATCGCCGCGTTCCGCGCGCGGGGTCGCGGTCGGGGACGACGAGGTCCTCCGCGTCCCAGTGCCGCAATGTCGAAGGGCGCACGCCGAGGGCGGTGGCGAGTTCGGAGACGCTCATGGAGTCGAACGCGCGTACGTCCTCGATCGGCTCGCTGGAGATCGCCCGGGCGGCCTCCTCGGCCTGCCTCAGTTCCGCGCGCTCCGTGTCGAGCCGGGCGTGCGCCGCGTCGAGGAGGGCGAGCACCCGGGAGGCGGGCGACCGGTGGACGGCCCGGACGATCCTCTTGGCCTCGACCGGGCCCACGCCTGCTGCGAGGGCCCGGTAGGCCAGCGCCGACTGCAGATGTATCTCGCCGTACATCCGGTAGGCGGCGGCCGTGCGCGCCGCCGGCGGCAGCACGCCGTCGCGTTCGAGGTTGCGTACCTGCTGGACGGAGTAGCCGGCCCGCCGCGCGACGTCGGCCGTGCGCAGGTGCGGCGAGTTGAGACCTGACACCCTCGCGCCCAGCGGTTCCAGCCCTGAAGTCTCCACAAGGACTTCAATGTAACGCTTGAGCACATGACCATGGATGAGCTCATCGGCTTCGTGGAGAGCCTCGACGGCGTGCTGAGCCTCAGGCCGGGACCCGGCGACGGCTCGCCGGAGATCAGCTGGGGCGACACGTTCTTCTACTACGCACCTGACGGCGTCACCCCGACGAGGACGCAGCCCTTCGCGACGGTCGTGACCAAGAACTACCCCGGCGACGAGACGTCACGTCTGGACCGGCCGGACACCTTCCGGGTGAACGTCTCCGCGGGAAAGGAGACGTTCACCCGGTGGACCGGTCACGCACCACGCGAACCGGCCACCACCGAGGTCGACCCCAGCGCCACCGACACCGTGATCGCGCACCCCGTCTACGGCACCGTCGGCTGGCTGGCGGTGGTGAACCCGGGCCCGCGTACGGAGGCGGCGACCCGCGAGCTGCTGTCCGCGGCCTACCAGCTGGCCCGCTCGCGCTACGAGCGACGCGCTGAGTCCACGGCTCCCTGAGCCCGCCGCGTCAGGATCTCCCGGCGGTCAGCCAGGCGGCGACGTCCGCGACGACCGCCGGGTCCATGTGCTGCGCCGACTCGTACTCGGACGGCGTGGATGGGCCGATGCCGGGGGAAGAAGAGGTGGTTGTCGGCGTCGTAGACCCGGATCGTCACGCCGGGACGGCCGGTGAGGGCGTCCCCGCCACCGGATGAGGTCGTCGGCGAGCGTGGCCTGGTAGTCGCGGCCGCCCTGCAGGCTCACCCCCCAGGGCCAGATCGCCGCGGGCGTGGTAGGTCAGCAGCGTGCCGGTGCCCCCGCCGGGCGCGGCTGCGGCCAGCACGATCCCGTAGGCGACCGGCCCGTCCAGAGCCAGGACGTGCACCACCGCCACCGCGGCGGCCGGCACCACCACGACGTTCACCGCTGCTCGCTCCGGGTACCCGCGCCGACGCGCGGTTCTGTTGCGATGCCTGCCGAGCCAAGTCCCACAGGTGCGTCTCGCGGTTGCTGGTCCTCGGTGACCGGTGACTGGTGGGCGGCCATGGCCAGCGCCTACCCGGACGCGGCCCGGTTCTGCCGGGTTTGCTGCGAGTTCTTGCCCTTGGAGGCGCGCGCCGACGCCCGGTACTGCTCACCGGCCTGCAAAACCCGCGCCTGGCGGCAACGTCGCGCCGCTGGCCGCTCGCCAGCCGTGACGGCTAACCGACCGGATCCTGCCGTCCCGCGCCTTATGGAGCGCCGCCCACGTACAAGATCACTGGATGGCGCGATGGGGCATCCAGGTTCGCGGCACCCGGCGGCACCGTGACCGCTCGGCCGTGTGGGGCGGTGCGTGGCTAGGGGGCGGGGATCTCCCCGCCGTTGGACCGTCCGCGCGGCGCGACTCCGCTGGGCCACGCCCACCTCAACTGCCTGGGCCGTTATGCGATCGCCTCCTCGGCCCCGGACAAGGGCCTGCGGCCGCTTGTGCCGCTGCCTCTCTCCGAGGGCCGGCCCGCCACCCCTGTGGATGAGGATGGCGTCTGAGCCGCCGCCTAGATCCTCCTCTCGGGGACCGGCGGCGATTTCGAGGAGTGCGGCGGGCAGTTGTGCTGCTGGTCAACCGAGCAAGTGCAGAATTTTCTCGGCTTGCCGTCCAGGGTGCCGGCTGGGTTGTGCGGTGTCGCCGGCCCGTCGGGGCCGAGTTGGAGGAACCAGCCCAACGCGATCAGGCGGCGGAAATCGCGCACCCGCTGGGCTTCTGCCGGGTCAGATCGAGGTGCCTCAGGAGTTGCTCGGCGTCCAGGACGCCGTCGAGGCGGGAGATATGCTCGCAGACCTCGCCGAGCTCGAACGCCCGGTCGCTGCGGCCGAAGTCTTCCCAGTCGATCAGCCGTACCCGGCGCTCGTGCTCGTCCCACAGGTAGTTGGCGCGGCTTCCGTCCGCCAGTCCGAGGACGGGCGGCAGCGGGTTCACGATGAGGCTGTCGGAGCGGTGGAGGCCAGCCAGGCGGCTCCTGCGCAGGGCCCGATCGCGGACCAGCCGTCCGCTGTCGGGATAGCGCTTCAGCAGCTCCTCCAGCTCAACGCTGACAGCGGCGTCATCCTGCGGGCCGGCCACGTGCCGCTCGATTGCCTCCTGCAACGGGGCCGCGAACTTTCGCGCCCGCGTTCGCGCCGCTGTCGCCCGGCACCGTGAGACTGTCCCGTGACAGGCCCGCAAGCCCAGCGGTGTGAGCGAGCCGCATCACCGGCACCAGGCCCGCGGCCGACACCGCCTGGGGAGCGTGCTTGAACTGCATCTACGGGATGCCTTCCTGACAGTGAAAACGGAACCCTAGACAAGTCCCATTTTCCCTGGTCAGAAAGGTATTCTCACTTCAACTCACCGACACTCTCCTGCTCGTGCTCGCGCTGACTGTCGCCTGAGTACGACCGGCGCAGCCCGTCCAGCACGAGGGTGATGACACCGTCGGCCTCGGCCCGCCAACCGGGGCGGTCATGGGCCGCACCGATGCCATGCAGTGCCATCATGACGGCACCGGCACCCACGTCGTCGCGGACGGCGCCGTCCTTCACGGCGGCGGCCACCAGGTCGGTGACAGCCTGCTCCAGCGCCCGACTACCCTCGGCGAGCGCACCTGAGCCGGTGGCCATGAGCGTGGCCAGCGTCCGGGCGAGGCCCTGGTGGGCATCCATGTAGCCGACCATGCCACGCAGGAAGGTCGCCAAGGCCTCCTCCGCGGGCAGCGTGGCCTGCAACTGGCGGGCGCGGTCGCACAGCGTGGCGACCTCCTCGTGGTAGACCGCCTCGGCTAGCGCCTCCCGGGTGGGGAAGTGGCGGTACAGCGTGCCGGTGCCCACACCGGCCAGGCGGGCGAAATCATCGAAGCGCAGGTCGAAGAAGCTTCCGGCGTCGAAGACCTCCCGGGCCTTGGCGAGCAATGCCTCGCGGTTGCGCTGGGCGTCGGCACGCAGCGGCTTGGCGGAGTTCATGCGCTACCTCGCGTTGACAAACGGAAACTACCTCCATATTGTCGAAAGTGGAGATGATCTCCGGTTTGATTGTATCCCACAAGGTGACGCATGAAGATCCTGATGTTCGGCCGAGGCGTGATCGCCACCATGTACGGCTGGGCCCTGGAACGAGCCGGACACGACGTCGAGTTCTACGTCCGGCCGGGCCGCACGGCGGCGTACGGGGAAGCGATGGACCTCGATCTACTCGATGCGCGGCGGCGGGTGTGGGGGCAGCGCATCGTCCAGAAGTGGCCGGTGCGCTACCGCGAGGAGCTGGAGCCAGACCACACCTTCGACCTGATCGTGCTGAGCGTGCAGCACCACCGCTTCGCGGAGGCCGCGGCCTTCCTGGCACCGCGCGTCGGCAAAGCGACGGTGCTGGTCTTCGGCAACATCTGGTCCGAGCCGCTGGAAGCGATCGGCGCTCTTCCCGGCGACCAGGTCGCCTGGGGCTTTCCCCAAGCCGGCGGCGGCTTCGGCGAGGACGGCGTGCTACGCGGGACACTGCTGCCGTCGGTCGTCTTCGGCACCTTCGGCCGGTCCCCGACCGAACGTGAGCGGGCCGTGCGCCAGGCGTTTCGCGAGGCCGGGTTCCGGCTCCAGGAACAACCCGACTTCCGCGGCTGGCTGTGGATCCATTTCGTGTCGGACGCCGGCCTGCACTCGCAGGGCCTGAGGCTGGGCTCGTTGGCCAAGCTGGCAGGGGCGACGGGCGACCTGCGCGAGGCGCTGCTGGCCAGCCGTGAGCTGCTGCCGCTCCTCGAGGCGCGCGGCGTCGACCTGCGACGTCACCGGCGCCGTGTGCTTCCGTTCCGTGCGCCCACCTGGCTGACGGCCCCCGTCCTCGCCTGGCTGCTCACTCATTTCGCGCCGGCGCGCGTGAATTTCGAGGCGCACTCCGACCCCGAGGCCGAGGAGCCGCGTGAGATCTGCCGAGACACCCTGGCGGAAGCACGCCGGTTGGGCGTCGCGGTACCGCGACTGGAGGCGGCGGAACCGAGCTTCGCCCGCGAGGTGACAGGCTGAGTGAGCGGCTACGAGACTTCCCCGCAGTTCCGCTGTGATCATCCTCGGCGACGAGGAGTAGGAACGTCGACGACCTCCAATGTCACCTTCATCAACATCTTGAGTGACCGCTCACACCTGTCGCCCTACCTGCGCTCCCACATCACCCGGTTCGACGCCTACGCCACCGACGAACTCGCGGTCATCCCCGCAGCCTTCAACCCGGTGCTCAAAGAGGTCGACTTCACCGCCGTGGACCTGGCCGCCTGACCCTGGCTGTACACCCCTCGTTCCGAAAGTCGTTCCGCAACCCGACGTCCTGGAGCGACGTACGGCCACAGCTTCCGGAACGCCTTGTTGCTGCTGGATAGCGCTAATGGCCGTCCCTGGGCATCTCAACCCCGGATCTGTCCGATCAGCCCAGCGATGCGCTCACCGTACGCAGCTCGTCCAGGGCCGCCAGGACGTACCCGGCGAGCTCGTCCTTGCCGTCACGGTCGCCCTCGGACCATTCGGCGAACCCGCGCTTGAAGGCGAGGACGCCCAGCTCGCTCGCGAGGGCCGCGGTCGGATCTGGTAGGCCGCGGGCGACCAGGGCGCTCGTCATCGCGGCCGCGAGGCTGACGGTCTTGAGGGCGTCACGCTCTTGAAGCTCAACGCTGGCGGCGACGGCCGCCTTCAGGCGCGGGGCGAGCTCGCGATTCATGGGGCCCATCGCGCTCGACGCGCGTTCAAGACCGACAGCGACCGCCTCGAGCGGGCTGGCGTCACCAGGCGCCTCAGCGATTCCCTCGGTCAGCAGCCGACTCAGCGTCTCCTGTCCGGCCGCCAGCAGCTCGCGCTTGTCGGGGAAGTGCCGGAAGAAGGTGCTCTTGGTGACCCCGGCGCGCTCGGCGATCTGCGCGACCGTCGTGGCGTCGTACCCCTGCTCGGTGAACAGGTCGACTGCCGCCACGACGAGGCGTTCGCGTGCGCCTGGTTCCCACCTACCCATGGGGCCAGCATATGTGATGGGACTCTTGTCCCGTAACCCTGGTAGCGTGTGACGGGACAAGAGTCCCATCACTTGCGGGAAGGTTTCCATGCGCGTCTTCGTCACCGGCGGCACCGGTCTGATCGGGTCCACTGTTGTCGCCGAACTGCTCGGCAACGGCTACACCGTCCTCGCACTCGCCCGTTCCGACGCGTCCGCGCTCGCTGCCGAGGCGGCTGGCGCCGAGCCGCTCCGGGGAGCCCTCGCCGATCTGGACGTCCTTCGTGCCGGCGTCGCTCTGGCCGACGGGGTCATCCACCTGGCATTCGGCAATGACTTCAGCAGCCCCGAGGCCCTCGCGAAGAATGTCGCCGAGGAGAGTGCCGCCCTCGCGACCCTCGGCGAGGAACTCGTCGGCAGCGACCGCCCCTTCGTGACCGTCTCGGGTACGCCCCAGATGCCTGGCCGCGTCTCCACCGAGGCCGACCCGCTGCCGACCGACGGGCCGGTCGGTGGTCGCGGTCGCGCGGTCACGGCGGTCCTGGGCCTTGCCTCGCGCGGGGTCCGGAGCACGGCCGTACGCCTGCCACGCACGGTCCACAACCAAGGCACGGGCGGGTTCGCCGGCTTGCTGACCGGCATTGCACGCCGGACCGGGGTGTCCGGCTACCCGGGCGACGGCACACAGCGCTGGCCGGCCGTCCACGCGCTCGACGCGGCAGTCCTCTTCCGGCTCGCCCTGGAACAGGCGGAAGCCGGCAGTGTCTGGCACGCCGTGGCCGACGAGGGGGACCGGGTGCGGGACATCGCCGCGGTCATCGGCCGACGGCTGGGCCTGCCGGTCGAGTCAGTGCCGTCACAGACGTACGGCCCTCTCGGCCCGATCTTCGCGAACGACCAGCCCTCGTCCAGCGCCCACACCCGGCAGACCCTCGGCTGGGAGCCGAAGCACCCCAGCCTCCTGGAGGACCTGGAGAACATCCAGCCCTGACCGGCGACGGAGGCCCGCTTACGGCGCTCGCGCCGACAACGACAGACCCTCACCCCTCACCCCTCACCTACGTCACTCGCGGTCGACCGTTCGGCGCAGCGATGTCCCGCGCCCGTCCACGCCCGGTCAACGCAGCTCCGGCTCTCGACTTGATCCCACATCATCGCCGACGGCCAAGCCCGCTGACGCCGGACCGTCATCCGCGTGGCAGCAACACGTCCCGCACTGTCGACATGTCCGTGGCGAAAGTGGGTCTCCACGGCATCGCCGGCTGTGCAGCCATTCACGTCCACAACCAACAGGAGGCCCCGTCATGGTGGCAGTTGTCTTCGGCGCTCGCGGTAACGTCGGTCGTCACGTGGTTGATGGCCTCCTGGCCGCCGGTGAGCAGGTCAGAGCAGTCAGCAGGACCCCAGCCGCGGGCTTGACACCCGGGTGGGAAGCAGTCGCCGCCGACCTGGAGCGTCCCGAGACGTTGCCCGCAGCGCTCGACGGTGCCGACAGGGTGTTCCTTTACGGAATGCTCGACCCCCGGAAGCCCTACGACATCGAGAAGGTCGCTGCGGCGGCCACAGCCGCGGGGATCCGGCAGGTGGTTCTGCTCTCGTCGGTATCAGTCCTGAGCCCCGACGCCGACCACCCGGTCCCCCGCCTGAACCGCACGATCGAGCAGGCCATCCAACGGTCCGGCATGGACTGGACGTTCCTCAGGCCGGGGACATTCGCGACCAACACCCGCACCTGGTGGGCCGAATCGATCCGGACGGACAACGTCGTCCGTCTTCCCTATCCGCTCGCACAGTCGGCACCGGTGCACGAGAAGGACATCGCGGCGCTTGCGGTGACCGCCCTGACCGAACCGGGCCACTCGCACCAGGCATACACCATTTACGGAGCCGAGTCCCTGACCCTGCAACGGCAGGTCGAGTACATCGGCGAGGTCCTCGGCCGCCGCATCCGGATCGAACACGTCTCCGACGAGCAGGCTCGCGCGGAAATGGGCAGAACATGGCCTCCGGTCGTGGCCGAGGCAATCGTGAGTCAGTGGGCCGCCGCCAGCGGCGTCCCGGCCCTGACCTCCGTCATCGCCGAAAAGATCACCGGGACGCCGGCGCACACCTACGCCCAGTGGGCCGTCGACCACTCGGACGACTTCCGCTGAGCTTGTCGTTGACCTGCGGTGTCGGTGGCGACCCCGGCCGGTCGTGAGGAACAGCCTTTGGTTGATCATTCTTCTTGGGCTCCAACCAAGGTTGGCTGTAAAGCCCGCCGTGGAATGACCTTGTAGCCCGTCAGCGGTTCCAGCGAACGGCGGCTCGCGCTCGGCGACGTGCTGGGCGACCGCGTCGACGCCGGGACGGGCGTGTCGCTCCAGGGACCGAGGCGTGTTGGGAGCGGGCCAGCAGCATCGGCGTCGACGTGCCGTCCTCCGCGTTGCCCCGGTATGGCCGATGCGGGCGGTGGGCATGGGATGGCTTGGGTGAGCCGCCCCATGCCCCCATGTGGCTGGGAGCCGCGGGTGTTCATCTATCGAACGTTTTCCGAACGCCGGAATCTACGACCGATGATCAAGAGCGCGGCCCGTTTCTGCCGTATTCCGGTGGCACCTGAGGATCGGACTTCAACTCAGCCAGCACGTGTGGCCGGCCCAGCAAGTCCTCCAGACGAGCGCACACCGACGGTCCCAGCCGCTCCATCACCTGCTCGGCGAAGTCCTCCTCGAAACGGCGGCATGCCGAATCGACGACCCGTTCCACCTGGCCGCTGGTCGGCGACTCGATGCTCGTACTCCGGCACCGCTCCCGCACTGCCTGCGCCAGGCGATCCCGGCTCGTCTCGATCGGGCAGACCTCGTCAGCCAGCCGCTGCGCCAGCCGCTCCTCATCGTCCTCGGTCGCCGCGTGGGTGCCGGACTTCGCATATCACACAAATTGGCTTGAAGGATCATCGGGTGGCGGCTCGCCGTAGCTTTGGGAGGTACGGGCCATATCCGTGGTTGTCCTCGCACAGCCTGGACACGCTGCTCGCGCATCTGGGCATTCCCCGTCCGGCAGGCCGTCACCGAGCCCTGCCGGACGCCGACGTGACCGTGCGACTCCTGCGGCGCCTGCTGGCCGACGGCGGCCGCACTCGCTGGCAGTCCTTGCACGATGTCGACGCCGTCGGCGGCCTGGCGCCGAAACAGCCACCACGCGAGAAGAACGTGCAGGCCGGTCTGTTCTGACGAGGCCGACAGGCCATCAGTCGAAGACGGGTGTAGCCCGTCGTCAGAAGACCGCTGAGTGGGTGTTCGTGCTGGTCGTGTGCTTTGTCGCAGAGTCGCCAGAAAGATCACCCTATAGTAGTCGTCCTGCCTGGTTGAGCCGTTCCCAAGGGTGCCCCATGCGTGAAACGTACTCGCCGATAGCCGAGCTGAATCTCCTCAAGGAGTTTAATGATCAGTGCACGGACTTCTACTCGCCGGGATTTGAACTGCGCGAGTACAACAACGATTCATCCTGGTCAGACTCGGACAGCCAGCAGTTCCATGACCGAGTGATTCCGTTCGCTCAGGCCACCTCGTCGGGCTCCTTCTATGCGCTGTGGCGGTGCGACGACCGGACCGACCTTGCCGCCCTCCCCGTCATCTTCTTCGGCGACGAAGGGGACCTCTACGTCACCGCGCACAATCTGCAGGATCTGTTCTACGACCTCGCCGTCGAGGATCCCGATGTCCCCGCCCCTACACGCCAGGAGTACATCGAGACCCGTCAGGCGTATATCGCCTGGCTGGAACGCAACTTCGGCCCTACGCCGCCCGAGTTTGAACGCAGCCCCATGGAGGAGTACGGCTGGAGGTTCGTCGACTGGCTCCTGAGCGTAGGATCGGAGGAGGCCGCCGACGTCATGATCGAAAACCTTGAGTTCTTGCAAATACCCCGCCGCTGACCGTGCAGTCGCCAGGTAGCTGAACGACCCCAGCTCAATCAGCCCCAGATACCGCCTGCACCCACGGTAGAAGCTCAAACAGCCCAGCCCTCAACTGCCCAGCTCATAGGCTCACTCAGCCGGAGCTGCACCCGTCGAAGACGAACGCGCGGAAGACGTTGCGGATGCTCATCAACGGGTCGCGGTCGCGGCTGTTGTAGAGCTTGTTCGTGAGTAGGACAGCCCATCGTTGCTGCTTCGGTGAGAGCCACATGGCAGTGCCGGTGAAGCCATAGTGGACGTAGATGTCCTCTTCGGGGCCGGCGCCGGGGGCGGGGTGCCAGAGAAGGCCGCGGGGTTGGTCGAGATCACTGGTGTGGACCTGCAGAGACTCGGCTACCCAGGCGGGCCCGAACCCGACCCGGTCGGGATCAGGGCCGGGGGCCAGGAGATGTTCCAGGAAGCGGGCTAGGTCCCGCAGGGTAGTGAAGACGCCGGCGATGCCGCACACGCCTCCCAGGAGACGGGCGGAGTAGTCGTGGGCGACGCCTTGGAGGTGGGTGCCGGTTTCGGGGGCGAATTCGGTGGGTGCGCACCGGCTCCGATCGCCGACTGGCAGCGGGCCGAACCGGGTGTCCGTCATCCCCAGCGGCTGCCAGATTCGTTCTGTGGCGAGTTGGTCCAGCGTGCGGGTGGTGAGGTGCTCGGCGAGGAAGCCCAGGATGAGTGGGGCGCGGTCGGTGTATTCCACGGCGGTGCCCGGTTTGCGGTGCAGTTCTTCGCGCAGGACGCCATCGCGGATGGCTTGGGGGTTGGTGCCGTAGAGGTTCTTCAGGTTGGCGCGGAGTGGCACGCCCGCGGTGTGGGTGAGGAGGTGCCGGGCGGTGACCTGGCCGAGCGGGTGGCTGGCGACCTCGGGCCAGAAGGTGTGCAGTGGGTCGTCCAGCGGGAGTTGCTGTTCGTGCCACAGAGTGCCGATGACCGCCCACACCGCGACAATCTTGGTGAGGCTGGCGATGTCCCAGAGGGTGTCGGATCGCACCGTCGTGGTGGGGTCGGTCGGGTTGGCCTGTCCGTGGGCGCCGCAGTCGAGTGTGGCGTTGGCGCCGCCTGTGGCCCACACAGCGGCGGGGAACACTCCCCCTCGCACCCCTCGGTTGAGGAGAAGAGTGATGGCGTCGTGAGTGTCAGCCATGGTGGCGTTTCCCTCGGATCTGAGCGGGCCAGGTCTGGATGCCAGGGTAGTGAGCAAGCGGTGGGGCCGCCGGTTTGACGCGGCACGTCAGGCGATCTGCCGACCGAGGTCCTTCAGCGCGGTCGCGGTCGCGGTGAGGGGAAGGCGGGCGGTGTTGCGCAGACCAGCGGCACGCAGATCGTCCAGGATCTTCGGGTCGCTTGCAGGTCGCGGAAGGTCATGGTTGAGATTGTGGCGTCGGCCAGGTTGGCGCCAGGGGCACTGCTGATCCGGCGGGCAGCGCCGGGGATTAGGCGTTGCGAGCGGTGAGGAGTTGGTCGCGCGTGTAGGTGGCGCCTTCGGTGCGTGGCGTGGTCTTGATGAGTTCCCACAGCCCGTCAGGTAGCCGGCTGCAGTTGCCGAACGGGCCTTCGCCGACGCCGACCAGGTCAGAGCTGCAGCCGTTGGCCAGGCCGAACGGCTGCGCGGCGAACTCGCCGACCTCACGGCCGCGCTGAAAGTCGCCCAGCAGCAGCGCGAAGAGGCCGTCACCGCCGCGGCCGTGGCCGTGGCTCTGCTGCGCGAACAGCAATCTGCTGCGCAGCCCGATAGCCCTGGCCCGACTGTCTCACCGCCCGATGGGGCTCGGCCGGCAGACTGAGGACACCACGCGCCGGTCGCGTCTGTATAGATCGATCCTCCCGTCCTATCATCACCAGGCACTGGCGCGTGCTGGCCCCTCAAGTGCTGGCGCCGTGCGCGAGTGCCCGGCTCATGGGGACGCCGACGGAAAGACGGACGCAGCAGGCGGAGTTGCCGCTAGGCAGGTGCTGGTGTGGATACGGCCCCCTTTCGCGGCAGCAGGAAGGTGACGGCGAGCAGGAGGAGGCTGCCCCACATGGTGGTGGTGAAGGCGGCGACGCACTCGCCGCCGTAAGTTCGCAGGCACCGCAGTAGACGTGGCTCTACATCGAATAGACGGGCGCCAGGTCGACGAAGATGCGGTAGTCCGAGATCAGACCGTCGTCGCGGGTATGCCAGATCGACACGGCCACGACGCTGACGTCCTTGCCGTCGAGCCGCCGGTAGGTCACCTCGGTCTCGGCAATGGTGTCGGCGTCGACCTGCCACGTTCTGACGAGTCTGTGCGCGAGGCCCGCGATGGTGGCGAAGAATATCCGCAGCCCCTCGGCGATGGCGTTGCGTCCGACCATGGGCTCGGCGTTGCCGAACACCATCCTGGCGTCCTCCGCCAGCAACTGCGCGAACTTGCCGGGCTCGAACGAGTCGACCACCTGGAAAACGCGCCGTGCCTCATCGTCGGACATGCCGATCTCTCCTCCCGTGCGGGGGTCGCTGCTGGGGACGTTACGTGGCGACGGGCAGGATGCAACCCCTTCAGGAAGTCAACTGACCGGATCGAGAAGAGCCTGGCCAGAGGGAGCAGGCGGAGAAGCGGTCGTCAACGCTCTCTTTGCCAGGGGTACGGCGTTCATCGGCTGGGCGAGAGCAGACCGCCACTCCGAAGTCGAGGTGATCTGCATCCAGCCGCTGGGCGCGTCCTCTATCTGGGGTGCCGAGAAGGCGTCAGGCATGTGAGGCAAGTGGGCTCCGAAGGAACATGCCTGTCAGGCACGTTAGTCACCTGCGGATATCCCTTCTCAAGCATCTCCATAAGCGCAGGTGAAAGGCGTATCCGTTGGATCCTGCGACCTCACCAGTCTGGGACCCCTGGCGGCATACGACCACACCGCCGACGAGGTCCGCACCTTCCCCAATGCACCGCATCACTGGCGTCGCAGAGCTGACGGAAGACCCCGCCTGAGGACGGCGCTCAGCCTCCTTCGAATTCCCGGCGCACGGTAGCGGCGATGCGGGTGAGTGCGGCCCCGAGGTGGCGGCGCTGAGCGGCGCTGAGCGGATCGAACACGAGCCGCTTCACCTGCGCGACGTGTTCCGGTGCGCTCTCGACGAGCTTCTGCCGACCGGCGTCGGCCAGGGTGGCGAGGGTGTATCGACCGTCGCTGGGGTCGGGTCGGCGGGCGACCCAGTCGCGGGCTTCGAAGCGGTCCATCACCTTCGACAGGCGGGGCTGGGTGCTGTCGCAGACCCGGGCCAGGTCGCTGAGCCGCATCGTGGCCTCGTCGGCCATCGACAGCCGGGCCAGAACCCCGTACTCGAAGTTGGAGATGCCTGCGTCTCGCTGCAGCTGGCGGTCGAGGGCCGCCGGGAGGGCGATGACGACTGTGAGGAGCGCCTGCCACAGGTCCTGCTGGTCGTCGTCGAGCCAGGGTGACTGGGTGTCCATGAGGCCCATCATACTTGCCCGGGCAACTCTCATCACTTGCCTAGGCAACCCTCGATGAACTACCTTTCACTTGCCTTGGCAAGTGAAAGTACTTGCCAAGGCAAGTGAAGGAGCTGATTTCGGTGACCACCACGAGGCACCTCGACGCGCTTCACCTGCCCGCCTGATCGCCTCATCCCTTGGCGATGGCATCAATGCACACTGGAGGAAAGTGCCATGAAGGCAATGCGTTTCCACGAGTTCGGCAGCAGCGAGGTCCTGCGCTACGAGGACGTCGACCGTCCGGTCCCCGGCACCGGGCAGGTGCTGGTGCGGGTGGCGGCCACGTCGTTCAACCCGGTCGACGACCATATCCGCGCCGGTGTCCTGGCCGAGATGATCCCGATCACTCTCCCGTACGTGCCGGGGATCGACCTGGCGGGCACCGTCGCTGAACTCGGCGCGGACGTGACGGGCTTGGAGGTCGGCGACCGAGTTGTGGCGATGCTGCCCCTCGACTCCGCCGGCGGGGCCGCCGAGTACGTGCTCGCCCCGGCCGAGTCCCTGGCCCCGGCGCCCCAGACGACCGAGCTGGTCGACGCCGCGGCGCTGCCGCTGACCGGCCTGGCGGCCTGGCAGACGGCGTTCGAGCTCGCCGAGCTGAAGCCCGGTCAGACCGTCCTGGTCAACGGGGCGGGGGGCGCGGTGGGCAGCCTCGTGGTGCAGCTCGCCGTCGACGCGGGAGCGCACGTGACCGCGGTGGACGCGCCGCAGCACGCCGACCGCCTTCGGGGCTACGGCGCGGACCGGATCGTCGGCCCCCTCGACCTCGCCGCGGGTCCAGCCGCCGTGGGCGGTCCGTTCCAGGTCGTGGTGAACCATGTGCGCGTCCCCCCGGAGCAGCTCGCGCAGCTGACGAACTACGTCGCCGACGGCGGGGTCGCCGCCAGCACAGCCGGCCCGATTCCCGAGAACCCCGCCCGGGGGGTGCGCAGCGCGAGCCTGTGGGTCCGCAGCGACGGAGCCCAGCTGACCGAGCTGGTCGCCAAGGTGGATGCCGGCAAGCTCCGGCTCCACGTCGCCGCCCACCGCCCGGTGGCCGAGCTGGCCGCCGTGCACGAGGACGCCGGCGCCGGGCGGCTGCCCGGCAAGACGGTCGTGCTCGCTCCCTGATCACACCCTGACCGCACCCGACCGGACTGCCAGCCGTTCGCTCTCCCGCCGTGGGCGGCGTCCATCGTGGCGCGCACTGCGATCGACGCCCTGGGGTGAATTCGCGCAATCAGGCGCAACGTCGTTGAGAGCCAAGTGCCGGTGTTTCTAGCGTCGTTGACGTCATACAGCGCACTCTGTTCGGAGAGCGCGGTATTCCTTGCCCGTCTTGCTGGTGCGGGACACGGGGTGATTCTCGCCAGCTCGGATCAGCTGGGAAGGTACAGGGTGGCGTTGGCGCCGCCGTCGGGGGCGTTGGTGAGGGTGAGGGTGCCGCCAAGGACTTGGGTGTGGCCGAGGGCGATGGTGAGGCCGAGGCCGTGGCTGCCGCGTTCGGCGGCGCCGGTGCGGAAGCGGCTGGGGCCTTCGGCGAGGAGGTCTTCGGGGTAGCCGGGGCCGTGGTCGCGGACCGTGATCGTCGCTCCCTCATCCGTGGCCTCGATGGTGACCTCCACGGGGGCGGCCCCGTGCCGGTGGGCATTGGCCACGAGGTTGGTGATCACCCGTTCCAGGCGACGCGGGTCGCTCTCCACTACGGGGCCTGTTGCGGGCTCCGCCGGCAGGAGTCGAAGCCGGACCTGGTGGCCGGTGCGGGCGATAGCGTCTCCGACCACCGTGCCGAGGGGCACCGGGGTACGGATGGCTGTTTCCGAGCCGGCGTCGAGGCGGGAGATCTCCAGGAGGTCCTCGACGAGGTCGCGAAGGGTGCGGACGCGGGCGCGGATGATGTCCTCGGTGCGTCCGGCGGACAGCAGGTCCATGGCGGAGAGGAGGCCGGTGACGGGGGTGCGCAGTTCGTGGGCGACGTCGGCGGTGAAGCGGCGTTCGTCGCGGAGTCGGCGGGCGAGGTCGTCGGCCATGCTGTCGACGGCGCGGGCGAGGTCGGAGACCTCGTCGTTGCCCCGGGTGGGTCCGGTGCGGGCATCGAGGTCGCCCGCGCTGATCAGGATTGCGGTCCGCGAGGTGCGGCGCAGTCGGCGGCCGAGGAGGTCGGCTCCGTACAAGGCGAGAGGGAGGGCCAGGGTCAGGGAGACGGCGGAGGCTGCGGCCATGGTGAGGTCGAGTTGCCGGACGATCGCCGTCGGGCTGCTGGTCCTGGCCTCGGTGGTGCCCTGGCGTTCGCACGCGGTCACCTACCCGTGGACCGGCCTGGCCATCGCCGTCCTGACCCTCGTGATCCTCGGCCGATGGACCCGGGACCGCACCCCGAGCGGGCGCGTCCTCACTCTCCTCGCCCACCTCGGCACTATCTCCTACGCCGCCTACCTGTGGAATTACCCCCTCACGCTGTGGCTGCGACCCTGGCACCCGATCGCCGGGCCCGTGCTGGCGGTCGTCCTCACCGTGGTCTGCGCCACGCTCAGCTGGTTCCTGATCGAACGCCCCGCCGCCCGGCGCTGGGGACGGAGCCGACCACATCGGAAGGACCGGAAGGACGGGGGGCTGGGCGCCTCCGGCACAAGTCGGCCTACGCCCTCGGGCGTGGACGGGCCCAGCCCATGGCCACCACCGGCGGCCCCGGCCACGACCGGCCCGCCCACGGTGCCGACGATGCCCACGGCCCGACAACCGGCCGGGACCCCACCGACGTACTCCACCCGAGGAGCCTGAGGCCCGATGCCCACCGACCGCGCGCCCGCCGGCTTCATCGCCCTGGCCGACGTCGCCCCGACCATCCGGCAGGACCTCCGCTACACCGGGAGCGACAACTTCGTCGGCAGCCCCCTGGACGGCTACCGGAACGCCACCTGCGTCCTGCCCCTCCCGGCCGCCCTCGCCCTCAGCTGGGCCGCGCGCGTCCTGGCCCGGGACGGATACGCGCTGACCGCTCTCGACGGCTACCGGCCGCAGCGGGCCGTGGACCACATGCGCCGATGGGCCGCCGACCCCACCGACCAGGCCACCAAGGCCCGCCACTATCCGCGCAGGCTCTGCACCTGACCGGCCCGGCCGTGTCGCAGCAATTGGCGGCGCTGGAGCGGGAGGCGGGGGTGCCGCTGCTGGGAGAAGCAGGGCCGGACCCTGCGGCCCACCGCAGCCGGGCGTCGGCTGGTGGAGCACGCCGAGGTGATTTTGGGCAGTCTCGCGGCCGTCGACGCCGACGTGGCGGCGGCCTGGCGGTCTGGTCATACCGGGACCGTCACCATGGCCGTGTTCCCGTCTGCGGGGCGGGTGCTCCTACCGAGACTCTGGGCCCGGCTGCAAGCCGATCCTGACTTCCCGCAGCAGCTGCGCATCGTGGAGGGCGAGCCGGAGGCAGCCCTGGAGGTCCTCCGCAGTGGCCAGGCCGATGTCGTGGTCGTCTATTCCTATACCCTGGCGCCGCCCAACGTCCCGGACGGTTGCACGATCACACGCCTCGCCGACGACCCCGTGGTGCTGGCCCTGCACCTCGACGAGGCCGCCCGCCGTGGCCTGGCTCAGGACCGGCCTGTCGACCTGCGCGACCTGCACGACGCCCAGTGGCTGCTGCCCAGTCCGCCGGCCACCTGCCACGAATTGATCCGCCAGGCGTGCGGGGCAGCCGGACTCGTCCCCGAGCCACTCGCGGTCGCCACCGACTTCACCGTACTGACAGCCCTCGCCGCCGCCGGAGCCGGAATCGCCGCAGTACCGCGGATGGCGCTGCCCGACAGCACAGCCGGCCTGAGCCTGCACCCGCTGGCTTCCCCGATCATCCGGACGGTATCCGCCGTGGCACGGATCGGCGAGGCCCGACAGGCACGCATCTCCAAGATTGTCAGCGGCTTGCGAGCGGTGGCGATGGAGCACGCCCTCACAAGCCCTGCTGCAATGGGCGACCGCCGAGTCGGCCTGGACTGACGTCGGCTTGGGCCGATCCCACGAAATGAGCCACTGGCCCCGACGTCCGCTGAATCGCTGACGAAGCCGCCTGCGGGCCGGCAGGTGCGAGAACGGCGCCAATCTCTGAGTGCCCCTGAAGGCACTGACTACGGCAGGCGGGTGTGTTCGGCTCGGCTGGCGGCGATGCGCTGGGCGGCGAGCCCGCGGGCCCGCTCGGTGTCGTGCTTGGTGAGCCGGGCGAGGATCGTCGCGAGCGGCCTGACCTTCCCGTACCCACCCCAGTGGCCCTCAGGGATCTCGGTGGGGAACACCCAGATCCGGCCGGGATCGCGCGGCCAGGCACCGTTCTCGGCGTCCAGGATCGCCTCGGTGACGTCGGCGATGACGCCCGCCCGCGTCTTCTCGTCGAGCTGCCCCTCAGGGACAGACGGGACGACCTTGTAGTGCGGCGCGTTCGCGGGCGATCCGCCAACGTAGACGGCGACCGGCCGGTGCAGGAAGACCCAGGAGACGGACCGGGTCACCGGGTCGGCGGGGTCGAATCCCTCGTAGCGGATCAGGATCTCGGTGATGTGGTTCAGCAGTGCTGCCTCGGCATCGGGCTGGAGCGCACCGTCGGGGATGTACACGTCGAGCATGGGCATGGCCCGCCTCCTCGGTTTATTTCTTCAACTCAGCGCCCGGAGCCTAAGGAGGCTGAGTGGAGATTGTCAACTCAGATCGGTAGGATCCGTCCGTGGAGATACAGCGGATCGACCCTGTGAACTGTTCGGTGGCCCGCGCCCTCGCGATGGTGGGTGAACGCTGGTCGCTGCTGATCGTGCGCGAGGCACTGGACGGCGCACGCCGGTTCGGGGAGTTCCGGGCCCGCCTCGGCATAGCGAGCAACCTTCTGACCACCCGGCTCGACACCCTCGTGGCGGCCGGAGTGATGCGACGCGTCCCCTACCAGGAACCCGGCGACCGGCAGCGCTTCGAATACCACCTCACCGAACAGGGCCAGGACCTGCGGCCCACGCTGGTCGCCCTACTGGAGTGGGGCGACAAGTATCTCGCCGACCCGCAGGGGCCGTCGGTCATCGTCCGGCACCGCCCCGCCGACGATGACACCACTTGCGAGGAGCCGGTGAGGGTCGTTCTCGAATGCGCTGCGGGGCACACCCGTCTACCACCGGACGCCGTCTACCGCGCCCCCGGGCCAGGCGCCCGCTTCCTGGACCCCACTAGAGCTTGAGCACCACGATGGCGGCTTCGCGGCCGGTCACGCACAGCCAACCGCACGCGGAGGCTGCCGATCGTGGGTGAGAAATCGTGAGGAGCCTGTCGAGGTGACTCACCGGGACAGATGAAGGGACAGCGGCGGCGTGTCTCGCCGACGAAGAGCAGATTCAGCGTATTCCGGCCGCCCGCTGACCAGGCAAAACCTGAACGCCTAAACCTGGTGGCACGAGTCTTGCCGACACCCCAGAAGGGGTGGCACACAGGAGAGCATCCAAGGCGTGCAGTTCACCTCCTGGGCGCATCCCCCGCGCGCCAAAAGACTCCGGCCCGCCGTCCTCGATGGGCGGCGAGGCCCTCTGGTCGCGGATGCAGGTCGAACGTCTCGTTCGCCAGCGCCGGGCGCACCCGGGTTGAACTCGCCAACCCGGGGCGTCTTCGGGGCTCCTCGCATTGACCCAAGTGGAGCGCCATCGAGGCGTTTCAACGGCGGCGGACAGAGCTTGGTGCAATTGCACGGTCGGCGGCCCCGACTTCATGTCCCTGCACGAAGCACTCCCGGGTGACGTGATGGAGGGTTGCTGGAACATTGCTGTGAAAGCCCCGGAGGTCTGTGAATGGGACTCGCCGAAGACACCCCCGCCCTGGCGCCCGCGCAGATACGCAGGACGGCAACCGTCACCGTCGGTCTACTCATGGGTGTCTGGACGATCGACTACGTCGATCGGGTGATGATGGCCGTCGCCTTGCCGTTCATCGGCGAGGACTTCGCGCTCACCAAGACCGAGCAAGGCTGGCTGATCACCGCCTTTTCCCTGGTCTATCTGCTGTGCCAGATACCGGGCGGCATCCTCGCCGACAGGTTCGGCGCCCGACGGCAACTCATGGTCTCCCTGCTGCTCTGGTCGGTCTTCACCGCCCTCACCGGTATCGCCTGGGGCCTGGCATCCCTCCTCGTCATCCGTGCCTTCTTCGGCGTCGGCCAGGGCCTCTTCCCCGGCGCGTCCTTCAAGGCCATCGCGGAACGCACCACCCCCGCCGTCCGCGCCACCGCCGCCGGTGCCATGCTCGCCTCCAACCAACTCGGTTCCGGCGTCGCCCCGCTCATCGTCGCGCCGCTCATCCTCGCCCTCGGCTGGCGCCACACCTTCTGGGTCACCGCCGCCGCCGGCGTCGCAATCGGCGTTCTCCTCTGGAAGCTGCTACCCAAGGCGCTACCCGCCCACCTCAACGGCTCCGACATCGTTCAGGACAAGGGGTTCGGCCTCGGCGCCGTCATGCGCTCGCTGTCGGTCTGGAAGTTCGCCGCCCTCTTCTGCGCCACCAACATGCTCGGCTACGGCTTGATCACTTGGGTGCCCAGCTACCTGCTGGAGGAGCGCGGCATCTCCCTCATCAACACCGGCGTCATGTCCGCCATCCCCGGCCTGGTCACGTGCGCGACCGTCTTCCTCGGCGGCTGGCTGTTCGACCGCTTCTTCCACGACAGGGCCCGGCTCTACGTCATCCCCCTGCTCCTGGTCACCGCCGTGCTCCTGGTGCTCATGCTGATGGCCGACTCCGCTGTCGGGTTCACCATCTACCAGACCCTCGCCATGGGTGTGGCGGGCCTTTCCTCGATGGGCATCCTCGGCATGCCCGTGCGCGCCCTGCCGCCCGCCGTCATCGGATCCGGCATGAGCGTCGTCAACGTCGGCGGTCAGATCGCCGGCGTCCTCGCCCCCGTCCTCATGGGCTTCCTGGTCGACAAGTTCTCCTACAACGCCGCTTTCGGCCTGCTCATCGCCACCACTGTCCTCGGCGCGCTGATCGCGTTGATCGTGCCCCAGCGCCCTGAGCAGTTCAGCCTCGGAACGAAGGAGTTCGCGTGACGACATACGATCTGGTCCTCGCCCGCGGCCGGGTCATCGACCCCGAGACCGGTCTGGATGCCGTGCGCGACGTCGGCGTCAACGGCGGGGTCATCCAGGCCGTCTCCGACCAGTCGCTCGACGGCGTCACCACTGTCGACGCGACCGGCCTGGTCGTCAGCCCAGGCTTCATCGACCTGCACAGCCACAGCATGGACGTCGCCGGCCACCGCCTGCAGTCGCTCGACGGCGTCACCACCGTCCTGGAACTCGAAGCCGGTGCCTACCCGGTCGCCGCCGCCTACCGCAGAGCCGAGACCGAGGGCAGGCCGCTCAACTACGGCTTCGCCACCTCGTGGGCCGTGGCCCGTATGGCCGTCCTCCTCGGCCTTGACACCGACGGCGACCTGGAGACCGACTTCCTCGCCAACATCGGTCGCAAGGAATGGCAGCGTGCCGCCCCGCGGCATACCGTCGACCGTATCGTCGGCATGCTGGAGCGTGACCTCGGCGATGGCGCGCTCGGCATCGGCATCCTCGTCGGCTACGCGCCTCGCATCGACCCCTCCGAGTACCTCGCCGTGGCCGCCCTCGCCGGCCGCGCCGGGCTGCCCACCTACACCCATGCCCGCGAACTTGTCGAGATGGACCCCACCACTCCCGTCGACGGCGCTGAAGAGATCGTCCGCGCCGCCGCCGAGACCGGCGCGCACATGCACTACTGCCACGTCAACAGCACCTCCATTCGCCATGTCGACCGCGTGCTCGGACTGGTGGAGAAGGTCCGCGCCGAAGGCTCGCGCGTCACCACCGAGGCCTATCCCTACGGCGCGGGCATGACCGGCATCGGCGCGGCCTTCCTCGCCCCGGAACTCCTCCACCGGCGCGGGCTGACCCCGCACTCCATCGGCCTGCTCGGCGCCCATGGGCGTATCCCCGACGCCGACACCCTGCGCCGGGTCCGCGAGAGCGAACCCGGCTCGGCCGCTTTCGTCCACCTGCTCAACGAGGATGACCCCGCCCAGTTCGACTACATCCAGCGAGCCCTCACCTTCACCGACGCCGCCGTCGCCACCGACGCCGTCCCCCTCCTTTGGCGCTCGGGAGCGCCTGACCCGCTGTCTTGGCCGCTCGGTCCCGACGCCGTCACCCACCCTCGTACTGCAGGCACCTACGGCCGGACGCTACGTAGGCTCGTCCGGGA
Source organism: Nonomuraea sp. NPDC000554 (assembly GCF_040300065.1). NCBI lineage: Bacteria > Bacillati > Actinomycetota > Actinomycetes > Streptosporangiales > Streptosporangiaceae > Nonomuraea > Nonomuraea sp. NPDC000554. Next base: position 6,960 of record NZ_JBEPDC010000047.1, on the reverse strand, counting down.
GAACGGTGTCCTGTCGCTGCCTGAGGCTGTGCGCCGGTGCACGCTCATCCCCGCCGACATCGTGGGCTCAGGCGTCCCGGCGATGCGGCGCAAGGGTCGCGTTCAGGTGGGCTGCGACGCCGACCTGACCGTTTTCGACCCCGAGACTGTCAGCGACCGTGCCACCTACACCGAGACAGTCAGGCATTCCTCCGGTTTTGTTCACGTCCTCGTTGATGGCCAGTTCGTGGTCCGCGACGAGTTTCTGCTGCCGACCGCCCTGCCCGGGCGCGCCGTCAGAGCCTGATGCCTGCTCAGGGCCGCCTGGTTGACGGAACCGACTGCCGTCATGCCGTCGTCGCGGCCAACCGCAGGACGTGCCCACAGAAGCGTCCTCTAAGTCACTCGCCGGTACCATCAACGGCTGTCCGCAAGTTCCTCAACCCCGGAGTACCTCCAGGCGTCCATCCCGAGGCGGAGCCCTGTTAGCCCGACGCAGGAGCGTGCTCGGTGAGCACCCTGGGTGCCTCGGCGCCCAAGGCGACGAGCACACCAGCCACTTTGTCGTCCAGATCGCGGCCGACCGCCGCGATATCTGCGTTGCCATAGCTGCTGAACAGGGTGCTGGGCTGATCAATCACGAACACCGCCTGACCCGACTGGTCGGCTTGGATCAGGACACGGAGTGGGGCGTGCAGCATCACCGCCGGATCGTGGCGGAACATCCGCTCGGCGATGACGTGGTTGCCCATCAGGTACTGGACGCAGTCCCAACCGGCCTGGGACCCCGTCATCAGCTCCCGCACGTGGAGCGTCCCGTAGCGCATGAACCCGAACGGGGCCTCCTTGTCCGCGAGTTCGACCACGGCGTCCCAGTTGTCCAGCTCGCTGAAGCGCGCGGTGTCGACGTTCGGGACGAGCTGCTCGAAGCGGCGGACCGCGTCGCCGTATGGCTGCCCGAGCGGGACGACCAGCCTCCGGACGGTATGCATCGTGCTCTGATTGGCGTGTGTCATGACTGCCTCCCCAACGATCTTCTCCGGATCGGCTCGTCAACCGGGTCCGCTCTGCTTAAGCTGACCGGATCCTTGCCTGATCGATGAGCGTTGCGGGCTTGAACCCTATCCCCGGCCTCCAGCGAGCGGCATCCGAGCCGCGGCCGCCATCGGAGCACTCCGGGGCCGGTGATCCGCAGGTGCGGGCTTCCCGCGGCCGAAGCCGCGGGAAGCCCTGAACGGTGGGACAAGCTCAGATGCAGACCACGATCTTTCCCCGGGTGTGTCCGCGCTCGGCGTATGCGTGCGCTTCGGCGATCCGTTCGATGGGGTACGTCCGCTCGATGCGCGGTGTGTAGCGGCCTTGCCGGCCGAGTTCGCCCGCTTCGGCGAGGAGCATGGAGTCGTTCTCCGCGTTGGCCAGATGCACACCCAGGCGCTGCGCGTTGGTGTAGTCGGCGATCGTCGACACACGAGCAGGGTCGCCCACGATCGCGATGAGGTCGCTCAGGGAGCCGGACGCTGCGGTGTCGAGCGCGATGTCGACACCGTCCGGAGCCAGGGTGGCAAGGCGCTCCGCGAGGCCGGTGCCGTAGGTGGTGGGAACGGCTCCGAGGGAGGTGAGGAACTCGTGGTTGCGCTCGCTGGCCGTCCCGATCACGGTGGCGCCCTGAGCCACCGCGATCTCGACCGCGGCACTGCCCACGCCTCCGGCACTCCTGGACCAGCTGACGGCCGAGCGTGTCCGCATCGACCAGCGGATCACCGACCTGCTCGCTGTGCGCGACCGGCTCGACGACGTGATCGCCATCGCGCGGGACCCTGAATCCGACTGCTCTCACGTGCGGTGAAGATTACTGCCGCAACGACTTCAGACGTCGCCGGCAGATGAGTGCGCATCCGAGAGTGAGGAAGGCTTCGTGGATGTCGTCGCGTATCTCCCAGCGGATGCGCAGGCGACGGAACCAGTGCAGGTGGGCGAAGGCGCGCTCTACCACCCAGCGCTGGGCACTCAGGCCGGAGCCGTGCTCGGTGCCGCGGCGGGCGATCAGTGGTTTCACGCCGAGGTCCCAGACCAGGCGGCGGTACTTGTCGTGGTCGTAGCCGCGGTCGCCCAGCACCACGTCCGGGCGGCGCCGTGGCCGGCCGCGCTTGCCCCGCACCGGCGGCACGGCCTGCAGCAGTGGGATGAGCTGGGTGTCCCAGGCGATCCCGGTGTGCAGCACGAACAGGATGCCCTGGAACCAGCCGGTCCGGATGCCGCTTGCGCCCGGGGTGACGGGCCCGGCGTTCGACCATGGGCAACAGCGGATCGATCACTGCCCACAACTCGTCATCGTGAACCGCGCCGGGTTTGATGGAGACCGTGGTGTGCCCCGGGTCATGTGCAGGTGGATTACTGGATTCTTGTGCCACTCGTTGAAGGAGAGTGGCATGGGATGACGGGGTTACCCGCCGGAGGTTACGAGGATCGAGACGGCGACAGGCCCGGTGTGCAAATTTCTTCAAGACCGGGCAGGCGCAGGCAGCCGATGCTGGATGAGTGATCCCTCTCGCTCCTTCGCCGGTGGCGGGCGCGCGCCGTGGCCGGATGCTCGCCGTACTGCTCACCGGTCAGGTCATGGCCTCCATGGACGGCTCGATCGTGTCAGTGGCTGCGGAGACCATTCGCGATGATCTTCACACCGGTGGTGCGGCGATCCAGCTGATCGTGTCGGGCTACCTGCTGACTGTCGGCGTGCTCCTCGTCACCTGCGCGCGGATCGGTGACGTTGTCGGGCAGCGGCGTGCGTTCCTGCTCGGGCTGGGCTGGTTCACCGGCGCTTCGCTGCTGTGCGGGCTGGCTCCTGACGTGAGCGTGCTGGTGCTCGCGCGCATCGCGCAGGCCATGGGGGCGGCGCTGCTCACTCCGCAGATCTTTTCGCTTATCCAGATGCATTGGGAGGGTACGGCTCGCCGCAGGGCGATCGGCCTTTACAGCATGGTGCTCGCCCTGGGAGTCGCGCTGGGGCAGGTCGTCGGAGGGCTGGTCGTCAACGCCGATCTCTTCGGCCTGTCCTGGCGACCCGTCTTCCTGGTCAACATCCCGATCGGCGCGATCGCGCTGGCCGTGGGCCCGCGCCTGCTGCCGGTCTCCCGCGTGGATGGGCAGGCACGCCTCGATCCGGGTGGAGTGGCGGTCCTGACCGCCGCCATGGCCGCGATCACGGTCCCGCTGATCTTCGGCCGCGAGCTCGGCTGGCCCGGCTGGGTCTGGATCGCGCTGGCGTGCGGTGCCGCGCTGACGGTGGGATTTGTCCGCTATGAGACCAAGGCGCGGTATCCGCTGCTGGACCTGGCATCGGTACGGCCGCGCGGGGTGAAGCCGGGGCTGGTGGCTTGCTGGACCGCCATGGGGTGCTACACCGTCTTCCTGCTCACCCTCACCCTGCACCTCCAGACCGCACTGGGTTTTTCGCCGCTTCAAGCGGGGCTGGCGTTCGTCCCGTACGCCCTGGGGTTCGGCGCGCTCGGCTTGAGCTGGACCCGATTCCCGCAGCGGTTGCACCGCGCCCTGCCGATCGCGGGTCCGATCGCCTTCGCGGGCGGGGCGAGCCTGCTGGTGCTCTTCTGCCGCGATCAGTGGCAGCCGGTCGTGGCGATACCGCTGCTGCTCCTGGCGGGGGCCGGGCACGCTGCCGGGTACAGCCCGCTGATCGCGCAGATCACAGCGCTGGTCGAGCCACGGCTGGCGTCAGCGATCTCGGCGTTGAACTCCACCGGGCCCATGCTCGCCGGGGTGACCGCCGTCGCCGGGCTCGGAAGCGTCTACTTCGCTGCGCCCTCTTCGGCCGACGGGCTCGTGCGGGTCGTCGTCGTGGTCGCTGTCCTGCTCGTGGGTGGGGCCGCGTGTGCCGTCGGGGTGACTCGCTGTACCTCCTCGGGATCAGCGTGATCAGGGGTAAGGCGTGCGGTAGGCGCCGGAGCCGTGTCGGGATCGACTCCACCATCACCGGCACCAGCTCGCCGCCCTCCTTCCTGTGCGTGAGCGGGTGTTGACGGGATCCCGTCTGATCAGAGCCTCGCCGAACAGGTCGTCACGGTGCAGGGGCAAAGAATGCCTGCAGGTGGTAGTTGACGGAGTCAGGGCAATCGAGTTGGGGTGCGTGGCCGCAGCCGTCCAGGATGTAGATCTGATCGTGGGGCAGCAGGTCGGCGAAGCGCTGCGCCCGCTCAACCGGCTGGATGGTGTCCTGCTTGCCCCACAGCACCAGGGTCGGCGTCTTGGTGGAGGGCAGGGCACGCTCGGTCGCGCTCCAGTCCAGACGGCGTTCCAGCAGATAGGTGGCTCGAATGTTGGCAGGGAAGGTCATCGGAGCCCACCACTCCCCCAGCAGTTCGTCGGTGATGCGTTCCTTATGGACGAGCATGCCCTCGGCCAGGCCCCGGGCGGCCGATCGGCTGGTGGACAGCTTGACGGCCAGCTCGCCGAGGATCGGAATCTTCAACGCCTCCCACATGAACGTGCCGGGCAGATCCAGCCCAGTGGCATCGAGCAGGGCCAGCTTGCTGACTCGCTCGGGGTGACGTTGGGCAAAAGCCAGCGCCCAGCCGCCGCTCCAGGAGTTGCCGGCCAATCCCGCCTGTCGGACGCCGACGGCGTCCATGAAGGAGCCGATGGCGGCGGTCATCGCGTTCAGGTTATAGCCGAAGTCCGGGTCCTTGACCTGGGTGTAGCCCTGGCCGGGCAGGTCGACCACATAGACAGTGTGCTCGCGGGCCAGCACACCGACCTGGTCCTTCCAGCCGATCACGGTGCTGCCGCCGGGCGAAATCAAGATCAACGGGGTGCCGGAACCGGCCTCGATGTAGTGAAAGCGGGCCATCGGTGTGTCGGCGTACCGGGAAACCATCGCGGCCAGGTACGGCGAGCGGAAATCAGCCTTAGCGGGCTGCCAGCCGTACGCGCCGAACAACAACGCGCCCACCAGCACAGCAACGGCACCCAGCACCCAGTAACGCAGCCTTGCCCGGCGTCGCCCCTCAGCGTGAACCATGATCATCCCTCCATCTGTGGTTCCGATTGCCTTCAAGACGGGCGGGCCATGGCCGGCGTGACAGCTTCCGTGTGTGACATGGCTCATGGCGCAGGTCAACCACGAACGGCCGTGTAACGGAGGGCGTGCTGCACGGGCGAGCCTGTGACGATCAAGCACATCCCTGCCTGACGCCAACCCGCGGCGGGACTCGCAAGCTGTCGGCCTTGACGACCTGGATGGCGTCGCGCTCGTCGTCGGTGTACCGGCGGCGCCGACGGATGGGGTCGGTGTCGCGCCCTCGCCGTCGACGGCAGGCTTCTTGGGGACGCGCGGCACGGCGCGGCTTGGACTCCCGCCGCAATGTCGGCCAGCACCGTCCAGTCAGTGGGGTCGGTGAGCGGGAAGGTGCCCGACCGTGCTCGCCAGCGGCGCAGGCGTCGGCCGGCAGCCGCCAACACCGTTCGTCGAGTAGCCCGCGGGGCGGCCGGGTCGTGGAGGTGTTCGCGCTCGCCCTCCACCTGGTCCAGGCCACGATCGCCTACCTGAATACCCACCTGATCCAAATCGTGCTCCGCGACGACCCCAAGTGGCGCGCACGCCTCACCGAGGAAGACGTCCGAGGCCTGTCGGCCCTGTTCTGGACCCACCTCAACCTGTACGGACGTCTGGAACTGGACATGACCAACCATCTCGACCTCGGCATGGCCGAGCAGCAGACAGCCACCTCCACGGCGTAGGACGTTTGAGTGATTTATGGCCCAGCTGGCACGAGAGCGTCGGAGGTGGCATGCGGGAGGATGAAGGGGCGGTCACGCGTTCAGGTCTCTGGCGCATACGGCGGCCGCGGCCAGGGTGGTGTAGTTCATCGTGAAGCGTCCCCCCAGGGAGTCGGGCGCCGCCCGCTGGTAGGCGGTGAGGACCGGATCAACTCCGTCGCCTCCGTTGAAGCGGAAGGGCGACGGGGTGGTCGCTGTGCCCAGATCCCGACTTGCTCGCCTTGCCACCAGCGTGGATGTGCTGGAGGCAAGGTCTGAGCTACCCCACCGGACTTGTCGCCCTCCACTGGCGCGGACGCGTCACCGCCGGGGATGTGCCTACTCCTGCAGGATGGAGAGGGCTCGGGATGGGCACAGGGTGACGGCGTGGCGTACCTGTACGGCGCTTTTGTTGTCGGGGTGGTCGGTCAGCAGGGCCACGATGCCGTCGTCGTCTTGGTCGAATACGGCCGGCTCGGTCAGGACGCATTGGCCGGAGCCGATGCAGAGGTCGGTGTCGGCTTTGATCCGCATCATGTCCTGCTCACCAGGTGACCGGGAGTTCGTGAACGCCGTAGATGACGGCGTCGGTCTTGAACGGCAGGTCTTCGACGGGTGCGGCGAGCCGCAGGGTGGGGATGCGGCGGAACAGCGTGTCGAAGACGATCTGTAGTTCAAGGCGCGCCAGGTTCTGGCCGAGGCACTGGTGCGGGCCGAATCCGAAGGCGAGGTGGTGGCGAGCCCCGCGCTCGACATCCAGTTCGGCCGGATTCTTGAACGCCGCCGGGTCCCAGTTGACCGACAGGCCGGAGACGATGACGCCCTCGCCTGCCTTGATGCTCGCCCCGCCGATCTGAGCGTCTTCGGTGGCCACCCGGGAGGTGACCCCGTCGGCGATGGTGAAGTAGCGCAGCAGTTCCTCCACGGCCATGGGCGTCCTGCCCGGGTCGGCCGTGATCAGGGCCAGTTGTTCCGGGTGGTTGAGCAGGCCGACCACGCCGAGCGAGATCATGTTCGCCGTGGTCTCGTGTCCGGCCGTCAGCAGCAGGAAGGCCAGGCTCACCAGGCCCGCGTGGTCGAGGGCGCCCTCCTGACGTTGCCGGGCGATCTGCCGGCTGAACAGGTCGTCGCCGGGTTCGGACTCCTTGCGGGTGACCAGGTCGTCGATGTAGGCGCGCAGTTCGGCGAAGGCTCGCTGGCGGTCTTCCAGCG
>NZ_JBEPDC010000046.1:0-70416 GCF_040300065.1 Nonomuraea sp. NPDC000554 | reverse complement strand
AGACCCACTACCCCCGGAATGGACGCCGCAATACACCGGCACCCAAAGCCCCACCCTCCGCTGGCAACCATGACCGGCCCACAGCACATCCCCGAAGCCGATCGGGTTCCTGATGCTTGTACGTGTGGTGCTGTCACAGGCTGCGCCGGTCGGAGGCGCGGATGCCGCGACGTCGGCGGGCCGCTCGGCCGGTGAGCCGGCGGTGAGCGGGTGGTGAGCGACGGCCGCCACTGTGGTGCCATCGCCGGATCCACCGAGGACCGGCCGCTGCGACGAGGAGCAGAGATGGGTGTTCTGGCAGGCAGGACGGCGCTGGTGACGGGCGGGTCGCGGGGAATCGGCCGGGCGGTCGCGCTGCGGCTGGCCGCCGAGGGCGCGCTGGTCGCCGTCCACTACGGCGGCAACGACGAGGCGGCCAAGGAGACGGTGGCCCGTATCGAGGAGGCGGGCGGCCGGGCGTTCACCGTCCGGGCCCGGTTCGGCGAGGCCGGCGCGGTGGACCGGCTGTTCGAGGGCCTGACCGAAGGGCTGGCAGGACGTGGGCTGGACGTCCTGGTCAACAACGCGGGCATCTCCTCCGTCAACCCGATCGCGCAGGTGAGCCCGGAGGAGTTCGACAGGCTGCTGGCGATCAACGTCAGCACGCCGTTCTTCGTGATCCAGCGCGCGCTGCCCCTGCTGAACGACGGCGGACGCATCATCAACATGGGCTCGACGGCCAGCCGCTTCGCGGTCACCATGCAGATCGGCTACACCATCAGCAAGGCGGCGCTGGAGGCCATGGCCCCGTCGCTGGCCAACGAGCTGGGCGGGCGCGGTATCACGGTGAACACGGTCGCCCCCGGCGCGGTGCGGACCGACATGACCGCGGGCTACACCTCCATCCCCGAGGTGGTCGCCGGGCTGGAGGCGATCACCGCGCTCGGGCGGCTCGGCGAGCCGGAGGACGTCGCCGACGTCGTCGGCTTCCTGGCGGGCCCGCACGGCCGGTGGGTGACCGGTCAGACCATCGACGTGTCCGGCGGCACCTACCTCGGCCCCATCGGCTGATTCCCGCCGGTGGATAATCACCGGCATGCGGTTGGGAATCCTGGGCGAGACTCGGGCGTGGCGCGACGACGGTGTCGAGGTTCCGCTGGGCGGGCCGGCCCGCCGCGCGCTGCTGGCCCTGCTGCTGATCCGTCCCGGCGAGGTCGTGTCGGCCGAACGGCTGGCCGAGGAGATCGACCCGGACGGCGCGCTGTCGGCGCACGCGCTGCAGTCCCAGGTGTCCCGGCTGCGCACGGCTCTCGGCTCGGCGGCGGTGATCGAGCGGGCCGGGGCGGGCTACCGGATCGTGGTCCCGCACGACGACGTGGACGCCTGCCGGTTCGAGCGGCTGGCCGGGGTAGGCCGGGCCGCGCTGCGGGAGGGGGACACCGGGCGGGCGGTCGCGCTGCTGCGCGAGGCGCTGGAGCTGTGGCGAGGCCCGGCGCTGTCCGAGCTGCCCGAGAGTGAGACGGCCCAGGTCGCCGCCGTGAGGCTGGAGGAGCAGCGGCTCGCGGCGCTGGAAGACCGGATCGAGGGCGAGCTGCGACTCGGCGAGCATCGCCTGGTCGTACCCGAGCTGCGCGAGCTGGTCGGTCGCCATCCGCTCCGGGAACGCCTGGCGGGGCTGCTGATGCGGGCGCTGTTCGCCGAGGGCGGGCAGGCCGCGGCGTTGGTGGTGTTCGAGCAGACCAGGCGGCACCTGGCCGACGAGCTGGGCGCCGATCCCTCGGCCGAGCTGGTGACGCTGCACCGCGAGCTGCTGAGTGCCGATCCGTCGCCGTCGCCCGCCGCGCCGCCCGCCCAGCTGACGACCTTCGTCGGCCGCGCCGAGGAGGTGGCCGAGGTCGCCGAGCTGCTGCGGGTCGCCCGGCTGGTCACGCTGATCGGCCCCGGCGGTGTCGGCAAGACCCGGCTGTCCGTCGAGGTCGCCGCGGTCGCGGCCGACGACGTGTGCTTCGTGGAGCTGGCCGCGCTGCGCGACGGCGCCGGGTTGCCGCAGGCGCTGCTGAGCGCGTTCGGCCTGCGCGAGAACGGGCTCCATCTGGAGGTCGGTGGGCAGACACCGGTCGACCGCCTGATCGCGGCGCTGTCGGACCGGATGCTCCTGCTCGTCCTGGACAACTGCGAGCATCTGGTCGAAGAGGTCGCCATGCTGGCGGCCCGGCTGCTTGCGGCGTGCCCGCGGCTGCGTGTTCTGGCGTCGAGCCGGGAGCCGCTCGGCATCATCGGCGAGAACCTCTGGCACGTGCGGCCGCTCGACGACGCGGCGGCCCTGCAGCTGTTCACCGACCGGGCGCGCGCCGTGCGGCGCGCCTTCGCCGCCGACCCTGCGACGGTGCGGCGCGTCTGCGCGGCCCTCGACAACCTGCCGCTGGCCATCGAGCTCGCGGCGGCGCGACTGCGCACGCTGGACATCGACGACCTCGCGGAACGCCTGCACGACCGGCTCGGGGTCGCGGCCCGCGGCACCCGGACGGCCGACGAGCGGCATCGGACGTTGCGCTCGGTGGTCGCGTGGAGCTGGGACCTGCTGTCGGAGCCCGAGCAACGGGCCGCGCAGCGGTTCACGGTCTTCGCCGGAGGCGCGACCGCCGAGGCCGCGCGGCCGGTGTGCGGCGCCGACGGCGAGACGCTGGAGTCGCTGGTCGACAAGTCGCTCCTGGAGGTCGTGGGCGGTCGCTACCGGATGCTGGAGACGATCCGCGCGTACGGGGCCGAACGGCTCGACGCGGCGGGCGACCGCGAGTCGGCACGGCGCGCCCACGTCCGGCATCACCTGGAGCTGGTGCGGACGGCCGACCCGCATCTGCGGCAGGCCGAACAGCTGGAGTGGCTGGCGGCCCTGGCGGCCGAGCACGCCAACCTCCTGGCGGCCGTGCGCTGGGCGGTCGAGGCGTCGCAGGTGGAGACGGCGCTGCAGCTGCTCGCCTCGGCCTCGACCTACCTGTGGATCCGGGGCACGTCCGCCTCGGTCGCGCCGCAGGCGATCGCGCTGCTCGACGCGATGGTGGGCGACGCGCCCCCGGCCGGGCTGGGCGAGGAGTATGCGACGTGCGTGCTGCTGGCGGCGTCCGGCGCGGCCGGGCGGGCGGTGTGGCAGCGGCACCGCTCGACGGCCGAGAAGGCGCTGGCCGCCGCGTGGTCGGGTGCTCAGCCGGGCCGCTACCCGGTCGGGCTGCTCCTGTGGATGATGCGGAACGCGGGCGAGGCCGACCCGCACGGCGCGTTCGCGCTCGTCTCGTCCCAACGCGACTGCTCCGAGCCGTGGGTGCGGGCGGTCGCCCAGTACGTGTCGGCGTTCGGCCCTCTCGGTGAGAGGGACCACGCGCGGGCCGAGCGCGCCTTCGCCGCGGCCGCCGAGGGCTTCCGCTCGATCGGCGACCGATGGGGCACCGCGCTGACCCTGGACGCGCTCGCCGGCCTGGCGGGCGCGCGTGGCGACCGTGCCGAGGCGATCGCCCTGACCGACGAGGCGCTCACGCTCACCGACCAGCTCGGCGCCCTGGAGGACAGCGCCGACCTGCTGGTCAACCGGGGAGATCAGCTCGTCGGCGCCGACCTGGCAGCGGCGCGCGCCGACTATGCGAAGGCCGCCGACCTCGCCCGCCGCGCCGGCAGCTCCACCTACCTGGCAGCCGCCCTACGCGGGCTCGGTGACATCGCCCTGTTGGAGCAGGACCTGGCAGCGGCGGAGCGGCTGTACGCCGAGGCCGTGGAACGGATCGACCCGCACTGGGTCAAAAGCCTCGGCAATCGGGCGCGCGCGCTCGCCGGGCTCGGCCGCGTCGCCGAGGCACGCGGCGACCACGCCGCGGCCCGGGCGCGCTACCAGGAGGTCGCCGAGTCGGCGGCCGTGCTCGACGTCCCCACACCCGAGGCGCTGCGCCTGCTGGGCCTGCCGGAGAGCCTCGTCGAGGCGGTGAGCCGACTGTGAGCGTGCGGTGAGCCCTCCGGTGGAGGCTCTGCGTCATGAAGAACATCAACGTCCTGATCTCCGGCGCCTCCGTCGCCGGCCCCGCGCTCGCCTACTGGCTCCACCGGCACGGCTTCACCCCCACGATCGTGGAGCGCGCCCCCGCCCTCCGCGACGGCGGCTACGCGGTCGACTTCCGGGGCGAGGCGCACCTGTCGATCCTCAGGCGCATGGGCGTCCTCGCCGACCTCGAACGCGCCCGCACCGGCATGGGCGCCATGTCGTACGTCAACAGCGCGGGCAAGCCCCAGGCCACGATGCCCGCCGACCTGTTCGCCGGAGACATCGAGATCCTCCGCGGCGACCTGGCACGCGTCCTCTACGACGCCACCAAAGAGCACACCGAGTACATCTTCGGAGACTCCATCACCTCGCTCACCGAGGACGCCGACGGCGTGACCGTCACCTTCGAACGCACCCCGCCACGCAGGTTCGACCTCGTGATCGGCGCCGACGGGCTGCACTCCAACACCCGCCGCCTGACGTTCGGACCGGAGGAGCGGTTCGTCAAGCACCTCGGCCTCTACTGCGCGATCTTCACCACGGGCAACCACCTGGGGCTCGACCACACCGGGCACGCCTACCGCACCGCGGGCAAGCTGGTCGCGATGTACAGCGCCCACCACAACACCCAGGCCAAGGCCGTCTTCTACTTCGCCTCGCCGCCGCTGGACCTCGACCGCCGCGACGTGCCGCAGCAGCAGGCCGTCCTGGCCGAGCAGTTCACCGGCAACGGCTGGCAGAGCGACCGGCTGCTGCGCGACATGCGACACGCGCCCGACTTCTACTTCGACACGGTCGCGCAGGTCCGCATGGACACCTGGGCCCGCGGCCGGGTCGCCCTGGTCGGCGACGCCGCCTCCTGCCCGTCCTCCCTGTCGGGCATGGGCTCCGGGCTCGCCCTGGTCGGCGCGTACGTCCTCGCGGGAGAGCTGGCCGCCGCGCGCGGCGACCACCGCGTCGCGTTCGCCCGCTACGAGCAGGAGATGCGCGCGTACGCGGAGGGCTGCCAGAAGATGGGGGACGGCGTCGCCAAGCTCATGGTTCCCGGAAGCCGCTTCCTGGCCGCGTTCCTCAACCGCTACTACAAGATCATGCCCTACCTGCCGGGGAAGAACATGGCCGCCAACATGGCCCGCAAGGCCGCCGAGAACATCACGCTACGCGACTACAGCGACCTCGCCAGTCGATAGACCCAGTGACGGGACCCCACTATCCGCGAAGTATTCACCAGCCCTTTGGCAGCCTTTGTCTTCATTGACCCGAGTGCGGGGATCATTCCGGTGTCCCCCCACAAGGAGGCCTCGTGCACACGTCGCAACGCCCCGGACCGTCCTGGCCGGTCAGGCTCACCGTCATCCTCGCCGCCGTCATGTCCCTCATCGGCCTGGTCGGCATCACCCCCGCCAACGCCTCGGTCTACAACTCCTGCACCATCTCGCGGTGCGCCGACGCCCGCTCGGCCAGCGCGACCTGGGCGTCCAAGGGCTACCCCACCGCCAGCGGCTGGTACGCCTGGCCGGACGGCAAGTACAACTACACCGGCGGACGCTTCTACAACCGCGAGGGCCAGCTCCCCAGCGGCGCCACCTACTACGAGTACGACGTGTACTCCCGGGCGCGGGGCGCCGCGCGTGACGCGTACCGGATCGTCGTCAACCGCGGCACCGGCGTGGTGTGGTTCTCGCCCAACCACTACACCGACTTCTACCGCCTCTAGGAACTCCCATGACCTCCGCCGCACGTCCGCTGCCGCACTGGCTGACGGTCTCCACCAGCCCAGCACCGGCGATTCTGGACGGGCGGGCCTGCCGGACCCGCGCCGCCTTCTTCGAGGAGGTGGCGCGGGCTCTGCGCTTCCCCGACTACTTCGGCCGCAACTGGGACGCGCTCGCCGACTCCCTGCGTGACACCGGCGCCGTCGCCCTGATCGTGGGGCACGCCGAGGAACTGCTCAGCGCCGAGCCTCCCGGGCAGTTCGCCACTTTGCTGGCCGTCCTCGCCGACGCCGCCGAGACCGGGCTGACCCTGACGCTGTGCACCGACCCCGACCACGAGGCCCTCCTCCGGCAACGGACCGCCGCCGCCCTGCTCTGAACCACCCCGGCAGGCAGCGCACTACAGCGTGGCGTACGTGCCCCTTGCCCGCTGGCGGGGGAGATGGATTCTGGCGAGTTCGCGCAGCGCTCGCACGGCGCCGGTCTGCCTGGCCATGGCGAGAGCCTGACGGGCCGTTTCGGCCGACTGTTCGCGCTCGTGGGCGTCGGCGTACGCGTGGGCCATCCGAGCCATGACGTACGCGGCGGCATAACTCGACGGCGCCTGCGGCGACTCGTGTTCCAGGATCTCGATCGCGCTGCGGGCCTGACCGAGGTCGACGAGACACCCGGCGCACAGCGTGTTGTGGGCTCCGGTGGAACAGTCGAACCGGTAGTGCGGGTCATAGCCGGGTTCCGCGAGTGACTGGGCGGACTCGTCCAGGCGGCGACGGCACATGTCCAGGTCCCCGGCGAGGGCGTACCCCTGCGCCTCATGGTGCCGGGACAGCGCGTCCATCAGCGGCGGGAGGCTGACGCGTTCACGGGCGGCGACGGCCAGATCGACGAGCTGTCCTGGAGTGCCGGCGGTGTCGGACAGGCCGCCCCGCTGGGCCAGCGCGTACGCCTCGAGCAGCGTGTCCGCCGCTTCGCGGGCGTCGCGGATGGCCTCGTCCGACCACGCCAGGGCCCCGCCGGGGTCGCCGGCCTCGTGGTGCATGCGACTGATCAGCTCCGCGTTCTCCGCGGCGAGCAGCAGCAACGCGCGCCTCACGAGCGAACTGGCGTCGCGGTGGAACTCCTCGATCCCGGAGAAGACGGGCCGCAGCAGGTGGATCACGTCGGCGGGCCGGAGATCGGTGCGGGTGTAGGCGTCGAGGATCGCCTTGAAGTAGCTGACCGTCGCCTCGTCCGCCCGCTTGGGCGTCTCGATCGCGCGACCGGTGCGCTCCTCGTCGTCGGGTGTGAACATCCCCGGCACCAGCGGGATGCCCGTCAGGTAGTGCCACAGGGTGGTGCCGGCCGCGTCGCCGACGAACAGCTCCTCCTCGTCCACGTCGAACGCCCGGCAGAGCAGCTCCGCTTGCCACTCGTCGGGCCGTCGCTCTCCGGCCTCCCAGAGTTGAATCGTCCAGGTGAGCGTCTCGGGCGCGGGCAGCCGTTCGCGGGTCGCGTCGTCCGCCACGTCGGCCAGCCGCTTGCCGAGCTCCTGGCGGCTCCACAGCCGCCCACGGCGCAGGGCTCGCAGACGGGCTGCCCACATCGGAACATCGATCTCAACCATTGCTCTATCCCTCACCATCCGAGCGGTCGCTGATGGCGCCTCGGTCGGCATTGGTTCCTACTGTCCGGTTTCGGCAACGCCAAACCTGAAGAGATGCGGTCGCTCCGAGAGGGCACGGGACGTCGGCGATGCCCACACAGACCCACCTCGCCTCTTGGCAAGCCTCGTCACTTAAGGCAATCATGTAATTGCTTTACGTGACGATGAAGGAGTGTGACGCCCTGGACGAGAACCGGTCGATGTCGACACCGCTCGGTTCGGCCATGCCCGAGGAGCTGGTCGACGCGGGAGCGCCCAGACCGAGCCACGAACTCAGAGTTCCGGCAGACCTGGTCGCGGCAGCCGAGCACGGGCTGGCCGCCGGCGGCCGGCCCCGCAAACGCGTACTGATCATCGGAGGCGGGATGGCCGGCCTGGTGGCCGCCTACGAGCTGATGCGCCAGGGCCACGAGCCCGTCGTCCTGGAGGCGCAGCAGCGGGTCGGCGGGCGCGTCCTCACCCTGCGCGGGTTCGCGCCCGGCCTGTACGCCGAGGCCGGCGCGATGCGGATCCCGCGCGTGCACGACCTCACGCTCACCTACTGCGAGAAGTTCGGGCTGCCCCTGCGCCCGTTCGTCATGGGCAACCCCAACACCCTGGCCTACATCCAGGGCGTCAGGACCACGATCAAGGAGCTGAACGACAACCCCGAGATCATCGACTTCGAGCTGGCCGAGCACGAGCGCGGCCGCACCTACGAGGACCTGTGGCGCACCGCCACGCAGGAGATCCACGACCTGTACGCGGTGGAGGGCGAGAACGCGCTCGACCGCATCTGCGCCGAGTACGACCGCTACTCCATCCGCAGCTTCCTGCGCGAGCGCGGATTCTCCGAAGGCGCCATCGAGCTCTACGGCGTCATGAGCTTCCGGGAGGCCAACCTCAACGCGGCGGTCATCGAGCAGTTCCGCGAGATCATCGGGCGCGCGTTCGAGGACATGCAGGAGATCGTGGGCGGCGCCGACCGGCTGCCGAACGCCTTCTACCAGGAGCTCACGAACCATATCCGGTTCGGCCACGAGGTCACCGCCATCGAGCAGGACGACCACTCGGTCACCGTGCACCTCAGGACGGGCTCCGGCAGGACGACCCTCACCGGCGACTACGCCATCTGCACGATCCCGTTCTCGGTGCTGCGCGACATCGAGACCAGGCCCGCCTTCTCCCGCCGCAAGCAGCGCGCCATCCGCGAGCTGAACTACAACGCCTCCACCAAGATCCTCTTCCAGGTGCGACAGCCGTTCTGGGAGCGGACCGACGGCATCGTCGGCGGCACCACGGTCACCGACCTGCCGATCCGGCGCATCTGCTATCCCTCGCACACCGCCTCCGCCGCGGACCGCTCGATCCTGCTGGCCAGCTACACCTGGGGCCAGGACGCGCTGCGCTGGGGCGCGATGTCGCCCCAGAAGCGGGTCGATCAGGCGCTCGAGGACGTCGCCAAGATCCACCCCGAGATCTACGACCACTTCGAGTTCGGCGTCACGCACGCCTGGTACAACGACCCCTACGCGGCCGGCGCCTTCGCCCTGTTCGAGCCGCACCAGCAGAGCAACCTGCAAGACGCGATCATCGCACCGGAGGGCCGCGTGCACTTCGCCGGCGAGCACTGCTCGCTGTGGCACGCGTGGATCGAGGGCGCGCTGGAGTCGGGGCTCAGCGCGGCACGGGCCGTACACGAGGCAGGCTGAGCGAGCGAACCCCAGGCGGGCGCGCGGTCGGGCGCGCCCGCCTGGCGTGAAACCCCGTCAGGCGCGCGCACCTCGCATCGGGCGCGCCCGCCTGGCGTGAAACCCCGTCAGGCGCGCGCACCTCGCATCGGGCGCGCGTCAGGAGCGCGCCCGCTCGGCGTAGCGGCGCAGATGCGCCGCGGCCGCTGTCAGGTCGGCAGCGGCCGCCACGCAGGCGACGAGGTGGGCGTTCACCGCCTCGCGCAGCCACGGCGGCGCGACGCCGCCCGCCTCCAGCCTGGCCTCGATCTCGTGCAGGCGTTCGGCGCATGCGGTGAGCGCCTGGGCGTCGGACTGCAGGACGCCGGCGTGGGCGGCGATCGCCGCGGCCTCGGCTGACATCGCTCCTCCGGTCAAGAAGTCGGGACGGCGGCTGGCATCGGTCGTCCCGGTCAAGAAGTCGGGACGGCGGCTGGCGTCGGTCGTCCGGTCAGGGCGGCTGTACGGGGACGGCGGCGTCCTGGAGGGTCTGGCGGACGGCGGCCGACAGGCACAGCAGCGGACGGGCGCCGTCGAGGCCGAGCTCGCGAAGCCGGCGGGCCAGCGGGTGCGCCGACCGTGGCTCGACCGCCAGCCGAACCCGTGGCACGGGATGCAGGCGCCCGAGCCCGCGGGTCCGTACGCATGAGCGCAGCGTGGTGCCCGCCGCCCCCTGCGCGTACCCGACCAGGTCGCGGTCGCTCGCGGGCAGCCCGGGGCCGAGGAGCCCGCTCAGGGTGAGCAGCCGGTCCTCGCCGGCGCCGACGGCGACGCGCGCGGATCTGGCGGTGAGCTCGAACTCCACGGGCGCCAGGTACGGCTCGCCGCCCCACAACCGCGGCGCCACGGCGGAGACGGCGGCCTCGTCGACCACGGACCCGGCCAGGAAGTCGCCCGAGCGCCGCCGGTCGGCGCCGCGCAGCAGATCGGCCCAGACGCGCGGCGACCGCGGACGCCACGGATCGGGCACGACGATCCCGACGTGGACCTCGCGGTAGCCTCCCACGCTGGTGCGCCGGTTCCAGGAGGCGTGCACGGCGACGAGGGCACGCCCGGCGACCCGCACGGCGGGGCCCAACCCGGTGCCCCGCAGCAGGACTGCCACCGCGGCCGGATCCGCCGCGAAGTACGCCGTTAGCGCGCTGCCGTCCTGGCATCGGATCGGCAGCTCGACCCCGTCGACGGCGTACGTGGGCACGGTGAGGAAGGGGAAGCCCTCGGGATGGGGAGCCCGGTCGGACAGCAGGTACGCCTGCGAGCGCACGACAGGCCCCCGGTACGGCGTGAGCCGCGCGTCGATCCGGTCACGGGCCTCGGGCAGGTCGTCGGCGATGTTGGCGATGTAGTGCTCGATGCTGTGACAGAGCGGGAACAGGTGCGTGGCGTCGAAGTAGTCGACGACGTACCAGTCGGGGTGCAGGTCGAAGCAGCTGCCCGCGCCCTGCCCGTCGAGGGTGGGGACGATGTCGTGCTGGTTGGTGACGCTGGCGACCCAGGTGCGCGGGTCGGCGGGTCTCTTGAAGTCGATGGGCGATCCGACCGCGACGGCATGGGTGACGGTGTAGCGGGCGCAGAACGCCGCGTCCTGCGCCAGGTTCATGACGGCCGCGCCACCCGCGCTGTGCCCGATGAGAGCCAGTTCGGCGCCCTGGGGCAGGCCGTAGTCGTCGACGGCCTCGGCCAGCGCCCGGCTGTAGGGGCTGCTGGCCAGCACGGCGCTGCTGAATGCGCCGAGCAGGTCCTGCGGCGAGTCGTCGTCGGGCCGTCCGGCTCGCATGCCGGGCGCCTGGACGATGTGGCGCACCACCCCGTCGGGGCCCTCGACACTCTGGATGAGAGCCCGCCCGGTCGCGCCGATCGCGCTGATGTTGCGCAGGAAGCCGAGCAGCGAACCCTGCGGGCTCAGCCGCGCGGTTTCGGCGGCGGGCAGGTCGATCCGGCGCGCGGCTCCCTCCCCCGTGTCGAGGGCGGCGACGGCCCTGTTGCTCATGCCGGTGATCGGGTCGGCGGTGGCGTAGCCCTTTCCCGTCGCGATCAGCCAGGCGGCGGCGTCGTTGAGCGGGTTCTCGTCCAGGAGGGCCCGCAGGGCGAGGACCTCGCCGAAGATCGGGGCGAGCTGGCTGAGCGCGCGCACCGCGCCGCGGTCCTTGAGCAGGGCGCGCAGCGCGCGGACGGCCTCCAGGTCGCGGTCGGCGGCGGCCGCCTCGATGAGCCGGTCGAGCATGGGGTCGCCGGCCAGCTCGGGGTGGTCGGCGGCGACGGCGGCGATCCGCAGCCGCAGCGAGGTGGCCAGCACGCGGACGGCCAGGCTCTCCGCGCCCGCCATGGCGCCGAGCTTGGCCGCCAGGGTGACCAGGCGGCCGCCGGCGGGCGCGTATCCGAGGCCCTTGCGGTGGGTGATCGCGCGCAGCAGCGCGCGGTGGGCCGCGTAGCCCGCCGAGGGAGCGCGCGGCAGGGCGCGGAGCAGGGCGCCGTCGGTGAGCGCGCCTGTGGCGTGGGCCGCCGCCTCCCGGATCGTGACCCCGATGTCGACCAGCTCGCGGGCGGCGCCGCGCAACTGCCCGGCGGCCGGGCCGGTCTCCCCGCTCACCGGCCCGGCCGTCGCGTCATGCTGACGA
This sequence comes from Nonomuraea sp. NPDC000554, assembly GCF_040300065.1. Taxonomy (NCBI): domain Bacteria; kingdom Bacillati; phylum Actinomycetota; class Actinomycetes; order Streptosporangiales; family Streptosporangiaceae; genus Nonomuraea; species Nonomuraea sp. NPDC000554. Next base: position 58,726 of record NZ_JBEPDC010000046.1, on the reverse strand, counting down.
AACGGGGGCGCGGCTCCTCCGGGACGTTGCGGTGCAGGACGTCCGACAGGGTCCGGGTGGTCGCGATGATCCGCAGGCCGTGCGGGGAGAAGGTCGCGGCGTTGAACACCCGCGGGGCCAGCAGCGGGTTGGTCAGCGCCTGGGAGAAGGCGTCGATGGCGATGATCTTCGTAAGGAGCGGCGGCAGCATGGCGTCGGGAGCGCCGGGTTCCTCGGCGAACAGGCCGACGTACAGGTCGAGGTCGTCGACGCTGCGGTACAGCTCGCGCAGCGCGCCGCTGACCCGCTCGTCGCCGGAGACCTGCTCGAAACCGCGCACCCGGGGGAAGCGGCAGTGCTCCCGGTAGCTGTTGTACGGGGCCAGGCCGAGGACGCGCGAGTCGGCGATGCTGGCCACGTCCACCTCTCTCAGGAGGGGGTCGGTGTTGAACAGGCCGATGCGGCCTGCGCGCTGACGGGAGGCGTCCTCGAACAGCCGGCCGAGGCCGGGTTCGGGGATCAGCGCGCCGCCGACCAGGGTCTGCGCCATCGGCAGGTCGCGCCCGCCCACCGCGAGCCGGGACGGGATCAGGCTGTGCCAGCGGTAGACGAGGTTGAACTCCACCGAGGCCCAGTTCTCGCGGTGCCACGGCGCGCGGGCCAGCATCGACGGCAGCCGCGGGTCCAGGGTGAAGCGGAAGTGGTAGGGCGTGATGTGGTTGATGTACTCCTCGACCACCAGCTTGATCAGCAGCACGATGAGGATGTTGCGTGCCGTCTGGAACAGGCGCTCGTCGTCCCATCGCGGGTGGTGCCCGGCGAGCAGGCGGGCCACCCTGTTGTGCTCGCGCAGGAACAGCACCGTGAGCATGGTGAAGCCGAGCTGGATGTTGCCCCGGTCGCTTCCGGTGGCGAACAGGGTGTCGCGCTGCGCGTCGGTGAGCTCCGCGAAGCGGATGACGCTCAGCGGGGCGAACTCCGGTTTGATCTTGCCGTTCTCGCACAGGTACGGCGGGAACTCCCCGCCGTTGATGAGCTGGCTCTTGAGCAGGCCGCCGTCGAACGCGCGCAGCGCGGCCGTCGCCGGCTCGTGCAGGCCGTACACCTGGTTCAGGTCGATGTGGTGGTTGGAGCTGTTCTTGCGGGGGTCACGCGGGACGTTGGTGTCGCCGCGGAGGAAGCCGTCGGTGAACCACTGGGCGAAGTACGCGAACAGCACCGTGGAGCGAGGGCAGGGAACCATGGTCTCGCCGCGGGTGAACAGGTCGGCGGCGCGCTCGGGAGTGGGCCGGCCGCCCTCGGCCGCGGCGACCGGGGGCACGTGCCTGCCGCTGTAGGTGCGGTCGGTCAGCGAGGCCCAGGACGTGTAGTCGGCCATCGTGCTCAGCGGCTCCGGCCGTGGAGGCATCTCGCGGATCGCGTGGTCGATCAGCGAGGCGTTGAGGCGACGCCGTACCGGCTGGATGGCCTGTGCGAGCTCCCATAACGGCCGGCCGCTGGTCAGAGCCAGGAACCTGAGCCGGTTGGCGGCCCCGTCGGTGGCGATGCCGCGCGCCATCGCGCTGCCCGCCGCCATCACCCCTCCTGGCCGTCTGCGCCGAGCCCGAGGACGAACCGGTCGGGGAAGATCCCGTTGGCGCGGACGATCCGCCCTTCCGGCGCCGGGAGCAGGCGCAGGCCGGGGCGCAGCAGCAGGCGGCGGATGACTTCGCAGATGACGACCCTGGCCGGATGCACGCCGAGGCAGGCGTGATGGCCGTGACCGAAGAACAGTTGATGGTGGCCCGGCCGGTCGAGGCGGAACTCGTGGGGCTCTGTCACCACGTCCGCGTCGAACATGGCCGAGGCCGGTGCGGCGAGGACGAACGTGCCCGCGGGGATCAGCGTGCTGCGCGGGGTGCCGGCGGCCAGGACGTGGTCGTGCTCGCACAGCCGGGGAAGCAGCTTGAAGAACGGGTTGAACCGCAGCGCCTCCCAGACGTAGCGGTCGAAACGGCCGGGGTCGCGGTCGGCGGCGGCCTGGACGGCCTGTTCCAGCACCTGCGGGCGCAGCAGGAGCTGCTCGACCGCCTCGACCATGGCTCCGGGAGCGCTCTCCACGAACCCCAGAGGCAGGCCGGCCATGTTGATCAGGATGCGCTCGTCGTCGATGCCGATCGCGGGGGGCAGGACGGTGCGGACGAGCCGGGTGAAGACGTCGTCAGGCAGGTCCTGCCCGGCCCGCAGCGCGGCCCTGCGCTCGGCGAGCCGGCCACGCAGGTGGTCCATCATCTCCGTGCCCGCGACGAGCGACGCGGCCTGGATCTCCGGATCGCCCGTGAAGTTGGCGAAGCCGTCGGTGACGATGGCCCGGGTCCAGCGCGACAGGGTCTGCGGGTCGGGGCCGGAGAGGCCGAAGTACTGCGCGCAGACGCCGAGGGCGACGGGGCGGAACAGCTCGTGGACCGCTTCGACGCGGCCGGACGGCCAGGCGGCGTCGAGCAGCTCGTCGGCGATGCGCCCGGCCAGCTCGCGCACGTCGGCCACGTCGCACGGGTCGAGCATGACCTGCATCAGCCCCCGGTCGCGCCAGTTCATCGGGGTGGCGTCACGGCCCAGCATGAACGGGCCGCCCATCGCGGCGTCGAGGCGCGGGCCGAACGCGCGGACCGAGAAGACCTCCTCATGGGAGAGCACCTCGACGACGTCGGCCAGGCGGGTCACGACCGTGAAGGCGGGGGTGACGAAGATGGGGCGTCGCCCACGGAGCTCGGCGAACAGGGCGCGCCAGTCGGTGCGCATCCACTCTCGGACCATGACGAGCGCGGCCATCGGATCGCGGGCCAGAGCCTCGTCGTATCTCTCCAGATGGCTGCCCGTGCTTGTCTGATCGACGGCGCCCATGCGACAGACCCTCCCGCCTGAAGTCGGAACGAACAGAGATCATCACGGTGTGTAAACCCCAACAATCTAGGGACGTGATGCACGCTCCCCGATGACTACCGTATGGATTCTTTTGATTCCGTTAAGTGATTGATTCGTTACCCCCAGGCCATTGCCGTGGTCTGGGGACCCGGCCGTTCAATGAGGAGCCGGGCGGTCTCCGTCGATCATGGGAGGTAGCGTGAGCTGGTCATCCGTGCCGCGACCGGGCTCGGGCACGGCGGAGACGGTGGCGGTCACCACCGGCCGCCGAACCGCCTACCTGGTCGTCCTCGTGGTGCTTCCCGTGCTGCTGCCGGCCCTCGCCGTGCCCGCCGTCTGGGGGTGGGGCATCGGCCCGCGCGACGTGCTCATCGCGGTCGTGATGTACCTGGTCAGCATCTTCGGGATCGCCATCGGCTACCACCGGCTCTTCACCCATCGGGCGTTCAGGTGCCGCAGGCCGCTGCGCATCGCGCTCATGCTGGCCGGCGGCATGGCGGTCGAGGGCCCGGTCACGCTGTGGACGGCCGAACACCGCCGTCACCACAAGTACGCCGACCGTGACGGCGACCCGCACTCGCCGTGGCGTTACGGCGACGACGGCCTGGCCCTGCTGCGCGGCATGATGCACGCGCACGTCGGCTGGTTCTACACCGCGCGCCACCGCTCCAGCCGCCGGCACTGGGTGCCGGACCTGCTGGCCGACCCGGACATCCGGCGGTTCGACGCCGCCTACCCGGCCGTCGTGGCGCTGTCGTTCGCGCTCCCCGCCGCGGTGGGCGGGCTGTGGTCGATGTCGTGGACGGGCGCGTGGACCGCCTTCTTCTGGGGCGGACTGGTCCGCTACGCCGTGGTGCACCACGTCACGTGGTCGGTGAACTCCATCGCGCACACCTTCGGCGAGCGTCCGTTCCGGACCAGGGACCGGTCGTCGAACGTGTGGTGGGTGGCGGTGCTGACGCTGGGCGAGGGCTGGCACAACTGGCATCACGTGGAGCCGACCTGCGCCCGGCACGGCGTGCTCAACGGGCAGCTCGACCCGAGCGCCCGGCTGATCCGCTGGTTCGAGCGGGCGGGCTGGGCGTACGCCGTGCACTGGCCGGACCCCGGCCGCCTGGCCGCCCGCCGTACCGAGGAGCGCGACCCGCGCTCGTGACCGGCCCCGACCGCGGCGGTCTTGGCTGCTTACCGGCCACTCCCGCGGATCCTGTGCGGATTCTGGATGTTCTCTGTATGGATCACTCGCAACCTTGATCTACGGCAAGAGCGTTTCGAGAGAGCCAACAGACAGTGCGGGTGCCACCCGGGACGTGTCCCCGGCACCCACTGAAAGGATTCGTATGAGATCCAAAGGCATGCTCGCGGTGGGCTTCTTCCTGTTGGTCGGCCTCGCGTCGGGCCAGGCCGCGTCGGCGAGCACGGTCTTCGCCGGCCAGACGGCGACCGCCACGCCCACCCCCTCTCCGTCCCCGACGTCGTCGTCCGCGCCGGAGGACGAGGGCCCGGGCGGCGACCCGGAGAACACGGTGAACGTCCCGTTCGCGGCGACCGCCGCGGCTCCGAGCCTCCAGCTGCCCTTCCCCTGCGGCCAGTCCTGGACGGGTAACTCCAGCGGCAGCAGCGCCCACAAGTCGTGGGAGATCGACTTCAACCGGGGCAGCACCGCGAACGCCGACCTCGGCGACACCGTCGTGGCCACGGCGGCCGGCACCGTGGTCATCTCGGCCCACCAGGGCTCGACCAACGGCTACGGCAACCTCGTCAAGATCGACCACGGCGGCGGCTGGACGAGCTACTACGCGCACCTGCGCGTGCGTTCCGTCTCCGCCGGCGCCCGGGTCACCCAGGGCCAGAAGATCGGCGAGGTCGGCAACACCAGCAAGCCGGGCAACAACATCAGCCCGCACCTGCACTTCGAGGTCCGTCAGGGGACGAGCTACCCCTCCAACGTCCGCAAGGCCGTCTTCAACGGGGTCACGTTCGGCTACCCGATCCAGACGCTCACCTCCAGGAACAAGTGCGGCGGAGGCGGCGGCGGCACCAACCCGCACACCGCCGAGTCCGTGTGCGGCAGCGGCTACAAGGTGATCGACTCGGCCGCCCTGGGCACCGCCGGCACCGTCTACCTGACCTACAACAGCAGCAACGGCAACAACTGCGTGGCCACCATCAAGAAGACCTCCCTCGGCCAGAAGACCGCCACCAGCGCCTACCTGGAGGTGCAGGGCAAGGCCCGCGCCACTGACAGCGGCGACTTCACCTACTACGCGGGACCGGTGCGCGCCAACGCGTCCGGCAAGTGCGTCAGGTGGGGCGGCAAGGCCGGGTCGGCCACCTACAACAGCCCGTCGGAACACTGCGGTTGACGGACTTGGTGGTGGCCGGGCCCCGGCCACCACCACGTCGTCTCAGGCTCCGCCCAGCAGGGCGATCGCCGACAGCGTGGCCAGAGACAGGACGCTGGAGACCAGGATGGCGTCGCGCGGCAGGTCGGTCGGCCGGCCGTACTCGGCGGCGTAGACGTAGGTGTTCTGCGCCGTCGGCAGCCCCGCGAACAGGACGGCCGCGAAGAGCGCGGGGCCGTCGAGGTGGAAGAGGAAGCGGCCGACCGCGAAGGCCAGCAGCGGGTGGACCAGCAGCTTGAGCGTCACCACCAGGGCGACTCCCCGCCAGGCGACGGCCGAGCCGTTCAGCGACATGCCGAGGGCGAAGAGCGCCAGGGGCACCGCCGCGCCGCCGAGGATCTCCAGCGGCCTCAGCACGGGTGCGGGCAGGTGCCAGCCCAGGGCGGACATGCCCAGGCCGAGGACCGAGGCCACCACGATCGGCGTCCGCAGCGGGGCCAGGAAGGACGAGCGTTCGACGCCCAGGCCCACGAAGATCAACGGGGAGAGCACCAGGACCTGGAAGATCAGGACCGACACCACGAACGTCGCGTCCCGCAGGACGTACAGGCCGATGGGGATGCCGAGGTTGCCGGCGTTGACGTAGGCCGACGACATCGCCCCGATCACCCGGTCGGGCAGCTTGCCACGGAGGGTCACGAGCGCGATCAGGCCGACGACGACGGTGCTGATCGCGAAGGCGATCAGCGGGCGCGGCTGGATCTGGCTGAGCGGGGTACGGCTGAGCGTGGTGAACAGCACGGCGGGCATCGCGACGGTGAACGCGAACTCCGTGAGGGCCTGCTGGATCCGTCCGCTCGTCACGTGGAAACGGGCGGCCAGCCAGCCCAGCAGGCCGATGGCCCAGATCGGGGTAAAGGCCGCCAGAACCGTCTGCACTCGGCTCACCGTAGCCCGCCACGGGACGCACGCGGACGGCGGGCCACCTCGTCCGACCCGATCGGCGGGTTCGCGGCGCACCGTTCGCGGGGCATGAATACCGGCGTCGAGCCGGAGCGGCCGCGGGTCGCCGCACTCTCAGGAGGTAGCCGATGTGGGTGCGCCGCGTACCGGTGGCAGTGGCGTTGGGCCTCGCCGCCATCGCCCCACTACCGCAGCCGCACGGGCACGGCTCCACGGTGACCTACCCCGGTTGGACGTACGCCATGAAGGTCTGGCCGTTCGACATCCTCGGCCCGGACGACACCAGGGCGTCGATCCGCGAGCGCCTCGACACCGCGAAGGACAGCGGCGCGAACACCGTCATCTTCTACCTGGAAGAGGAGCAGATGTACGACTCCTTCGTCGACGAGACCGGCTTCCAGAACATGCTGACGAAGGTCCGCTACCTCCTGGACCAGGCACATGCACGCGCGCTCAAGGCGGTCTGCTACCTGAACGGCCTCGAGGTCATCACCCGCGACGCGGTGGACTCGAACGGCCGGCCGACCGGCAGGCCCACCCTGGCGAGCACACATCCGGACTGGCTGCAGCAGGACGTCTCGGGGCGGCCGATGGCGTTCACGACGAAGACCCGGGTCGACTGGGTTCCCGCGAGGGCCGCCGACGACTGGGCCTCGCCTTACAGCGGCTGGAGGGACTTCTTCAAGGGCCGTCTCACCGCGCTCGGCCAGGCCGGGCTCGACGGCGTCTACATCGACGCGACCAGCCTCCCGGGCACGCCTTTCGGGACCTTCTGGGCATCGTCCGATCCCGGCTTCGCGCGGGCGTTCAACCAGGCGTACGGCCTGGACGTGCCGCGGAACGTCGACTGGAACTCCCCCGCGTGGCGGAAGTTCGTCCACTTCCGGCACGAGGCCGTCCGGGACTACCTGGCCGACCTCGCCGGCACCGCTCGCGCCAACGGGGTCACGCCGTTCTTCGAGATGTCCTCGCTCGACAACGAGACCGGCACCGAACTGGGCAACGACAACCAGTTCACCGTCGGCGGCGGAATCGCCGTCTCCCCCGAGGTCGAACCGGCCTACCTCGACGGCGGGTACAGGGAGGCCTTCCGCGCCGCCAAGGCGAGCCGGGACGCCGACCAGACCTTCCCCCTGTGGTTCCTCGGCTGGCCGGAGACCGCCGCCCAGGCCCGGCGCGAGTACGCGATCACCGTCGCGCTGTCCGGCAACTACTACCCGACGGCCGACAGCCCGTACCCGTCGAACGCGTTCGCGTTGCTCGACGTCCTGCGGCCGATCCTCGACCGGCGGGTGCCGTACGCCAGGGCGGCGCTCCTCTACCCGATGCGCAGCAAGGACTTCACCTATCCCGGCTCGGCGGCGCTCTCGGACTACGACGCCGCCTTCACCGCGCTCGCGCAGCGGCACGTGCCGTTCCGGATCGTCCCCCAGGACGGGTTGACCGCCGCGGACCTGGCCTCCGCCGACACCGTGGTCCTCGGCGGCGCCCGGTCGATGAGCGACCAGGAGCACGCCCTGGTGGCCGCGAAGGCCGTGGCCCTCGTCGGCTCGGGCAACGCGACCAGGGACACCTGGTTCGAGCCGAAGGCCCGGTCGTTCCCGGACACCGTGCCCGTGACGGGCATCGGCCAGGGGCTGCCGTTCTCCGTCTCGGCCCCCGCCGGCTCCTTCATCGAGTACTACACCGACCGGAACGACCCGAACCGTTTCTACCTGTTCTCCTACAACGACACCCCTTCCGGCGCGATCGAACTCACCCGTGCCCAGGGAGTGAGCGTGCAGGTCTACAAGCTCGACCAGCCGCCCACCACCCGGAGCGGATCGACGGTGACGTCGAACATCGCCGCGAACGAGTACCTCACCGTCCTCGACGTGTCGCTGAGCTGAGCGCTAGGCCACCTTCGAGGAGGCGGCCGCCCAGGTGTTGCACGAGCCCGGGTCGCCGGTGGCGAATCCGCGCTTGGTCCAGGCGACGACGTTGGCCCTCTTGCCGTTCCAGCGCTCCGCACCGCGAGCGTCCCCTGAGCGGAGGCTCTGCAGGTACGTCCAGTCCTTCGTGGTCCTGCCCTCAAGCGGCCAGACGCTCTTCAGGAAAGCGGTGCCGAAACAGCCGAGTTGGAGACTGTTGCGCCGTTGCAGTTCCCTCACCTCGGCCTTGCTGTGGGCCGGCGCCGCGTCAAAGGCGTCGTAAATTCCGACGAGCTTCTGGACGTGGTTGCCGTACGCCTCGGCGGTCGTGCTGAACAGCCAGAGGTCCGAGGGGTCGCTGAGCCAGTCCTTGCCCAGTTGGAAGGCGAGCGTGTGGGTTTGTTCGCAGTAAATGACGTGGGAATCGTTGTCGGAGGGGTAGATGCCGCAGTACTTCTTGGGCATCTTGTCCATGTACCGCACCTTGACCTTGCTGAAAGGCAGGCCGGCCCCGGTGAGGTGCTGTTCCCAGGTGGTTTCCAGGCAGCCGATGATCGCGTTGATATAGGTCCGGGCCGCCTTGCGGTCGTTGCGCTTGAGCGGCGGCTCCGTGCAGGTGGACGTGGGCAGTGCGCCGGCTTCGTAGAGCGGGTTGGCAATGAGCTTCGGATGCTTGACGGGATATGCCGCCGTCGCGGCGGTGGCCGTACCCGATAAGGACAGGATCGAGGCGGCGGACAGCGCCGTGATCAGAATTTTCTTCACGACGCGTGACAATAGGGCCGCGCCCGCTTCCAGGCAAAGGGTTTCGGCGCCCAATGTTGTTATCGCCATAAGTCGTAATAAACGTCGGTGACTTTGAGGTCACGGCGGGATCGCCTCGATCGCCTCCCGGAGACGGCGCAGCGCGGGCCCGAGAACCTCCAACGCGGGCGTCCCCAATGCCAGCCGTAGCGCACGAGGACGGTATGAGCCGGTGGCGAACGCGTCCGCGGTGGACACGAGGATCCCTTCCGCCGCGAGCACCGCCGCCACCTGGTCGGGACGCTGGTGCGGCTCCAGCCCGAGCCACACCAGGTAGGACGCCGGGTGCGCCGTGACGTCCATCCCGGCCAGCTCGGCCCTGGCGATGTCCTGGCGAGCGGCCGCGTCCCTGCGGCGGTGCTCCTCCAGCCGCGTCACCGTCCCGTCGGCGATCCAGCCGGTGGCCACGGCGGTGACGAGCCCGGGCACGCCCCAGCCCGCCGTACGCAGACTCCTGGTGACGGCGCCGACGTGCCGGTCAGGCAGTACGGCGAAGCCGAAGCGCAGACCGGTCGCCACGTTCTTCGACAGGCCCGCGATGTAGCAGGTGCGTTCGGGGGCCAGGGCTTGCAGCGGAGGCGGCGGCGCGGCCTCGAGGAACGCGTACGTCCCGTCCTCGAGGATCACGCAGTCGTGGGCGCGGGCGATGGCCACCAGGCGGGCCCGCCGGCGCTCGTCCAGCACCCAGCCGAGCGGATTGTGCACGGTGGGGACGGCGTAGATCACGCGGACGGGCCGCAGGCGGCACAGCCTGTCGAGCGCGTCGAGATCCGGCCCGGTCGCCGTCACGGGGATCGCGGCGAGGTCGAGACCGCGTGCCGAGGCGGCGAGCTTGACGCCGGGGTAGGTGAGCGCGTCGGCGGCCAGGACGTCGCCGGGCCGGGTGAGGGCGCCCAGTACGGCGTCGAGCGCCTGCTGGGCGCCGCCGGTCAGCAGGACGTTGGCCGGCGCGGTGTCGATCCCGCGGCCCAGCAGGTGGGTGGCGACCACGGCCCGGTCGTGGCGGCGCCCGCCCGGCGGGTGCTGGCGCAGCAGCGACTCGATCTCACCTGAGGTTGCCAGGTCCCGCAGGGCCAGCCGTAGCAGGTCGGCCTGCCCGCGGGCCAGCGGCTGGTTGAACGACAGGTCGGCCACGCGCGCCACCGGCAGGGCGCGCGACGGCTCGGGACCGTCGTAGCCGGCCAGGTCCCGCACGAACGTGCCGCGCCCCGGCTCGCCCACGACCAGGCCCATCGCGGCGAGTTCGGCGTAGACGCGGGTGGCTGTGGCCAGCGCGATCCGCCGCTCCCGCGCCAGCTTGCGGTGCGTCGGCAGCCGGGTGCCCGCCGTGAGCTCGCCGGCGCGGATCGCCGCGGCGAGCTCGTCAACGATGGGCTTGTAGGTTGGTGGTCGCATGTATCTAGGACAATAAGTGGATTGTCGTAGTTTAGAGCTTCTAGCCTCGGGCCATGACGGTCCACCTTGCTCAGGACAACGGGCTCGCAACGATCACCATCGACAGGGAACGCAAGCTCAACGCCCTCGACTACCCGACGATCGACGCGCTCCTCGCGACCCTCGACCGCGTCGACGCCGACGACTCCGTCCGCGCAGTCATCCTGACCGGCGCGGGAAGCAAGGCTTTCAGCGCGGGCGCCGACATCCCGTCCCTCTCCGAGAGCATCTCGGGCGGTCCCGAGCGTGCCCTGCGCGAGATCGTACGGCGCGGCCACGGCCTGACCCGGCGCATCGAGGAATTCTCCAAACCAGTGATCGTCGCCGTCAACGGCCTGGCCTACGGCGGCGGCTGCGAGATCGTCGAGGCCGCCCCGCTCGCGATCGCCGCCGACCACGCGACGTTCGCCAAACCTGAGATCACGCTCGGCTTCCCGCCGCCCTTCGGTGGCTCCCAGCGCCTGCCCCGGCACATCGGCCGCAAGAGGGGCCTGGAGATGATCCTCACCGGCGACCCGATCCCCGCCGTCCGCGCCGCCGACCTCGGCCTCGTCAACGCCGTCGTCCCCGCCGCCGACCTCCTCACCGCCGCCCGCGACCTGGCAGCCAGGATCGTCCGGCACGCCCCGACGGCCGTGGCCGCCTGCCTGCGCGCCGTGACCCGAGGTCTCAACCTGCCGATCGACGAAGGCCTGGCCGTCGAGGCGGCCGCCTTCGCCGCCACCGTCCCCACCGACGGCGTCCAGGCAGGGTTGCGCCGCTTCCTCGACCGCTCCTCTGGCGCCTGACTTCCACGCCGCCGCGCGCGGGCTTACCGGGTCAGGTGCGCGACGAAGCGTGCCGCGGCCGCCGTGGGAGACGGCAGAGGATTCCAGGCGAGGCCGATGGGACGCTGTTGCGCCGGCACCAGGGGACGGTAGGCGGGGTCGTCGTGCTCCAGCGTGGCGGGCCGGGGCAGGATGCCCACGCCCAGCCCGGCGCCGATGAGGCCGCGCACGGTGGCGATCTCCTCGCTCTCGAACGCGATGACCGGTTCGAACCCGGCCTCGCGGCAGAGCCCGTCAATGGCCCGGCGCAGGTCCGTGGTGGGAGGGAGGGCGATGAACGGCTCATCGCGCACGTCCCGGAGGGTCAGTTCCTGGACGGCGGCGAGCGGGTGGTCGACGGGCAGGGCGATGCAGAGCTGCTGCTCGCGAAGCCGGTGCCAGCGCGCGCCGTCGCCCTGCGGGGGCGGGGTGACCAGGGCGGCGTCGATGTCGCCGCCGTTGAGCCAGGCGAACAGCTCTCGGGCGAACCCCTGGCGCAGTTCGAACCGGATGCCGGGGGTGACGGCCCGATAGTCGCGCAGGATCTCGGGGACCAGCCAGCGTCCCACGGAGTGCAGGAACCCCAGCCTGATCAGCCCGGTGTCGGGGTTGGCCAGGGCGTCGAGGCGCCGGCGCGCGTCGTCCACTTCGCCGACCGCGCGGGCGGCGTGCTCGCGGAACAGCGCGCCGAACCGGTTGACGGCGAGCCGGCGGCCGTGCCGGTGGAACAGCTCGACGCCGAGGTCCGCTTCCAGCCGGGCGAGCGCGCGCGACAGCGTGGACTGGTTGACGCCCTCGATCGCCGCCGTGTCGCGCATGTTCTCCGTGTCACACAGCGACAGGAACCAGCGCAGCGTTTGCACGTCCATCTTGCGATGATGCTCAGCGGGCATCAGCTTCGTCAAATGCTGCATTTTGAGCATCAGTGCTGATCAGGCAGGATCGAACCGTGCCAGTAGCCATCAGCCGGGACGGCGTCGCGCTGTCCTACCAGACCCGCGGCCGGGGCGAGGCCCTCGTCCTCCTGTCCGGCCAGGCCAACAACCACCACTGGTGGGACGGCGTCAGGACCGACTTCGAGAACGACCACCTCACGATCACCCTCGACTACCGCGGCACCGGCGCGAGCGACAAACCCGACCAGCCGTACAGCACGCGCGGGTTCGCCTCGGACGTGATCGCCGTCCTCGACGACCTGGGCGTCGAGCGGGCCCACGTCTACGGGACGTCGATGGGCGGGCGCGTCGCCCAGTGGCTGGCCGCCGACCACCCCGACCGGGTGCGGTCGCTGGTGCTGGGCTGCACCTCGCCGGGAGGCGGGCACGGCCTCGAACGCGACAACGCCGTCAGGAAGTCGCTGGCCCAGCCCGACAGGCGGGCGGCCCTCCAGGCCCTGCTGGAGCTGATGTACACCCCTGGATGGCTGGCCACCCACCCCGGCCCGCACAACACGGTCGGCGACCCCGGGATGCCCGCCTTCGCACGGCGCCGCCACCTCGCGGCCAGCGCCGGACACGACGCCTGGGACGCGCTGCCCGGCATCACCGCGCCGACGCTGGTCATCCACGGAACCGACGACCTCCTCAACCCCGCGGCCAACGCGTCCCTGCTCGCCGAACGCGTCCCGGGGGCGAGGATGGTGCTCATCGCCGGCGCCAGGCACGCCTACTTCGAGGAGTTCCGCGACTTCGCCGGCCCCGTCGTCCTCGACTTCCTGGCCGGCCTCATGCACGGGTGACCGGGGCGCGTCGCGGCTCCGGCCGGAGCGGCGGGGGAGCCTCGCCGCAGGCCACGATCGCCTGGTGCCGCCCGTCAGGTGGGGAGCCGCCGGCCGGTGAGCGCGGAGAAGAGCCGTTCCTTCCCCGGCGTGATCCGCAGCCGGACGCGGCCGCCCTTGGCCGGCGGCGCGTTCGGGTCGACGCGGGCGATGACCGTCTGGTCGAGCAGCGCCTGGTCGGTGGTGTCGGCGTACTGACCGTAGAGGAAGGCGTCCGAGCCGAGCTCCTCGACGACGGTGACCGTGATCGGGAAGCCGGCGTCGTCGTCGCCGCCCACCACCTCGACGCCTTCGGGCCGGAAGCCGAGGATGACGCGCTCGCCGCCCTCCTCCTTGAGCGCCTGGAGCGTCTCGCGGGTCAGCCGGATCCGCGTCCCGCCGAGCACCGCCTCGTCGCCTTCGACGCGGTACTCGGCGAGGTTCATCGACGGAGAGCCGATGAAGCCGGCGACGAAGACGTTGGCCGGGTGCTGGTAGAGCCGCAGCGGCGTGTCGACCTGCTGGAGGACCCCGTCCTTGAGGACGGCCACCCTGTCGCCCATCGTCATGGCCTCGACCTGGTCGTGGGTCACGTAGACCGTCGTCACGCCGAGCCGGCGCTGGAGGGCGGCGAGCTGGGTGCGGGTCTGCACGCGCAGCTTGGCGTCCAGGTTCGACAGCGGCTCGTCCATGAGGAACACCTTCGGCTCGCGGACGATCGCCCGGCCCATGGCCACGCGCTGCCGCTGCCCGCCGGAGAGCGCCTTGGGCTTCCGGTCGAGGAACTCCTCCAGGTCCAGCAGGCGGGCGGCCTCGCGGACCCGCCGGTCGCGTTCCTCCTTGGGCGTCTTCATCACCCGCAGCGCGAAGCCCATGTTGTCGGCGACCGACATGTGCGGGTAGAGCGCGTAGTTCTGGAACACCATCGCGATGTCCCTGTCGCGCGGCGGCAGGTGGGTGACGTCGCGGTCGCCGATGCTGATGCGTCCGCCGTCGACCCTTTCGAGCCCGGCGAGCATGCGCAGCGAGGTGGACTTCCCGCAGCCGGACGGGCCCACGAGGACGAGGAACTCGCCGTCGTCGATCGAGAGGTCGAGGGCGTCCACCGCGGGCCGTTCGGAGCCCGGGTAGACGCGGGTCGCCTCGTCGTAGCGAACTTTGGCCATCGGTCTCTCCTTAGGACTCCTTGACTGCCCTCGGATCGGCCTGCCATGCCGTCACTCCTGCGGTCGCACGACCGCCTTGACCAACTCGGGGTCGCGCGCGCCCGCCGTGAGCGCGTCCTCGACCTGGGCCAGGCCGTAGTGGCCGGTGACCAGGGGGTCCAGGTCGACCCGGCCCGAGGCGGCCAGCGCGATGGCCTGCGGCCAGGTGTTGGCGTAGCGGAACGTCCCCGTCACCTCGAGTTCGCGCCTCTGGACGTGGTTCAGCGGCAGCGGGATCTCGTCCGCGCCCATACCGACGAGGACGACGCGCCCGGCCCGTCCCATCTCGCGGATGGCCTGCCCGGTCGCGGCCGGATGGCCCGAGCATTCGAGCAGCACGTCGGGCTCGTAGGCGGCGTCGGCCAGGCGGTTCTCGCGGACGTCGAGGGTCGCGGCGCCCAGCTCGCGGGCCAGCCGGAGCCGGGCCGGGTTGACGTCGGTGACCAGGACGTCGGTGGCGCCGAACGCCCGCGCGGCCTGCATGCTCAGCAGCCCGACCGGCCCCGCGCCGGTGACGAGCACGCGGGCGCCCGGCCCGACCCGCGCCTTCCGGCACGCCCACAGGCCCACCGACAGCGGCTCGATCAGGGCGGCGGCGTCGTCGGACAGGGAGTCGGGGACGGGGTGGGCGAACTCCTCGCGCAGGACGACGTACTCGCGGAAGGCGCCGTCGATCGGCGGGGTGCCGAAGAAACGCATCCGCGGGCAGAGGTTGTAACGTCCGGCCCGGCACTGCGGGCAGGTGAAGTCGGGCACTCCCGGCTCCAGCGAGACGCGCTGCCCGAGGCGGTGGCGGCTCGCTCCCGGCCCGGCGGCGACCACGGTGCCGGACGGCTCGTGGCCGAGCACCAGCGGCGAGTCCACCACGAAGTCGCCGATCCGCCCGTGTTCGTAGTAGTGCACGTCGGAGCCGCACGTCCCCACCGACGCGACCCGCACGAGCACCTCCCGCGGGCCGGGTACGGGCTGGGGCCGCTCCTCCAGGACGATCTTGCCGACACCGTGCAGCACGGCTGCGCGCATGGCTCTCACTCTCCTGTGACGGCGCCGAGGGTCAGCCCGGTGACCAGCCAGCGCCGCACGGCGAGCCCGGCGAGCATCATCGGGACGACCACGATCGTGCCGATGGCGGTCAGCTGGCCCCAGTCGACGCCCGTCTGGGTGACCAGCTGCGACGCCGCGATGGGCAGCGTCTGGGAGTTCGGCCCGGAGAAGACCACGGCGAAGGCGTAGTCGTTCCAGGCGAAGACCAGGCACAGGACGAACGTGGTGACCAGCCCGGACTTCGTCAGCGGGAGGATGACCAGGTAGAACGCCTGCCAGCGGGTGCAGCCCGCGACGAGCGCGGACTCTTCCAGCGACGGCGGCACCTCGGCGAAGAACGCGCTCATCAGCCAGATGGCGAACGGCAGGTTGAAGGTCAGGTAGGCCAGCACCAGCCCGGGGATCGAGTCGATCAGGCCGAGCCCGCGGAAGATGATGAACAGCGGCACCACGACGGCGGCGATGGGTGCCATGCGGGTCGAGATGATCCAGAAGGCCAGGTGCCTCTTGCCGCGCATCGCGGTCCTGGCCAGGCCGTACCCGGCGAGCGCTCCCAGGCCGACCGCGAGCACCGCGGAGATCCCGGCGGCGAGCACGCTGTGCCAGATGTAGGGCGTGAGGTTGTTCGAGCCGGTGAACAGGCCGACGTAGTTCTCGACGGTCGGCGAGAAGACGAGCCGCGGGGTGGCCGCGGTGACGTCGGTGCGGTTCTTGAACGACGACAGCACCATCCAGACCAGCGGGACCAGCGTCCAGAGCATGGCCACCGCCAGGAGCAGCGCCACCAACCAGCGCGTGCGCCTGCTGCTCTCCTCCAGCGGCGACTGGGGTGTCCCCCGCGGCGCGGCGGCGACCGCTCGCCCGTTCATCGGGTCAGCCCCCTGACGTCCAGCAGGCGGACGAAGGTGCGCGCGATGAAGATCGAGAAGGCCAGCATCGCCAGGCCGATGGCGGCGGCGTAGCCGAGGTCGAAGAAGCGGAACGCGGTCTCGTACAGCCGGACAGGGACGATCTTGGTCGCGTCCGCGGGGCCGCCGTTGGTGGTGACCCAGATGATGTCGAAGTAGCGGATGGCGTCCATGGACCGGATGAGCAGGGCGACGAGCAGCACGTTGGAGATCGCCGGGAAGATGATGTACCGCAGCGTCATCCAGCCCGGGGCGCCGTCGACGGCGGCGGCCTCCCGCACCGACTGCGGCACGCTGGACAGGCCCGCCAGGGCGATCAGGGCGATCAGCGGGGTCCACTCCCAGAC
This sequence comes from Nonomuraea sp. NPDC000554, assembly GCF_040300065.1. Classification (NCBI taxonomy): domain Bacteria; kingdom Bacillati; phylum Actinomycetota; class Actinomycetes; order Streptosporangiales; family Streptosporangiaceae; genus Nonomuraea; species Nonomuraea sp. NPDC000554. The sequence continues at coordinate 42,321 of NZ_JBEPDC010000046.1, read as the reverse complement.
GTCCATCAGCACGACGGCGAGGAAGGCGCTGGTGGGGCTGCCGAGAATGTCGCCGCTGTAGCCGAGGCCGGCCAGCACCCACGCGTAGAGCCCGAAGGTCGAGTCGGTGAGGTAGCGGCCGAGCAGGCCGACGATCGAGGGCGCGGCGAACATCGGCAGCAGCAGCAGGCTGAGCAGGAGGTTGCGGCCGTGCAGCACGCGGAACAGCAGCAGCGCGACGCCCACGCCGAGGGCCATCTCCAACCCGACGGTGAGGACGAAGTAGACGATCGTCCGCAGCCACGACATCCACATGTCGGCGTCGGTGAAGAAGCGCGCCCAGTTGTCGAGGCCCACCAGGTCCAGCCGCACCCCGCCCAGCAGCCGGACGCGGGAGAAGCTCATGGCGATCAGGGCGAGGAACGGCACGATCGACAGCGCGGCCAGCAGGAGCAGGCCGGGTGCCATCATCCTGCCCTCGAAGCCGACGCGCGGCTCCCGGGGAGCGGCGGTCTTCCGCCTGGTGGCCTCGCCGAGCGCCGATTCGGCCTGCGTCATCTAGGCCACCCACCCTCGCGCCACGATCTGGTCCACCCGCGACTTGGTCGAACGCATCGTCTCCTCCGGCGACGCCTCCCCGCTGAGCATCCGGGACAGCTGGGTGAAGATCGCGGTGTTGCACTCGTTCCACATCGGGATCTTGGGCCGCAGGCCGATCCGGTCGGGCTGCCACGCCTGCCGGACCGCCGCGGCCGTGAGCATGTTGGGCATCGCCGAAGGCCGCTTCTCGGCCGCGCGCACCTCGGGCAGTTCGTACACGGACGTGCGCGTCGGGGTGCCCCCGCCGGCCTTGCTCCTGAGGTTGGCGAGCTGCGTCGCGGGCGAGGTCGCCCAGACGATGAACAGCCAGGCGGCGCCGCGCTCGTGCGGCAGCGTGTTCGCGCTGATCCCCACCCCGGTGCCGCCGTACATGTTGGCCGTGCCGGCCGGCCCCCTGGGCAGCGGCGAGTAGCCGACCTTGCCGGGCAGCACCTGCTCGTTGCCGGCGGCGAACTCGTGCCAGTTCGGGCACATCGCCAACCGGCCGGCGCGGAACGCGGCACCCAGGCCGTCCCAGTCCCACGTCTTCGAGGCGGGATCGGCGATGCCGAGCAGCCGCTGGTAGAACTCGGTGCCCGCGATCGCGGCGGCGGAGTCGAGGCGGCACGGGCCCGGGTCGCGCGAGCCCAGGCGGCCCACTTCCTTGCCGTGGTCGAAGTACTCGCCGCCGTAGGACCACAGGACGTTGCTGAAGTCGTTCATCAGGGAGTCGTGCTGGCGGGCCTGGTGGCCGGTGCCGTACCTGACGTCCGACTTCGCGTGTTCGTTGAACCACTGGGCGATCCGGAAGTACTCCTCCCACGTCCGGTCGCCGCTCGGGGTGGGGTCGAAGCCGAGGTCGTGCGCCATCCGCTCGTGGTACTTGGCGAACAGGTCCTGGCGGTACTGCCAGATCATCGTGGGCGCGTCGTACGGCAGGGCGTAGAACGCGTTCCGGTCGACGAACCGGCCTGCGGCGTCCATCTGGACGGGGATGAAGTCGGCCGTGCCGCCGGGCAGGTCGGGCAGGTTCGGGTCCGCCTGCAGGGTCCGCAAGTCCACCAGCCCCCGCTGGTACGGCGCGAGCACCTGGTAGGGGTCGGCGTAGATCACCTGGTACTGGGCGCGCCCCGAGGCCAGGTCCAGGGCGACCCGCTGGACCAGCGCGGTGAGTTCGAGCGTCACGATCCTGACGTCGATGCCGGTCAGCTCGGTGAACGGGCGGACGTTGGCGGCGATGGCCGCGGTGGGGGCGGTGTTCTCCGAGATGAAGTTCAGGGTGGCGCCCTGGAACTGACGCCACCGGTCGCCGACGGCGGCTCGTGGCGAGTCTTCGCGTGATCCGCAGGCGCTCAGGCTCCCGGACAGAGTAAGCGCCGCTCCGGCGGCCAGCGCGCGTCGAAGGACGTCACGCCTACTCGGCTCGGGCGGATGGCGGTCCACTGTCCCCTCCACCCCCCGTCCAGCAGGAATGGGCAATGAAGCCACGTTTATCCCGACGAAAGGCCGATGTAAACGAATATGTACGATTTTCTCGTAAATAATATGAAACTTTGGCTTTTCTCTGACCGGCTAAACTGGCAGGTGATCGGGCTCGTACGTCAATGCTGTGAGACAACAATGGCACTCGTCGCGGGCGTCGATTCGTCGACCCAGAACTGCAAGGTCGTGATCCGAGACGCCGACACCGGAAATCTCGTCCGCTCCGGCAAGGCCGCCCACCCGCCAGGCACCGAGGTGGATCCGGCGCGGTGGTGGGAGGCGCTGCGGGCGGCGGTCGCCCGCGCCGGCGGGCTCGACGAGGTCGCGGCGATCGCGATCGCGGGCCAGCAGCACGGCCTCATCCCGCTCGACGGCGACGGCCGCGTCATCCGTCCGGCGCTGCTCTGGAACGACACCAGGTCGGCCGCCGCCGCGCGTGACCTGGTGTCCGAGGTGGGCGCAGAGACCTACGCGCGCAGGACGGGAAGCGTCCCGGTGGCCTCCTTCACCGCCGCCAAGCTGCGGTGGCTGCGCGACACCGAACCGCACAACGCCGCCCAGGTCGCCGCCGTCGCGCTGCCGCACGACTGGCTGACCTGGCGGCTGCGCGGGTACGGCCCGGCAGGTTCGAGCGCGCTCGGGCCGGACCTCGGCGCGCTCGTCACGGACCGGTCGGACGCCAGCGGCACAGCCTACTGGGACCCGGCCACCGGCCAGTACGACCTGGAGCTCTTCGAGCGGGCGCTCGGGCACGCGGCGGTCGTGCCGCGGGTCCTCGGCCCGTCGGAACGCGCGGGCACGGTCTCCGGGACGTCAGCCGTCGTCGGCGCCGGCGCGGGCGACAACGCGGGAGCGGCGCTCGGCCTCGGCGCGGCCCGCGGCGACGTCGTCGTGTCGATCGGGACGAGCGGCACCGTCTTCGCCGTCACCGACCACCCGACACGCGACGAGACGGGCACCGTCGCCGGGTTCGCCGACGCCAGCGGCCTGTACCTGCCGCTGGTCGCCACGTTGAACGCGGCACGCGTCCTGGACGCCGTGGCGGGCATCCTCGACGTCGACCACGGCGAACTCGGCGAACTCGCCCTCGAAGCCCCTCCCGGTGCGCACGGCCTCGTGCTGCAGCCGTACTTCGAGGGCGAGCGCACTCCCAACCTGCCGGACGCCACGGCCACGCTCTTCGGGCTGACGCTCGGCTCGGCGACCCGGCCGGGCCTGGCGCGGGCGGCGATCGAGGGCATGCTGTGCGGACTCGCCGACGGTCTCGAGGCCGTCCACAGGCAGGGGGTCGAGACCGGCCGCATCCTGCTGATCGGCGGGGCGGCCCAGAACGCCGCCGTGCAGCAGATCGCCGCGCAGACGTTCGAGCCGCCCGTGGTCGTCCCGCGCCCCGGCGAGTACGTCGCGGACGGGGCCGCGATCCAGGCGGCATGGACGCTCACGGGGACGCGTCCGCACTGGCCGCCGTCGATCGCCGCCGAGCCCGCGCCCGACTACCGGCCGATCATCCGCAAGCAGTACACCCGGTACGCGCGCTGACCCGGCCGGCACGCCGCGCGCGGCGCTCAGCCGCGTCCGGCGAGGTCGCGTACCGTCGCGCGGGCGCCCCGCTCGTGCAGCGAGTCGAGCGTGCGCAGGTACGGCTCGACGAACCGCTTGTCGTCGACGAGGTCGCCGAAGAGTTCCCGGTTCTCCAGGAAGGCCGTGGGGTGGCTGTGCTGCGTCTTCGCGACGGCCGTCAGCTGGTCCTTCAGCCGGTCGACGATCGCGATCGGCTCGCCGGACTCGTCGACCCCCTCGGCGTAGCGGGCCCAGCTTGCCACCACGGCGGCCGCGCGGGTGACCTCGCCGTCGCCGGCCAACTGCTCGCGCACGACGGGGAGCAGCCACTTCGGGATCCGGTCCGACGACTCCGCGCACAGCCTGGCCACGGTGTCCCGCACCTCGGGGTTGGAGAACCGTTCGATGAGGGTCCGCTTGTAGGCGTCCAGGTCGACGCCCGGCACCGGTCTGAGCGTCGGCGTGGCCTCGATGTCCATGTAGTCGAGCAGGAACGCGGCGATCGCGGCGTCGGTGGCGGCCTCGTGGACGTACCGGTGGCCGCTGAGGTAGCCGAAGTAGCACAGCGCCTGGTGCGAGGCGTTGAGCAGGCGCAGCTTCATCAGCTCGTACGGCTCCACGTCCGGGACGACCTGCACCCCGGCCTCCTCGAAGGGCGGACGTCCGACAGCGAAGCGATCTTCGAGCGCCCACTGCGTGAACGGCTCGCAGACGACCGGCCAGGCGTCGCGGACGCCGAACCGCGCGGCCACGTCCGCGCGGTCCTCGTCGGTGGTGACCGGGGTGATGCGGTCGACCATGGAGTTGGGGAAGGCGACGGTCTCGTCGATCCAGGCCGCGAGCTCGGGGTCGAGGAGCCGGGCGAACGCGGTGAAGCTGCGGCGCGCGACGTCGCCGTTCCCCTGGATGTTGTCGCACGACATGATCGTGATCGCGGGGACGCCCCGGTCGCGGCGGCGGCACAGCGCCTCGGTGACGAGCCCGAACACCGTGGCCGGGACCGCGCCCGGCGCCAGCTCCGCCTGGATCGCGGGTGCCTGGGCGTCGAACTCTCCGGTTACGGGGAGAAAATTGTAGCCACCCTCGGTGACGGTGAGCGACACGATGCGTACGGCCGGGTCGGCGATCCGCTCGATGACCGCCTCCGGGTCGTCGGGGGCGAAGAGGTACTCGGTGATCGAGCCGATGACGCGGGCCTCGCGGGTTCCGTCGGCGTGCTTGAGGACGAGCGTGTAGAGGCCGTCCTGGGCGGTCAGCGCGTCTCGCATCCGCGCGTCGCCGGGCAGGAGGCCGACACCGCAGATCGCCCAGTCGTGCGCCTTCCCCTCGTTCATCAGCCGGTCGAGGTACATCGCCTGATGGGCGCGGTGGAATCCGCCCACCCCGAAGTGGACGATGCCGACCGTGAGCCCCGACCGGTCGTAGGACGGGGTCGCCACCTCCGCCGGGAGGCTCGCCACTGTCTCCTGCGTCAGCGCCGTCACCGCCATCGCTCTCCCCTTCGACGTTCCCGTTCCGGGCCCATGGCCAGGCATCGGCGGCGTCATACCGTCACTCTGAGTAATATCTCATGATCATTCGCGGCCTATCGGACAATTGCCAGGTGGTTGACTATCTACTCGCAACGGTAATACTGGTTTCCTGATCAGCCGCCGTTCACTGATTTCCGAGGATGTCCATGCCGTATGGCCCCACCGCGCCCGAGGGGAAGCCGCGCCAGGCGTGGAGCCGTTCCGGCAGCTCAGGGAGGCCGGGGCGGCATCGGCGCGGCCTGATCCGGCAGCCGCGGGCCAGCAACAGACCTCGCTAGCGCACCCCCTCTCCGGCGGACGGCATCCCGCCAGCTCTCTCCTTCCCCCAACCCCCCAGGATTGTCATGCCGCCAGACTCCTTCAGCGTCGCCGTCGTCATCGGCGTCGCCGTCATCGTCCTCGCGGGCGTGCTGCTCCACCACAACCGGGTGCGCCGCGATCTCGTCCAGACCCGCAGGCAACTGGCCCAGGCCCGGCAGGCGCAGGAGCACCTCTCCCGCGAGACCGGCGCGGGCGCGCAGCGGCTGGAGCGGGCGGAGCAGCAGGCCAAGAAGGCCGCGAAGCAGGTCCGTGAGGCCCGCGCCCAGGAGGACATGGTGCGGGCCGAGACCGCGCACCTGCTGTCCGCACGCATCCCCGCCCTGGTCTCGCACCTGCGATCGCCGCACGTGATCGTGCCGGGCCTGCAGAACCAGACGCTGGCCGGCACGGACGTCGACAAGCTGCACCGCGGCATCCTGGACGCGGTCGCCGGCGGGATCCGCGAGGAGGGCGAGCGCATCGACGAGGCCGCCCAGGCGGTCGTCCGGGGCGCGATGTCCCGCGTGCAGACCCAGGCGCTGCGAGCCCAGGACCTGCTCGCGGGCGTGCAGCGGCGCTACAGCGGCGACGAGCACACGGCGCTGCTGCGCGAGGTGCTGGGGCTCGACATGTTCAATGAGCTCGTCGTCCGCCGGGTGCAGGCCACCGGCATCGCCTGCGGCGCCACGCCCGGCCTGTCACGTGACGACACCTACCTGGTGGACCTGATGGTGGGCGCCATCTCCCGGGTGGAGAACTTCGAGCAGCGCATCGAGGGGCCGGCCAACCACCTGCGCCGCCGGATCGGGGTGGCCGCCCGCGCGGCGGAACCGATCCTGTTCATCACCTCCGAACTGCTGGCCAACGCGGTCCACCACTCCCACGGCACGCTCAAGGTGACCATCGCCGTGCACGAGACGAACACCGGCGCGGCCATCGTCATCGACGACGCCGGGGTGGGCCTGAACGAGGAGCAGTTCGCGCGGGCGACCCGCCTGCTGAGCGGGAAGGACCCCGTGCGGCTGGTCGACCTGGGCAACCCGCCCCGCACCGGCTGGGCGGCGATCGGCCGCCAGGTCGCGCACTACGGCATGCAGGTCACGGTCAAGAAGAGCGCCTTCGGCGGCGTCCAGGCCGTGGTCAGCGTCCCCGCCGGCCTGCTGGTCGAGATGGCGGAGAACACCCGGCCGTCGGTGCTGGCGCCCGAGCCCGTCAGGCCCGTCCCCGCCGCGCCGATCCGGCGCGAGCCCAAGGAGACGGCCTCGGACGCGCCGTCGGAAACCACCGCGGACACCGCCCCGGACACCACCGCGGAGTCGCCGCGGCGGGAGCCCGTGACGAACCTCGCCGGGCTGCCGCAGCGCCGTCGCCAGGCTCCGCGCGCCGCCGCCCACACCTCCGGCGACGAGGCGCTCACCACACCCGAGGAGGCCCAGAAGCGGTGGGGAGCCTTCCAGACCGGGGCTGAAGCCGGACGCCGCGAAGCCGTCCCGTCGCAGCCGTATGACGTTACCGAAGGGAACTGACCGCTCCATGGACGCCCACACGACCACCGCCGCCGTTCATGCCAAGGGCCGCCCGCTGGCGCTCGACGTGTCCTGGGTGCTGACGCCGCTGCTGGCACTGCCCGGCGTCGCCCGCGGCGTGGTGCTGAGCCGTGACGGGCTCATCCTCGGCGGCTCCGCCGACGTGAGCGTCGAGGCCGGGGAGCGCACCGCGGCCATGACGAGCTCCGTGCTGGGCGCCGCCCGCGCGCTGTGCGACGGCCTCAGCAACGGCGCCGACGGGGAAGTGGTGGACATCGTCATCTCCGCAGGCACCGGCTACTACTACATCGCCCCCGCGGGCGAGCGCGCCGCCATCGTGGTCGCGGCCACAGGCGCGGTCAACATCGGCACCCTGGCGTACGAGGTCCAGCTCCAGGTGCAGAAGCTGATCAAGGCTCTCAACGACGCCAGCGCGGCCAGGACACCGGACATCCCGACATGACCTCCGGACGGCAGCGGCGGCGGGTCGTCCCGGACTACATGGCCGCCGCCAAGTTGGCCGTGCCCGAGCACATCCACGTCGAGCGGACCACCCTCGTCTTCGTCGCGCCCGCCGTGGTCGCCAACGGGCTGAACCCGCCGGGGTCGCACCTGCTCGCCCTGCTGGAGGACGGGCCGCTGTCGGTCTACGAATGCGCCGCGCACCTGGGTCTCCCGTACTGCGTGGTGCGGCTGCTGGTGGCGGGGCTGGCCGCCACCGGAACGCTGGTGACCCGGGACCCGCCCCCGGCGGACCTGCCCGACATTGAGATCTTGGAGTTGGTACTCAGTGGCCTCCGCGCTCTCTGACAGCCGTATCAGTACCGATCACATACCGGTCAAGCTGGTCATCGCCGGGCCGTTCGGCGTGGGCAAGACGACCATGGTGGACGCCCTGTCGGAGATCAAGCCCCTCAACACCGAGGAAGTGCTGACCGAGGCGGGCACCCTGGTCGACGACCTCACCGGCGTGAACGAGAAGACGACCACGACCACCGCCATCGACTTCGGCCGCCTCACCCTGCCCGGCGTGGTGCTGTACCTGTTCGGAGCCCCCGGCCAGGCCCGGTTCCAGATCCTGTGGCAGGAACTGGTCCGCGGGGCGCTGGGGGTGCTGGTACTGGCCGACACCCGCCGTATCGACGACAGCTTCGCCGTCCTGGACCTGGTGGAGAGCGCCGGGATCCGCTACGCGGTGGCCGTCAACCACTTCCCCGACTCGCCGGAGTACCCGCCCGAGGCCCTGCGCCAGGCGTTGGACCTGGACCCGCGCACGCCGCTGCTCGTGTGCGACGCCCGTGACCCCATGTCCGCCCGCGCCTCGCTGATCGCGCTGGTGGAGCACATCAGAGAGCTGGTGCTGTCTTGACCCTGCGCTATCTACCCGACGCCGGCCGCCTGTACGGGCCCGACTTCGCCCGCGACCCGCAGGCGGTCTACGCCGCGCTGCGCGAGCGGCACGGCGCGGTCGCCCCCGTCGAGATCGCCCCCGGCATCGAGGCGCACCTGGTAATCGGCTACCAGGCCGCCGTGGACGTGCTCACCAACGCCGACGGCACCTGGAGCAAGGACGCCCGCGACTGGCAGGCACGCCTGCCGGACACCCCCGAGGCCGCGGCGATGATCGGCATGCTCGGCCACCGGCCCACCCCGGTGTACTCCGACGGCGCGGACCACGCCCGCTACCGCAAGGTGACCACCGACTGCTACAGCATGATCCAGCCGCACAAGCTGCGAAACATGGTGATCGAGGTCTCCGACTCGCTCATCCGCCGGTTCGCCGCCACCGGCAGCGCCGATCTGGTCGTCGACTTCGCCAAGCCCATCCCGCTGAGGATCTTCAACCGGCTCCTCGGACGGCCCGACGCCGACAGCGCCGACCTGATCTCCGCCCTGTCCGACATGATGGAGGCTGACGGCGAGGCCGGCGCGCGCGGTACCGAGGCGTTCAACCGCTATATCGGCGAGGTCCTCGCGTCGAAGTACGCCGACCGGGGCGACGATCTGACCTCCTGGTTCATCGACCATCCCGCCAAGCTCGACACCGAGGAACTGGTCCAGCAGGTCGTCGTCACCGTGGCCGCCGGCTTCGAGCCCATGGCCAGCCTGATCTCCAACACGATCTCGCGGATGGTCAGCGACGACCGCTACTACAACTCGCTCTCCAACGGCGCTCTGAGCACCTACGACGCCCTGCTGGAAGCGTTGCGCGCCGAGCCCGCGATCGCCAACTTCGGCCCGTACCTCGTGCGCAAGCCCATCGAGTTCCACGGCACCTGGATCCAGCCCGGCGAGCTCGTCCTGGTCTCCTACGCGGCGGCCAACACCGAGCCCACCGGCCTGCCCGACGAGCTGCGCTCCGACGGGGGCGCCTACCTGGGCTTCGGGGCCGGGCCGCACCGCTGCCCGGCCAGCGATCCCGCGATGCTCATCGCGATGACCGCGATCGAGCGCCTGACCGCGCACCTGAGTGACCTCGAACTGACCGTGCCCCGCGAGGAGCTGCCGTGGCGGCCGGGCCCGTTCCACCGGTCCCTGGCCAACCTGCCGGTGCGGTTCACCCCCATCCGTCCTGACCGGCCCGGGGAGTCCCCGTGGTCGGCGTCCTCGGCCGCCACCGACCAGGCCCCTTCCGGCTACGCGACCTCGGCCCCGTGGTCCTCGTAGGGCCGGCGGAGGCCGTCCCGATCACCGCGCCGACCGCCGCAGGACGCTGCCGTGGCTGGAACGCGTGGTCGGGGTCGTCCACGACGTCACCGCGGGGTACGGCTACCGGTCCTGGCTGGCCGGCATCTGGCTGGTCGCGTTCCTGGCGGCGGGCGGCGCCTACTTCCTCGCGTCTCCCCCGCCGCCGCTCAAACCCGCCGAGCACCCCGACTTCAACGCCCTCGCCTACGCGTTCGACCTGATCATCCCCATGATCGACCTCGGCCAGACCGGCGCCTGGAACCCGCACGGTCTCGACCAGCTCGTCGCCTACGTCCTCATCCTGGTGGGCTGGCTGCTCACCGTGTCGGTCGTCGCGGGCATCACCCGGGTCCTGGTCCGGGACTGACCGCGCTCCACGGCGGCGCATAAGCGCAGTCGGGGACGGGACCCGCGGCAGCGCCTACCGGGGTCCAGGTGTCAGAGCGTCGCGGTGAACTCGTTCAGCTTGGCGGCGAAGAGGGATCGCGGGGCGAGCGCGGCCACGGCGAACACGTCCTCGGCGGTGTCCACGTCGGTCAGGCAGGGCATCGAGGCCACGCTCAGCCCGGCGTCCTTGAGCCGCCGCAGCTGCGCCTCGCCGGTGGTCCGCTCCGACATCGGGACTCCGAGCAGCAGCGCCGGATCGGGCGCACGCAGGCCGAGCAGCCAGAAGCCGCCGTCCGTCGCCGGGCCGAACACCGCGTCGTGCGGGCCGAGCAGAGAGAGCGCGGTGACCAGCAGGTCCGCCGTTATCTGCGGGGTGTCCATGCCGATGAGCACGACGGGTGCGGGCAGGAGCCGGTGGGCGTCGTCGAAGGCCGCCGCGAGCCGCTCGTCCAGCCCGTCGCCGCGCTGTGGCAGCACCGTGAAGCCCTCGGGGAGCCAGGGTCCCGGAGTGCCGTCCAGCGCGATCACATGGCGGGCGGCCGGCACGCGGGCGACCGTCCGCAGGGTGTCCTGCAGCGCCGCGGCGGCCAGCGCGGCCGCTTCGCGCGGGGTGAAGGGCGGGGTCAGCCGGGTCTTGACCCGCCCCGGCACCGGCTCCTTGGCGATGACCACCACCTGGGCCGCGGGCGTCTCCCCGCTCATGCCCTGCTCTCCCGTCCGGCCATGACCCGGCGCATGTCGCCGATGGCGCGCAGCGTGCCGCGCACGGTGCCGGTCACCTTCGAGCGGCCCGCCCGGGGCAGGTAGTCCACGTCGGCCTCGCCGATCCGCCAGCCCGTGGCCGCCGCGCGCAGGACCATCTCCAGGGGGTAGCCGCAGCGGCGGTCGACCAGCCCGAGCGACAGCAGCCCGGCGCGCCCGCACGCCCGCATCGGGCCGAGGTCGTGCAGGGGGACGCCGGTCCGGCGGCGCAGCCTCCTGGCCAGCAGGGCGTTTCCCAGCCGGGCGTGCACCGGCCAGGACGCGCCGGGCCGGAGGACGCGGCGGCCGAGGACCAGATCCGCCTCGCCGGCCACCACCGGCCCGGTCACCCGCGGCAGCTGCTCGGGGTTCAGCGACGCGTCGGCGTCCATGAAGCACACGACGTCCGTGGTCGCGGCGGTCAGCCCCGCGTGGCAGGCGGCACCGAACCCGCGCCTGGGCTCGGTCACCACCGTCGCGCCGAGCTCGGCGGCGATCCGCGCCGATCCGTCGGTCGAACCGTTGTCGACCACGATCGGGTGGAAGCCGTCCGGCATCCGTTCGAGCACCCACGGCAGCGCCGCCTCCTCGTCGAGGCAGGGCAGCACCACATCGATCCGCATGGTCCGACGCTAGAGCGGTGGGCAGGCTCGACCCGTCCGCGAAGGACGCCTGCTTTCCGAGAAATAACCAGTTCAAGCCCGAAGCCGGGTCATCCGAGTGGTGCCACGGCGAACTCCCGCATCCCCTCGGCGAACCCGATCTCCGCCCGGAACCCGAGGTCACGCGCGGCGCGGCCCGCGGCGGCGACGATGTGCCGGACGTCCCCGAGACGGTACTCGCTGGTCGTGACCGGCTCGGGACCGCCGTGCGCGGCCGCGAGCGCGGCGGCCATCTCGCCGATCGTGTGCGGTTCGCCGCTGGCCACGTTGCAGGTCGTCAGCGCCGCCGGAGGGACGCCGGAGCCGAGGGCCAGGACGTTGGCGCGGGCGACGTCCCGGACGTGCACGAAGTCACGCCGCTGCCGGCCGTCCTCGAACACCCGGGGCGCCCTGCCGGACTCCAGAGCCGACCGGAAGATGGCGGCGACCCCCGAGTACGGCGTGTCCCTGGGCATCCTCGGGCCGTAGACGTTGTGGTAGCGCAGCGCGATCGCCGTGCCGCCCGTCTCCCGCGCCCAGTTGGCGGCCAGGTGCTCCTGGGCGAGCTTGGTGGTGGCGTAGGCGTTGCGGGGCTCGGGGGGCGCGTCCTCGTCGGTCGCGACGGGGGACGGCTCCGCTCCGCAGTACGGGCAGCGGGGCTCGAACGCGCCGCGGGCGAGATCCGGCTGCGCGCGAGGACCGGGCCGGACGCGGCCGTGCCGCGGGCAGTCGTAGACCCCCTCGCCGTACACGACCATCGACGAGGCCAGGACCAGGCGGCCCACGCCGTGCTCCGCCATGGCGGCGAGCAGCACCGCGGTGCCGTACACGTTCACGGACGCGTACTCCGGCATGTCGGCGATGCCGAGCCCGATCCCGACCTTCGCGGCCTGGTGGACCACCGCGTCGACGCCGCGCAGCGACCGGGCGAGCGTCTCCGCGTCGCGCACGTCTCCGACCACGTGCCCGGTGCCGGGACGTCCCCCCGGAGCCTCACCGGAGTGACCAGCCCCAGGACGTTCGCCTGGAGCCTCACCGGAGTGGCCGGCCCCGGGACGGCGGTCGAGGCCGGAGACCTCGTGGCCGGCGGCCTCCAGCGCCTCGACCACGTGGCTTCCGACGAACCCGGCCGCGCCGGTGACCAGCGTCCTCACCACGCCAACCCTAGGGCGGGGGCACCCGCGAATCTCGCTCCACGGCGGCCTTGACCAGATGGAGGGGATTTCCCGACCCGGCCGCCGGGAGTTCGCCGTTAGCGTGACCCGTGTGGGACGTCTTCCGATGATCCGGGACGAACCGTCGTCTCGCGGACTTCCACGCAGGTGGCCCGGCGCGGCGCGGCTTCCGGTTCCGCTGGCCGCGGGCGCGGGGCTCGCCGCGATCGCCGTCTGGGTCGGCACCGCCGCGAGCCGGATCGGCTACCCGTACGCCCTGGAATGGCTGGAAGGCAACTCACTGGTCGAGGTGGAACGGCTGCTCGCCGGGCAGCCGCTGTACACCGTTCCCACGGTCGACTACGTGCCCGACTCCTACCCTCCGCTGTACTTCGCCGCCTCCGCGGCCCTGGCGGGAGTGCTGGGGGTCTCGTATCTCCCGCTCCGGCTGGTCTCGCTGGCCGCCTGCCTCGGTTGCCTCGCCGTCCTCGCCCGGCTGGTCCAGCGCGAGACCGGGGACCTGGCCGCCGGGGTGGCCGCGGCGGGGCTCTACGCCGCGACCTACTTCGCCGCCGCCTCCTGGTTCGACTTCGCCCGGGTGGACTCACTGTTCCTCCTCCTCAGCCTCGCCGGGCTCTACGCGGCCCGGTGGATGCGCGGGCCGGGCGGCGCAGTGGCGGCCGGTCTGCTGCTCGCGGCCGCCTTCCTCACCAAGCAGAGCGCCCTCGCCGAGGCGGTGGCGATCATCGTGGCGCTGCTGTGCGGCGCCCGGCGCCGGCTGGCGGCGGTGCTCGCCGCGACGTTCGCGGGCGTGGTGGGCCTGACCACGCTGCTCTGGGACGTGACAAGCCACGGCTGGTACGTGTTCTACGTCTTCGAGCTGCTCGCCCAGCACCCGGTCGAGCAGGCCGCGGTCGCCGGGTTCTGGACCTGGTACCTGCTGCCCGCGCTCGGCGTCGCCCTGGGGGCGGCCCTGCTCGCGGCCGGGCGGGTCCCGCTCGTCCTCGGCCTGGGTTGCCTCGCGCTGGCCGTCGAGGGCTACGCCGGCCTCCTGCACACGGGCGGCGCGGTGAACAACATGCTCCCGGTGTACGCGGCGGTGGCCGTGCTGGCCGGCATTGGGATGGGCGGCCCGGCGCCGAGCCCGCGCCGGCACAGCACGCCGTCCTCGCCCGGCGCGCGACCGGGGCCGAGCCTGCGGCGGGCGCTGGCCGGCACGCTGGTGCTGGCGCAGCTCGCCGTCCTCGCCGTCACCACCTTCGCCGCCGGCCGGATGATCCCGGACGCCGCCGACCGCCGCGCGGGCGACCGGCTCCGCACGTGGCTGGCGGGGTTCGGCGGGCCGGTGGCGCTCGTCTCCGATCCGGGTCTGGTCGTGCTGGCCGGGCTGCCGCCGGTGGCGCACCGGGCCGCCGCCGGGGACGTCCTGCGGGGCACCGACCGTGCCGTCCGAGCCGGGCTGGAAGGGAGCATCGCCCGCGCGGTGGCCGGGCGGCGGTTCGCCGCGATCGTGGTCGCGCAGCAGGCCGATCTCCAGGGGTTTCCCCCCGACCTGGCGCGGTACTACCGCCGCTGCCCGCAGAGGTTGCTGGCGGACGTCCCCGACGAGGTGTTCCAGCCGATCGGCGGGGGAACGTCGCGGCCCTCGGCGGTGTGGCTCCCCGTGGGGCGGGGGTCCTGCTCGGAGAGCGTCGGCAGGCTTGGCTGACCATCCGGTCCCGGCGCACCCGCCTGCGACCGCCGCGAACCCCGCGGTCCTCGCCGCGCGGCTGACCCGTGAGCGCGCCACCCGCGACGCGACATCGCGGCCGCTTTCACCGGCCGATGGCGCCTTCCACGACATCGCGGCCTGTTCGCCTTCCGTGACACGAAATCGCGGCCTGTTCGCCGACCGATGTCGAGACGCGCGGGACGGCTCCGACTTCACTGCGCGAGGCGGCCCCCGCCTTCGTCCACAGACTCAGGAGGAAACATGACACAGCCCGCCTTCCAGACCGTGACCTCGGCCGACGGCACCCCCATCGCTTTCGAGCAGACCGGCCGCGGACGCCCGGTGATCCTCGTGGGCGGCGCCTTCAACGACCGCTCCACCGTCGCCGCGCTGGCCGCGGAGCTGGCCCCCGACCTCACCGCGATCACCTACGACCGCCGCGGCCGTGGCGACAGCGGGACGGCCGACGACGGTTACGCCGCCGAGCGCGAGATCGAGGACCTCGCCGCGCTGATCGAGCACGCGGGCGGCTCGGCCGCCGTGTTCGGGCACTCCTCGGGTGCGGTCCTGGCCCTGGAGGCGGCCCGGCGCGGCCTGCCGATCGACCGGCTCGCCGTCTACGAGCCGCCGTACGTCGTCGAGGGCACGCGTGCCCGCCCGCCCGTCGACCTGACCGACCGTTTGCGGACCCTGCTCGGGCAGGGCCGCCGTGACGAAGCGGTGGCGCTCTTCCTGACCGAGGCGGTGGACGTCCCGGCCGAGATGGTCGAGGGCATGCGGGCCGAGCCGGTGTGGAAGTGGTTCACCGGGCTCGCGCACACGCTGCCCTACGACACCGCGCTGTGCGGCCCCGGCAACGTCCTGCCTGCCGACCGGCTGGCGACCCTCACGGTGCCGACGCTCGCCATCGGCGGCGGCCTCAGCCCGCAGTGGCTCACCGCCGCCGCCCGCGCCGTCGCCGACGCCATCCCCGGCGCCCGCTACCTCACCCTCGACGGGCAGGATCACGGCGTGCTCAACCAGCCGGAGGCGCTCCGCCCCCTCCTGGTGGACTTCCTCACCTGACGTCCCTAGGCGCTGAACCCGCCGTCGCAGGGCAGCACGGTCCCGGTGGTCCAGCGGGACTCGTCCGACAGCAGGAAGAGCGCGGCGCGGGCCATGTCGTCCGGGTGGGCGATGTAGTTGAGCGGGAAGCGTCGGGCCATCTGGGCCCTCGCCTCCTCGGTGGACATCCACCGGTCGAACATCTCCGACCGGGTCGGGCCCGGGGCGATGGCGTTGACTCTGATCCCGTCCGCCGCGTAGTCGAGCGCCGCGGACCTCACCAGGCCTTCGAGCCCGAACTTGGCGGCCGCGTAGTCGGCGTTGCGCGTCGTGCCCGCCAGGCCGGCCACGGAGGAGGTGTTGACGATGGCGCCTCCTCCGCCGCCGAGCATGGCGCGGATCTCGTACTTCATGCACAGGAAGACTCCGCGCAGGTTCACCGAGGCCGTGCTGTCGAAGGCGGCCGCGGGGATCTCGTGCAGCGGCAGGTGCGCGCCTCCGACTCCCGCGTTGTTGAAGGCCCCGTCGAGCCCGCCGTACTCCCGCACCACCGTGTCCACCGCCGCGCTGACGGCTGCTTCGTCCGTCACGTCGCAGGTCACGGCGATCGCCTCGTGCCCGTCCTCGCGCAGTTCGGCGGCGAGCCGCTCCAGCGCGTCCGTGCGGCGGGCCGCCAGCGCCACCCGGGCGCCTTCGGCGCAGAAGCGTCTCGCCGCGGCGGCGCCGATCCCGCTGGACGCGCCGGTGACCAGGATGGCGCGGCCGGCGAGCCGGTGGCTGACGAGTTCCAGCGGTTCCGGGTGGCGATAGGTCACGGTGATCCCCCCTCGTGGTTGACGTTGTCAACCTAGGCTGGGGGGTGGACGGTGTCACCCGGGCTGGCCGAGCTGCGGGCGAGCTGCGTGACGGCGATCCCGACCGGCTGGCGGCCCTGCTGCTCGCCCTCGCGCACGGCGCGGTCGACCTGGCGCTGGCCGGGCACCTGTCCCGCGAGGGCAAGGGCCGCGCGCATCCGGACGACCTCGTCGACGATCTCTTCGACCACCTGACCCCGGCCGTCACGCGATCATCGGCGGACTCGCCTGAACCGACGCACCCCTGAAAAACGTCACCACCACGCCGTGCCGCTTTTCCGGCGCGGCCACCCGGTAATTCCCGGCCGGCTGGCCGGGGCTTTCCGAAATGCGATTCAGCGGCAACCCGCGCGGGTGCAGTCGGCGCTGTCGAGCAAGGTCCAGTCGCTGTTCTTGTTCGACTGGTAGAGGGAGACGGCGACTCTGGTGACGCCTCCCGGCTGGTCGTACTGGCGCCGGAAGCCGTGCCCCTTGGTCCGGGAGCAGGAGACGCGCTTGGCCTCGCCGACCTGGCTCGACCCGTGGAAGAACCGGTACTCCGCCATCGCGCAGTTGTCCTCGGTCGCCTTGAGCGAGGCACCGACCTGCACGGTGCGGTCGTACCAGATGAGATTTCCCTTGAGCGTGTACTCCCCCGTGCCGTAGGACAGGCTGTAGTGCGTTCTCGGATTCGTGGCCGCATGGACGGGCTGCGCGACGAAGAATGGAATCGCCGCCATCGCCGCAACGACCAAACCGGTTCCGAATTTCATCTCGATGAACCCTTCTGCCGTCTTGCTGCTTGCTGACCTCCCCCCTTTCGATGTGCATCCGTCCGGCGATGTTCGTGAACATTTCGTTGACTTTGCCGCACGATTCCGTGACTGCTTTTCCGCCGAAATTCGCGGCGTCAGAGGGGACCGGCGCTACGGCTTCGTCGGGCACATGGTGAAGCTGACGGACTTGGCCCTGGCGACCGGCGAGGTGAGGCGGAAGGTGACCGTGTGCCCCCCGTCCGACGGGGTGAAGACCTTCTTCGAGGCCAGGTAGTCGTCGCGGGCGTAGGACGGCAACCGCGACGAGCCGCTCTCGATGACCTTCCCGTCGAAGATCCATTGGTAGGAGTACGGCGCCCCCATCTTCGTGGACCCCAGCCCGACCGCGAAGTTCGCCGTTCCGACGTAGCAGGTCACGCCCTCCTGGTTGATCTTGCTACCTCCCTGGACACGCACGTAGTCGAGGGTGAACGAGGCGCTCCCCGTCGCGGTCCTGCTGGAGGTGGGAGTCGGGCGCTTCTTCGTGGGCGTCGGCGTGGGTGTCGGGCGCTTCTTCGTGGGCGTGGGCGTCGGCGTCGGGCGCGGCCGTGCGGTCGTGCGCCTCACCGACGGAGTGGGCGTGGAGGTGGGGGTGGGGCGTGGCCGGGCGGTCGTGCGGCGCGCCGAGGGCGTCCCCGGCTTCTTCGGTTCGGACGTCCCGCTCTTCGTCGGAGTCGGTTGCGTCGGAGTCGGCGAGGAGGCCTTCGACCCGCTGGAGTCGGCGGCCAGCACCGCCGGAGCCGCCTTGCCGGTGGAGGCGGACTTCCACACGGCGACGCCCGTCAGGGCCACGCCGACCGCTCCGGCCACGGCGACCGCGCCCACGACGCCCGCGACCAGCGGGAACCGGGTGGGCGCCGGCTTCCTGGCGGGCTTCGGCGCCGGGGATTCCTGCCCTCCGAGGAGCCGCAGGAGCACGTCCCGCATGGCCGGGCGCCGGTGCGGCTCCTTGTCCAGGCAGGCGTGGACGATCGAGCGCAGCGGCTGCGGCAGGTCCCCCAGCTGGGGCTCGTGGTGCAGGACGCGGTTGATGACCGCGGGGACGGTGTCCTGGCCGAACGGCGGCGAGCCGGTGGCCGCGAACACGATGACGGACGCCCAGGCGAAGACGTCCGCCGGCTGCCCGACGACGGCGCCCGCGAGCTGTTCTGGAGCCATGTAGGCGGGGGTGCCGACGATGCTGCTGGTGACGGTGGCCGAGGCGTCGGCGGCGCGGGCGATGCCGAAGTCGATGACGCGCGGCCCGTCCCGTCCGAGCAGCACGTTGGCGGGCTTGAAGTCCCGGTGCACGATGCCCGCCTGGTGGATGGCGGCCAGCGCCGTGGCGGTGCTGACGGCCAGGCGTTGCAGGTCTGCGCCGGTATGCCGGCCCGCCTGCTGCAAGGAGGGCCCTTCGACGTACTCGCTGACGATGTACGGCCTGCCGCCCAGGGACGCGTCCAGCACCTGGGCGATGCAGAACGGCTCGACCCGGCGGGCCGCGGCGATCTCCTTGGCGAAGCGGTCGTCGCCCGCGACTACCTCGCGCAGGACCTTCACGGCCACGGGACCGCCGTCGGGGGCCTGGCCGAGGTATACGACACCCTGGCCGCCCGCTCCCAGCCGGCCGACGATCCGGTAGGCGCCCACCGCCGCCGGATCACCGTCACGCAGAGGCTCGACATTCGGCATGAGGGAGTGACTCCTGAGGCGGCCGGGATCAACCTCATGCACCCTAGCGGGATAAATCCGGATTTGTGGGCGCGTTGGGCCGAAGCCACCGAGCCGGGGACGTCAACGCGGTCGATTCATCACAAAGGGCGATGGAGGCGCCCGCCAAGCACTATCTTCCTGATCATGCTTTCCTGGCACGCATCCGTCGACGACATGGCTCCCACGTTCCCGCACCCCGTCCAGCTGCTCGACCTGGCGTTCCTCGGCAGCCCCTTGCAGCCAGACGTGCAGGCCGACCTGGGGGACTGTCTCAGAGCGCAGTTGCAGGCCGCCGAGAACCTGCTCCGTCCGGGGCAGGGGCAGGCCATGCTCGTCCCCAGCGGCGTGACCATGGACGCCACCGGCGTGCTGTCCACCGCGGCCGACTACGAGGTCGACTACGCCTACGACGACGAGGCCGTGATCACCGCGCTCAACAACATGTCGGGCGAGATCCGCCGCCAGGCGGAGAAGCTGCGGTGCTTCGCCCTCGGCTACTACGTGCGGATGCGGCCGGAAGGCGGGCCACAAGAGGTCAGCCTGCGCAGGTCGACCGAGTGGCAGCAGAAGGACAGGACGCCGCCCCACGGCACCCTCGACGCGGTCGCCGTCGACCTGGAGCACCGGGCGGGAGTCGCGATCACCGTCTTCATGCCTTACGGGTGGCAGGAGTCGGCTCTCTTCGTCGGCCGCCCGCTCGCCATCCCGTCCCGGCGGCGCATCTGGGCCTGACCGGCGCGCCCTGCCCGTACGAAGGAGACCCCGCGCCAAGGCGCCGAGCCGTCCTGGAAATGAAAAAGGAGGCCAGATGGCCGACACGTGCACGTTCTGCGACATCGTCAACGGCGTGATCCCGGCGGAGATCTTGTACGAGGACGATCACGCCGTCGCGTTCCTCGACCTCGCCCAGGCGACTCCCGGGCACACCCTGGTCGTCCCGCGCGAGCACTGTCGCGATCTGACGGACATCGGCGCCGACCGGGCCGCCGAGCTGATGCGGGGCGCCGTGCACACCGCGGCCCTGCTGCGGCGCGCGCTGGAGCCGGGCGGGATGAACATCTGGCACGCGACCGGCCCCACCGCTTGGCAGACCGTGTTCCACTTCCACCTTCACCTGCTCCCCCGCTATTCGGCCGACGACCTCACGCAGGCGTGGACGCACCGCGAGGTGCCGCTGACGTCCCTGACGCCGCTCGCCGACCGCATCCGGCAGCACGACGCCCGGCGATGATCATCACGGGCTCAGATGCCCCGGAGCGGGCCTGACACCCCGGCTGACCTGGCGAAACATTTGACCGGGTTTGCGGCTGAAACCTACTGTTAACCATGGCAGTAGCGACGCGAAAGCGGCCCGCCGGTAACCTACCCGCCGACCTGACGGGGTTCGTAGGCCGCCGCAGGGAAGTGTCGGAGACCCGGAGGCTGCTGGGCGACACGCGCATGCTGACGTTGACCGGCCTCGGCGGGGTGGGCAAGACCCGGCTGGCGTTGCGCGCGGCGGCCGAGGCCCGGCTGGCCTTCCCCGACGGCGTGTGGCTGGTCGACCTGGCCCCGCTCCGGGACGGGGAGCTGCTCGCACGCACCGTGGCCGACGCCCTGGGCCTGCGTGACGAGTCGTCCCAGCGTCCGCTGTCGGGTCTGGTGGAGTTCCTGGAGGACAAGCGGCTGCTGCTGGTGTTCGACGGCTGCGAGCACCTGACGTACGCGTCCGCCATACTCGCCAGCAAGCTGCTGGGCGCGGCCCCCGGGCTGCGGATCCTGGCGACCAGCCGGGAGACGCTGGGCGTCGAAGGGGAGCATGTGCTGGCCGTGCCTCCGCTGGCCGTCCCGGAGCCGGGCCGGCCGCTGGCGGCCCTGACCCAGTCCGACGCGGTGAGCCTGTTCGCCGAACGGGGCGCGTCCGTGTTGAACGGCTTCACGGTCACGGAGGCCAACGGGGAGGCGGTGGCCGCGCTCTGCCGGCGCCTGGAAGGCATCCCGCTGGCCATCGAGCTGGCCGCGGCCCGGCTGCGGGCGCTGTCCGTGACGCAGATCCTCGACCGGCTCGACGACCGCACCTCGGCGTACCGCAAGCGGGCCTCGGTGCCCCGCCACCAGACGATGCGGACGGCGATCGACTGGAGCTACGACCTGTGCACCCCGCAGGAGCGGACCCTGTGGGCCCGGCTGTCGGTCTTCTCCGGCGAGTTCGACCTGGAGGCCGTCGAACACGTGTGCGCGGGCGACGGCCTGCCGCGGGAGCAGATCTTCGACCTGGTGGCGGCCCTGCTGGACAAGTCGATCCTGGTGCGCGGCGAGTACGTCACGCGCGCCCGGTACCGGCTGCTGGAGACCATCCGCCAGTACGGCCAGGACGTCCTGGCCGAGTCCGGGGACGAGATGGCGCTGCGCCGCCGGCACCGCGACCACTTCCGCGTCCTGGCCGAGCGGGCGGAGGCCGACTGGTTCGGCCCGCGCCAGGCGGAGTGGATCGCCCGGCTGCGGCACGAGCGCGCCAACCTGCGGGCCGCGCTGGACTTCTGCCTCCGCGAGCCCGGTGAGGCGCGACACGTCCTGGAGATCGTGGCGGCGTTGTGGAACTACTGGGTGTTCGTCGCCGGCTCCTTCGGCGAGGGGCGCCACTGGCTGGAGCGGGCCCTGGAGCTGGACGCCGAGCCCACCGCCGCCCGGGTCAAGGCGCTGTGGGCGGACGCCTGGTTCGCCCTCAGGCAGGCCGACCTGACCGCGGCCCCGCCGCTGCTGGACGAGTGCCGAGAGCTGGCGCGGCGGCTCGACGACCCGGTCGCCCTCGCGTTCGTCGCGCACTTCTCCGGGCTGACCGCCTACCTCCGGGGCGACACGGCCAGCGGGATCCGGCTCCTGCGCGAGGCGCGGGACCTCCACGCGGCCAACGGCGACCAGGACGGCGTGTGGATGACCCTGTTCCACCTGGTCATCGCCTACTCCAGCGCCGGAGACGGCGACCGCGCCGACGCGCTCGCCGCCGAGTGCCTGGCGATGTGCGAGGCCAGGAGCGCCTACCTGTCGAAGTCCAACGCGCTGTGGGTCGTCGGCCTCGCACGGTGGTTCAGGGGCGAGCAGGACCGAGCCTCCGCCCTGGTCAGGAACGGGCTGACGATCATGCGGTCGCTGGACGACCAGTGGGGCGTCGCCGCCTGCCTCGAAGTGCTGGCCTGGGTCGAGGCGGCCGACGGCCGGGACGAGCGCGCGGCCCGGCTGTTCGGCGCCGCCGGCACGGTCTGGCAGGTGATGGGCACGTCGCTGCCGGCGTTCCAGCCGTTCGCCGAATTCCACAACCTGTGCGAGACGCAGCTGCGCATGTCCCTGGGCCATGCCGGCTACACCGCCGCCTTCCAGCGCGGCGCCGAGCTCACCGCCGACCAGGCCGTCGACTACGCGCTGGACACCGGGGCGCGGGTCCCCGCACCCCGCCAGGCGGAGCCCGGGGAGGCGTCCGTGCTCACCCCCAGGCAGCGGGAGGTGGCCGACCTCATCGCCGCGGGGATGAGCAACAAGGACATCGCCGCGAAGCTGGTCATCGCGCAGCGCACCGCCGAAGGCCACGTCGAGAGCATCCTGACCAAGCTGGGCTTCACGTCCAGGGTGCAGATCGCGACCTGGGTCAGCAGCCGTCGGTGACGCGCGCGAACGTCGTCAGACCCGCCTGCGCCTGTGAGAAGACGGCGCGCTATCGAGCCGATGCGCCGACGGGGTCGGGGGCGGGGGTGGGCTCGGCGGCTGCGCGGGTGCGGAGGCCGAACGCGGTGATGACCGCGCCGAGCACCGCGGCGGCGATCGGGACGGCCAGGGCGGCCTGGATGGCGTCGAGCCCCGCCTCGCGCGAGTCGCCGGCGAGCGCCGCGACGTTGACGGCGGTCACCGCCGACAGGCCGATCGCCGTGCCGAACTGGATCGCGGTGTACAGCAGGCCGCTGGCCAGACCCTGCTCGTGCTCGGCGACGCCCTCGGTGGCGGCCATGGTCAGCGGGCCGTAGGCCAGGGAGAACGCCAGGCCGAGCAGCAGCATGGTCGGCAGCATGGCGGTGTAGGTCCAGTCCAGCCCGAGAGGCAGGAACAGCACGTACGCCAGGGCCGCCAGCACCACCCCGACGAACAGCACCGGGACGTTGCCGAACCGGTTGACCAGCCGCGGCGTCAGGGTCGGGGCGAGCACGGTGTCGAGGCCGATCAGCAGCATGGCCAGGCCCGTCTGCATGGTGCTCCAGCCGCGCAGCTCCTGTAGGTACAGGGTGGCCAGGAACTGGAAGCCGGCGAAGGAGCCGACGAACAGCAGCGCCCCGAGGTTGGCGCGGACGAGCGGGCCGGAACGCAGGATGCCCAGCCGCACGAGGGGGTTGGCCGACCGCCGCTCGACCGCGACGAAGACGGCCAGCAGCGCCAGCCCGGCCGCGAACACCCCGGCCGTGCCGGCCCAGCCGTTATCGGGGTGCTCCAGGCGCACCACCCCGTATACCAGCAGCAGCATCGCCCCGGTGACGCTGAACGCGCCGGCCAGGTCGAAGCCGCCCGCCGGGCGCTCCGGCGCCGCCGCGTCCCTGATGAGGGCGACGGCGGCCGCCAGGATCACCGCCGACAGGATGACCGGGGCGAAGAACACCCACCGCCAGCCGAGAGAGGTCAGCAGCCCGCCGGCGACCAGGCCGAGCGAGAACCCGCCTGCCGCCGTTCCCGCGTAGACGCCCAGCGCCTTGGTGCGCTGCGGCCCTTCGGGGAAGGCCCCGGTGACCAGCGACAGCCCGGCGGGGGCCATGAACGCGGAGGCGACCCCGGTGACGAACCGGGCGACCAGCAGCATCCAGCCTTCGGTCGCGAGCCCGCCCAGACCGGAGAAGACCAGGAAGACGGCCAGCCAGAGCAGGAACATGCGGCGGCGTCCGAGCAGGTCGGCGGTGCGTCCGCCCAGCAGCATGAACCCGCCGTAGCCGAGGACGTAGGCGCTGACCACCCCGCTCAGCATCCCGGTCGACAGGCCCAGGTCGGCCCGGATCGACGGCAACGCCACGTTCAGCATCGCAATGTCGATCCCCTCCAGGAAGATCGCGGCGCACAACACCAGCAACACGCTCCAGGCGCGCCCGCTCATGTGTGTGGACATGGGTCGGCTCCTTTCGGGAAAACGGAACCGGCCCTTGGTTCCCTAGATGACTGCCGGTTCCCTCTTGTAACCAGCAGCATCTTTCGGCACCATCGGGGAGCATGGAAGACGGCACTTCAAAGTCCCCCGATTACTGCGCGGATACCACCGTCGACTACGACATCTCCCAGTGGGACACCCGCGAGGACTGCGAGGTCCGGCAGATCCTCGACCGGATCGCCGACAAGTGGTCACTCCTGGTCATCGCCCTGCTCGACCAGCGCAAGCTGCGCTTCACCGAACTACGCAGAGAGATCGACGGGATCAGCCAGCGGATGCTCGCCAGGACCCTGCGCCACCTGGAGCGCGACGGCCTGGTGGGGCGCACCGTGCACCCGGCCGTGCCGCCGCGCGTCGACTACGAGCTCACGCCCCTGGGCGCGACCCTGCACCACACCATCCGCGCCCTGGTCACCTGGACCGAGGAGCACCAGGAGCAGATCGCCTCCGCCCGCGCGGCGTACGACCTCCGGGTGGCGGCCGAGCAGGAGGCGGCGGAGAAGGAGGCCGCCGAGCGCGACGCCATCGCCCGCGACGTCCTCGCCTCCCGCCACCGCTGACGGCGGGCTAGTGATCGGCGGGGGCCGCGCCCTGGGCCGCCGCCATGCGGGCGCGCCCCCGCTTGCCGACGGACACCGTCCAGGTGACCAGGGCCGCCACCACGACGAGCGGGAGCACGTTGTTGACCAGGACCATCACCGCGGTCGGCAGCAGGTACGTGAGCGCCACCCGGACGACGGCCTCCAACAGGAAGCCGACGCCCCACACCACGGTCAGCTGGTACTGGACGCGACGGAAGCCCGGGTACTGCCACAGGCCGTTCCAGCCGGCCAGGCCCTGCGGGGTGCCGTCGGTGCCGAACTTGCGCCCCAGGTAGAACATCAGCGGCCGGCGCAGTGCCAAGCTGCCGAGGAACGCCAGCCCGAGCAGACCGGTGATCGCCGAGTCCTTGATGAACACCAGCCTGGTGGTGTTGTAGGCGACCGCGCTCAGCGCGCCGAGGAGCAGCAGCACGAGCATCATCACGCCGAACTCGTCCACGCGGCGCTTGATCGCGAGGTACAGGACGTTCTCGACGGCGGGCCACAGCGAGATCAGCAGCAGCGCGTGCACCTCGCTCACCCCGCGGTCGGTGAGCAGCCCGTACGTGACGAACGGCAGGACGACGCCGAACAGGATCGCGGGCCCCCAGTTCAGCAACAGCGCCTTGGTCCTGCCGCCGTTCCGCTCCCGTGTCGCTTCCATCGCCGAGCCTTTCGTGTATCGCATATCCTCACGATCGTGAATAAAACAGTAACAGGACGGCCTGGCGGGGTAAATGTCTCGCGCGGGGTGAATGTCGGTCTGGTGCCGTTCCTGTACGGGGTCGCGGGCCGCGAGGAGATGCCCGGCGCCGCGCTGGTGCGGCTGCTGACCGTCCTCGGGCTCACCACGGGGGCGGCGCGTTCGCTCATCGCCCGCATGCGCCGCGACGGGCTCATCGCCGCGACCCCGCGAGGCCGCGGCGCCGACTACCGGCTCTCGGGCGCCTTCCTGCGGTCGTTCAGGCAGATCCGCGACGGCCGCCCGGAGCCTCCCGCCTGGGACGGCCTCTTCCACGCGATCTTCTACACGGTCCCCGAGGCCCAGCGGGCCTACCGCGACCAGCTACGCCGGGCCGCGACGCTGGCCGGATACGGCCTGATGCAGCCGGGCGTGCTGATCTCGCCGGCCGACCAGCGGGACCGTCTGGCAGCCGAACTCGGCTCGGCCCCCCGCGCGGGGACGGTGTACTT
The DNA here is from genome assembly GCF_040300065.1 of Nonomuraea sp. NPDC000554. Lineage (NCBI taxonomy): Bacteria > Bacillati > Actinomycetota > Actinomycetes > Streptosporangiales > Streptosporangiaceae > Nonomuraea > Nonomuraea sp. NPDC000554. The sequence goes on along the minus strand of NZ_JBEPDC010000046.1, from coordinate 16,727 downwards.
CGGCCGCGTCGAACTGTCCACCGCGGACGCCGCGACGGTCGCCTTTCGCGCCTGGGAGCTGGACGAGCTGGACCGCCGCTACCGCGAGCACGCCGCCCGGCTGCGCGCCGCCGTCAGGGACCGCCCGATCCCGCCGCCCAGCGCGACCGCGCTGGTGGACTACGTCCAGCTCTTCGGCGGGGCGCTGATCGACACGTTGCGCACACCGCCGGCGCTGCCGCCCGAGCTGCTGCCCGGCGACTGGTCACTGCCCGCGCTGCTGGCCGCGACCGGCGCGGCGTACGCGCACTTCGGCCCGCCGGCGACCGAGTACGTCCAGAGCGTGCTCGCCGGACACGGCGCGTGAACCGGCGGCGTCAGGCGTTCGCCGCCGTGCGGCCAGGCGGAGGCGGGCACGGCCGGCCGCCGGTCAGCGTGTCCTCGGGAAGCAGGGGCAGGTTCGAGTCACGGACGAAGTAGGGGCGCAGGCTTCCCGAGTCGCGCAGGAGCCGGTGCAGGTAGCGTCCCACCAGGGCGACCGCCGCGAGGGCCAGCCCGGCGAGCAGGAGCTGGGTCGCCCCCAGGACGGCCCCGTCCACCAGGCCCAGGTAGCCGAGCACCGCGAGCGCCAGGGCCAGGACGCCGCCCAGGGCGGCTGCCGCGTACACCATCGTGAGCGGTCGCCAGGAGAAGCCGAAGAACAGCTCGAAAGCGTGCCCGGCCAGCCTGACCAGGCGCAGCTTGGAACGGCCCGCCGTGCGCGGTCTGTGCGCGACCGGCGCGACGGCGTACCTGGCGCCGACGAGAGGCACCGCCGGAATGAACCAGGGCAGCCGCAGATCGGTGATCGTGCGGGCCACGCCGGTGCTCACCAGCCTGAAGGTGGACGCGCCCCTGGGCATGTCGATGCCGAAGACCCGCCGGGCCGCCCAGTGCAGCCCCGCCGAGCCGCCCTTGCGCACCAGCGGGTCGCGACGGCCCTGCCGCTCGCCGAACACCACGTCGTAGCCCTCTTCGGCCTTGGCGAGCAGGGTCCAGATCTCCTCGGGCGGCACCTGGAGGTCCGCGTCGCACTGGACCGTCCACGGCTGGCCGGCGTAGCGGAACCCGGCCGCCATGACCGCGTCGATCCCGAAGTTGCGGGTGAAGGAGAGGTACCGCACCCGCGGGTCCGTCTCCGCCAGGCGGCGGATCCGGTCGAGGGAGTCGTCGGTGCTGCCGTCGTCGACGAAGAGGATCTCCAGGTCGCCGATCTCCTTCAGCGCCTCGACCAGCTCGCCGTGGGCGACCTCCACCTGCGCTCCCTCGTTGTAGCAGGGAACCAGCACGGTCAACCCGGTCACATCCGCCTCCTCAGTACGAGTCCCAGCACGAACCCCTGCGCGCCCAGCGCGTACACCGCCCCGGCGGCCCCCGCGAACGGGATCACCATCGCGCCCAGCGCGCTCACCACGGCCCAGGACAGGACGGCCGCCTTCGCGCTGCCGCGCAGCTCGCTCTCGCCGGTGTTCTCCAGCACGAATATCCCGAAGCTCGCCAGCGCGTTGGCGGGGAGCAGCGACACCAGCAGGCCGCCGAGCGCGACCAGGGAGCGGGTCCCGGCCAGGCCGCCGACCAGCGCGGCTCCCGCGACGACCAGCCAGAGGGCGCTCACCCAGACGGACAGCCGCGCCACCCGCCGGGCCAGCGCGCGGACCTGCGCGGCGCCCTCCGACGCCATCCGCAGCGCCAGCCGGGGCTGGTAGATCCGCTGCAGCGTGTAGATGACGGACGCGGCGAACCCCCATCCGAGGGTCATCACGTACAGGTCGCCGCTCTGGCCGGCGTGGGAGGTGAGCGACAGTTCCACGAAGAGCGTGCCGACCATGGCGTTGCCCAGCACGTCGGCCGCGCCCATCAGCACCACCGTGCGGGCCAGGATGCCGCCCAGCGCCCGCCGCGGCGGCCAGGCGCCGCGCGGCAGCCCCCGCAGCAGCGCCAGGTTCAGCGCGGTGACCAGCACGAGCAGTCCGGCCAGGTAACCGGCCGGCCGGATGTGGACGGTGAACGCCAGCCCCGCCATGCCGAGCATCCCCAGACCGAGCAGCGAGAAGTGCACAGTGTCGCGGTTGTAGCGGCCGAGGGCCCGGTGGAGTGCCACGCCGAGCATGCCGCAGCCGAGGGAGATGTAGTAGGCGATGGCCAGCAGGTAGACGGTGACGGCCGAGCCGGGCGCGAGGACGAGACCGGCCACGGCGGCCACGGTGAAGGGCAGCGGCACGTGCGCGACGACCGCGCGCAGCATGCCGGCGATCTCGTCCCGGGTGCGGCGGGCACGCGGGATGAGCGTGAGCGCCGCCTTCTCCGGCCCGGACTGGACCGCCATGCACAGCCAGGCCGCCGCGCCGACCGCGGCCGCGTACCTGTTGAAGTCCTCGCGGCTCCACGCGGCGACCAGGACGGCCGCGGAGCCGTACAGCAGGAGGCGGAAGGTGGCGCGACCGCCCAGCAGCGTCAGCAGGCGGCGCGGGCCGATGCGGTGGGACGTGGCGGCGGCCGTCATGGCGCGTCCAACTCGTCCGAGACGGCCTCGCGCAGCGGGCGGGCACCGGTCTCCAGATAGGTGAGCAGGGCCTGGCGGATGCGCTCGTCGCCGAACCGGTCGCGCACCCCCGGGACGGACGGCCCCTTGTCGACGCCGAACAGCGCGGTGAACAAGGTTCTCACCTGGTCGGCGGTGAACGAGTCCGGCAGTGTCAGCAGCTCCTCGACCGCCGCGGCGGCGGGAGCCGGAGCCGGTGGGGCCTCCAGCCAGGTGGTGGACCGGCCCGCGGTGGCGAGCCAGTGCCGTAACCGGCTGACCCGTTCGACCACGAAGGCGGAGTCCTGCCCGCCCAGCCTGGACGCGGCGAGCCCGGCGTCGTAGCAGGTGGCATGCAGCGCGGCGCACACCTTGTTGAACGCGGGAGGTTTGCCGGGCAGCTGGTCCAGGGGGAGCTCGCTGACCCGTTCGACCACCGCACGCGCGTCGGGCGAGGTCCTGGCGCCGGCGACGAGCGCGTCGAACTCCTTGTACCAGCGCGCGAGCGTCGCCCGGTCGGGCTTGTCGGCGACGGTGGCCTGTCCGGCCTCCTCGCGCACCCAGCGGACCATGCGGTCGGGCATGAACGCTGACAGCGGGTCGCCGTCCGCCGGCGCGGGCCGCTCCTGGTCGGGGGCAGGATCGGGGGCGGGAGGCGGGCCGGGTCGGAAGAGCGCGCCGCAGGACCGGCAGGAGTAGCGCGCCGACCGCAGCCGTCTTCTGATCGGCACGGGGTGCGGGTGCCCGCATTGCACGCAGGTCATGGTCCTGTCCACAGGTCAGAGGGGTACGGCGAGAGCGGAGGAGGGGACCAGGTCCGCGCCGAGGTCGCGTTTGGCCTCCGCCTGCCCCTTGCCGAGGACCAGTCCGGCCTTGCCCGAGCTGATGGACCACTCCACCATGCGGACGTAGCCGTCGAAGTACAGGTGCTTGCGCCCGCCGTCCTCGGGCAGCAGGGCGCCCCAGCTCAGGCAGACGGGCCACGCGGGGTGGTCCAGGATCAGGGAGAGCCCGAGCAGCCGCCGCCCCGGTCTGTCGCGGTAGGCGATCGCCACGACCTCGTCGCCGCCGACCAGGGCCTCGAGGTAGGGCAGCGGGAGCGGGGCGAGCGGGAAGAGCCTGCTGCGGTGCTTGAGGTCGTTCTCGGCGCGCAGCGCGGCCGCCTCGGCCGCCGTCACCAGCTCGCGTGCCGGTCCGATCTCGACCGACAGGCTGGGGTCGGCGGTGAAGTTCCTGGCCCGCCGCCTGAGTGAGTCCCTGCGGGCGCGGTCGAGGAGGGCGTACCAGTCCTCGACGCCGGTCCAGGGAGTGGCCAGCTTGGCCAGCGGCGCCGTGGGGAGGCGGACCTTGACCGTGCCGGGCAGCAGCGCGGGTTCGCCGGGCGACACCTCCCGCCACACGACGCCGCGCCAGCCGGTGCCCAGCTCCCGGCGGATGCCGCGCACGTAGCCGTCCAGCAGGTCCCGCTGCCGCTGCGGCTCGGGGTCGCCGGTGAACCACCATCCCTTCTGGGAGCGGTTTCCCGGCGCGTGGACGTCCACGAGGCCCGCGGGGTCGCGGCCGGAGGCGTAGGCGCCCCGGTGCGGTCGTACGCCGCGTAAGGACGCCGACACCGCGCCGACCGCGGCGTCTTCCTCCCTGAGGACGGCGAGCAGGACCGGTGCCTGGGCGGCCCAGGCGTAGGCCCGCAGCAGGTCGTAGCGCCAGGTCACGCACTGGCCCGCGGCGGTGCGCAGCCGCTCCCAGTCGGAGGGCTCCGGGTCGTGGCGGGGGTCCAGGATCTGGAGGGTGAGGCTCATCCCATCACCCACCGGGGGACGACGACGAACTTCATCGGGACGTGCTCGAAGCCCAGTGACAGCTTGATGTCCACCCTGCCTCTGCCGAAGAGCACCTGCTTGGCGCCCGCCTCGATCGCCCGCCGGATGATGCGCACGTAGCTGTCGAAGTAGAGGTCCTTGCGTCCGCCCTCCTCCGGCCGCAGTGCCGCCCACGGCCCGCTCACCGGCGAGGTCGGATGCTCGTACACGATGGAGAAGGCCAGCAGCCGGTCGGCCTCGTGATAGGAGATCACCCGCACGTCGTCGCGTCGGAGCAGGTCGCGGAAGTAGGCGGCGGGCAGCGGCGCCCGGGGGTCGAAGCGGCTCGCCAGGCGGTCGGTGTGCCTGCGGTTCAGCTCGGCCAGCTCCGCCGGGTCGAGGTCGAGCCGGGCCCTTCCCTCCCGCACGGTCAGGTCCGCGGCCTCGTCGACCCTCCTGGTCTGGCGGCGCAGCGACTTCCTGCGGTCTCTGCTGAGCGAGCCGATCCAGCCCTCGACCGAGGTCCAGCTCAGCGGCAGCAGCGTGCTGCCCGGGGAGTCGCGGACGATCGCGCCGCGGCGGGCCACCAGAGGCAGGTGGGGTTCGGCGACCATGCGGTAGAGAGTGCCGGCGAGCCCCCAGCCGAGCAGGCGGGCCACGGCACGCTCGAACCGCAGGAGCAGGCTCCGGCGGGCCTCGGGCGGCACGTCGGCGCTGAAGTGCCAGGTCGGCCCGTTGGAGTGCCCGGGCAGGCGGACGTCGAGGATGATCGGCTCCCGTCGGGGACGTGGGGCTCGGTCGGAATCCGGCCATCGTAGGCCGAGGTAGACCGCGCCGACCGCCCCGGTGATGCGGTCGCCGTCGCGGAACACCGCCAGCAGCGGACGGGCCCACGATCCTTCGGACGACGCGGCGATGACGTCGTAGGCCCAGATGGCGGTCAGTCCCTCGCCCTGCCGGAAGTCCTCCCAGTCTGGCGGCTCCGGATCACGGCAGGGATCTAGTACTTCCAGGTGCACTCGATTGCCCTCGATGGCGAAATGATCACAACATGGCTACAACTGCTGATTCGTGAAGATTGTCGCAGAATATGTCTGCTGTGATCACCTCGTGCGTGTTCTGGACCCACCACGCGCGACCATTCATCGTGCGACTCACACTCAAGAGGTGGCATGAAGGTTGGAGTAACCGGCGGAAACGGATTCATCGGCCGCTACGTTTGCGAGGAACTCGCATCCCGTGGCCACGTTCCGCTCGTGTTCGATCACAGAGGGCGCGCAGAAAGCGGCCTCCCCTGGGAGGTCATGCGGGGCGACATTCGGGACGCTACCGTAATGACAGAACTCGCTGCGCATTGTGACGCAATCATCCATTTGGCGGCTGTTCTCGGTACTCAGGAAACCATCACCAATCCGCGCCCGGCCGCTGAGACCAATCTCATGGGCGGTCTCAACTTCTTGGAGGCCGTCGCCCAATACGACCTGCCGGGCGTCTACATTTGCGTGGGCAACCACTGGATGGACAACAGCTACTCCATCTCCAAAACGGCCGTGGAGCGCTTCGTCCGGATGTTCAACGCCCACCGCGGGACCAGGGTGAACAACGTCCGGGTCGTCAACGCCTACGGCCCCCGCCAGCAGGCCGCGCCGCCCTTCGCCCCCGGCAAGGTGCGGAAGATCACCCCTGCGGTCATCTGCCGCGCGCTCGCCGGGATGCCGGTCGAGCTGTACGGCGGAGGCACCCAGGTCTCCGACATGGTCTGGGTCGGGGACGTGGCGCGCGCGCTCGTGTCCTCCTTGGAGACGGCCGCCGCAGGAGAGGTCCTCGACCACGTCGTCGAGGTCGGGCCGACCACCTCGTCCACCATCCGCGAGGTCGCCGAGCTCGTCATCGACCTCTGCGTGGCCCGCGGCTACGAGCGGGTGCCCATCGCGGACCTGCCGATGCGGCCGGGCGAGACGCCCGACACGGCGGTCACGGCGCAGACCAAGACCCTGCTCTCGGTGGGCATCGAGCCCAGTTCGCTGGTGTCGCTCGAAGAGGGCATGGCCAGGACCGTGGACTGGTTCATCGAGAACCGCGGCGTCCACTGGAATGTGCCGGACGTGGCGGCCGGCGCGTGAAGCGCCTGGTGATCCTGGGCGGCTCGGACGGCACGATCAGCTCGTTCCGGGCCGCCCGGCGGCTCGGGCTGGGCACGATCTGCGTCGACATGCGCGCCGACGCCCCCGGCGTGCTGGAGGCGGACGAGTTCCTGCACCTCAGCACCCGTGACGTGGACGCCGTGACGGCGGCGCTGCGCGACCGGGACGACGTGGTGGGGCTGCTCGCCCCGGGAACCGACATCAACCTCCCGTCCCTCGTCGAGGTGACAAGACGGCTCGGGCTGCCCTGCGGGCTGTCGGATCGCGCCCTGCGGGTGTCGGTGGACAAGGCGTACTTCCGCGAGGTCTGCGACCGGCTGGGGCTGGGCGGGCCCGCCTACGTCAGCGGCGCCGCCGGCGAGGTCCTGCGCGACGCCGGACGACTGGACTTCCCCGTCATCGTCAAACCCGTCGACTCGGGCAGCTCCCGGGGCATCACGATCTGTGCCGCCCCGCCGGAGCTGGACGCCGCCGTCCAGGCCGCGGCCGACGCCTCCCCCTCGGCGACCGTGATCGTCGAGGAGCTGGTGACCGGCCGGGACCTGTGCGGGGAGGCGTTCCTCCAGGACGGCCGGGTGGCGCTGCTCGGACTGAGCGACCGGGTGGTGGCGGCGCCCCAGGTCGTCGCGATCGGGCACGACATGGCCCCGCGCGACGACCGGCTGACCAAGGAGGTCGTCCGGCAGCTCGAACTGGTCTGCGCCGAGGTCGGCTACACCGACGGCCCGCTCAACCTCGACCTGTTCGTCACCGGCGACACCGGCGACACCGGCGACACTGTCGTGCTGATCGAGATGGGCGCGAGGATCGGCGGCAACGGCATGGGCGAGGCGCTCGGCCTGATGTTCGGGGTCGACACCGTGGCCGCCGCCGTTCAGCTCGCCATCGGTGAACGTCCCGACCTGGCACCCCGGTGGACCAGGCACGCCTCCGTGCGCATGCTGCGCTCCGACTCCGCGGGCACGCTGGTGGCGCTCGACGGCCTGGCCGACGCGCTGGCGCTGCCCGGAGTGGCCGACGTGGTGGTCACCGCCTCGCCCGGCGCGCACGTCGTCCCCTACACCGAGTGCCGGGCGAAGCTCGGCTACGTGCTGGCCTCCGGGACCTCCGCCGACGAGGTCGCGCAGGTCCTGGCGGCCGTCGAGGACCTGGTCCGGGTCGACGTCGATGCCGGCTGAGTTCTCGCCGAAGCGCTGGGAGCGGGCCTACCGCCGGGTCGTCGCGACGGCCTTCCTGCGGGTGCCGTTCTACCGCGACCAGTGGGTGGCGGCGGGCCGGGCCCTCGACGAGCCGGAGCCCACTCCCTCCGCCGCGCTGACCGGGCAGCTCCACCGCCTGTGCCCGTTCGCGCGGCCCTTCGACGCCTCCCGGGAGCCGTCGCTGTGGATCGGCGACGGGCGGGACCTGCTGGACGCGCTCACCCTGGTGGGCGCGCCGCGCCGGACTCCCGTCCTGGAGGTGCGGCCGGCCGTGCTCGACCGGCGCGCTCTCGGGACGCCCTGGTCCGGCCCCCGTTACGGGGTGCTGCTCGCGCCGGACGCGCAGGTCGTCGACGAGCGGCGTCGCCGGGCGCTGAACGCCGTCGCGCTCGCGCTCGCGGCCGACGCCGGGCGGGCGGTCGTGGTGGGCGAGCGGGCGGCCCTCGACGCGATCCTGCCGGAACTCGACGGCGTCCAGGTGAGCGCCGTCGAACGCGTGACGGCCGCGCGCGCCGGGGACCCAGGTGTCGCGTACGACCCGCACCTCGGCTACCTGGGCGGGCGCGTCCCGGCCTGCGGCAGGACCCACCTGCTGTGGCGGCGCTTCCACGCCCGCCCGGCCGGGCGGGCGCTGGCCGTGACGGCGCTGCGCCGCGCAAGACCCGTGCTGGTCGACGTGGTCCCGGACGGCTCCGGGACGCTGACGACGGCCCTCTGCCCCGAGCACGGCACACCGACAGTCTCGACGCACTGACAGGGATTCCATGCTGTCCTCTTCGTCCACCCGACCGTCCGCCTCGTCGTTCTGGCGGGACAACCGGGTCGCGCTGCTGATGGGAGCCCTGGCGGTGGCACTGGCCGCCATGGTGCGTTTCGTCATCCCCTACGAGCGGGAGATCACCTCGGCCTGGATGCTGCTGGCCAAGCTGACCCCCCAGGTCGCCGCCTGCTTCGCCATCGCCTGGCTGGACGTCGCGTGGGCGCGGCGGCTGCGCCTGCACTTGGTCGCGCTGCCCGCGATCTTCCTGGTCTTCCTGCTCTACTTCGTCCCCAAGACGTTCATGACCGCGCTCGACATGGTGGACAAGTCGGCCGCGTTCGAGGATCTCTACCTGCACGTGGTCGTGTTCGTGCCGTTCCTCATCGTCGCGCTCGCCCTGTCCTACCGGCTCGGCGGCGGCTCCCGCGAGGGCGTGCTGCGCATCGGCGCGGCCATGACGATCCTGCAGATGTCGGGCCTTGAGGACCTGGTGGCGGTCCTCATGAACAGGCGGCTGGACGGGATCCCCGAGGTCTGGGACTGGGCGCACCACATGACGGTCCGGCTGGGGCACGTGGCGACGCGGAACGAGGCGTACGCCTTCATCGCGGTGCACGTCGTGCTCGCGGTGCTGGCCCTGGCGCTTCCCCGGCGGCTGTTCACCGCGCTCGGCCGCCGGCTACGTCCCGGCCGGGCCCGTTCCGAAGGCTGACCGGGTCGCATCAAGGAGGCGTGGCGATTGCGGCCGGAGCCGTATGGGTTCCGTATGGATCGCCGCAGGCGGGCCGGCGGGTGCCTGAGGCTGGAGGCAGTTCTCAGGAGGAGCCGTGGCCGTGCACATCCCGCAACCGAGCATCCCCTCAGCCGCCGTGGACGGCGTGGGCTGGGGGATGGAGCAGTTCCACCATCCCCGTCCCGTCCGCAACCGCCGGGAGGCGACGCCGCAGCGGAAACAGCTGGTGGAGGGCCTTTCAGGACGGGTGCTGGAACTCGGCGCGGGCGACGGCGTCAAGCTGACCTGCTACCCCTCCGCCGTCGGCGAGATCGTCCTGGCGGAGGCGGACCCCTTCCTGCGCGCCGCCGCCCGGCGGGTGGCGGACGACGTCGCCGCGACGGTGCGCGTCCTCGACGGGGACGCCACACGCCTCCCCGTGGAGGACGCGTCCTGCGACGCGGTGGTCTGCTCACTGGTGCTGTGCTGCGCGCCCCGGCTCGACCCGGCGCTGGACGAGGTGCGCCGGGTGTTGCGGCCCGGCGGCGAGCTGCGGTTCTACGAGCACCAGCGGTCCGGCAACCGGGCCGTGGCGTTGGCCGAGGAGATGGTGACGCCGCTCTGGTCGCGGGTGTGCGGCGGCTGTCACCCCGCGCGGGACGTGGTCGCCGCGATCGAGCGGGCCGGTTTCGTCCTCGACCGGGTCGAGCGGTTCACCCTCTGGCGGGTCTCCCATGTGACCGGCAGGGCCGGGCTAGCGCCGTGACGTCCCGGTCGGGGCGGGGTGGCTCAGCCGGCCGGCGAGGACGGGCGGACGACCCCTGTCACGCATGCGGCGGCGGCGCGGCCTCCTGGCCATCCCCCAGGCGCTTCCCGCCGCGCCGACGGCCAGGAACGCGACCAGCCTGACGCCGTCCGGGGCGGTGAACGTCAGCGTGCCCATGTCGTTGACCAGGAACCCGGTCGCGAAGCACCACGCCATCGCCCCGCTCGCCAGGCCCGCCACCAGGTGCCGCGACCAGATCGAGAAGGCCCCGACGACGGCGGCCAGCGCGACGACGCCCTCGGCGGCGGGCACGATCAGCGCCGCGACCGCGCAGGCCGCCACGACCAGCGCGAAGGCGCCCGCGATCAGGAACTCCAGCGGCGGCCTGGATGATCGCATCTGCCCTCCTCCGTTCCATGGTCACATAGCTGATCTCTTCACGACATAGCCAGACCTTCACGACGTGTCCCCCTGTGCCGCCGGGACCTGGCCGACGCGGAACCGCATCCGGCAGACCACCGCGCCGGTGCGGCGGCGCAGCGCCCTGGCCAGGACGGCGCCACGCTGGTTCTGCAGCATGCGCTGCCAGACGTGCTCCGGCTCGACCTCGGCGATGAGGACGAACACGTGCGCCTCCGGCACCCTCCTGAGGAACTCGAGCAGCGGCACGTCCAGCCGTCGATGGGCGTCGTAGAGCTGCACCAGTTCGACCTCCGGGTGCCAGCGTTCCCACTCGTCGACGAAGCGGCGCGCGTCCTCCTCGTCCTCCGGGTGGGTGATGTTGACGGCCACCACCCGGTGGCCGAGCGAGAGGGCGGCCGACAGGGCGTCGTGGGTCAGCCGGTTGACCGCGTGCACCGGGACGACCACCAGGGAGCGGCGCGGTCTGGGCGGTTCGGGGGTCCTGCCGAGTTCCAGCCGCTCGCCGATGCGGGCGTAGGAGCGGTTCACCCACTCCATGGCCAGCACCATCAGCGGCAACGCGATCACGATCAGCCAGCCGCCCTCGGTGAACTTCGAGATCGTCACCACGATGGCGGCCACGAACGTGAGCAGGGCGCCGAAGCCGTTGAGCGCCACCCGCCACCGCCAGCCGGCCGGGCGGTCGGCCGTCCAGTGCCTGACCATGCCGGCCTGGGAGAGGGTGAAGCCGACGAACACTCCGATCGCGAACAGCGGCACCAGCAGGTTCATGTCCCCGCGCGCGGCCAGGAGCAGCACGCCCGAGACGATCGCCAGGAAGGCGATGCCGTAGCGGTGTACGTGGTGGTCGGCGCGCAGCGCGAACAGGTGCGGCAGGTTGTTGTCCCTGGCCAGCAGCTGGGCCAGCACGGGCAGCCCGCCGAAGGACGTGTTGGCCGCCAGCGCCAGCAGCACGACAGTGGAGAACTGGACGAGGTAGAACAGCGGCCCGTCGCCGAGCGCGGCCTGGGTGACCTGGGCGAGCACGGTCACGCCCGCGCTGGGGGCGATCCCGAACTTCTCGATCAGCACGGCGATGCCGATCAGCATGACGGCCAGCAGGCCGCCCAGGGCCATCTCCGCGTTCTGCGCCCGCCTGACCCGTGGCCTCCTGAACGAGGGGACGGCGTTGGCGATGGCCTCGACCCCGGTCAGCGAGGCGCAGCCGTTGGCGAACGCCTTGAGCAGGAGCAGGACTCCGACCGTCTGCAGGCTCCGCGCCGTGTGCGCGACGTCGATGGCGGGCGAGCTCCTGAACAGCCCCACCGCGATCACCAGCACGATCGCGCCGACGTAGATCACCGTGGGGACGATGAACGCGCGGGCGCTGTGCGCGATGCCCTTGAAGTTGACGGCGGTGACCAGGGCCAGCACGCCGAGGCAGAGCCAGACGGTGTACGGCAGGAGTTCGGGGAAGGCCGAGGTGAGCGCCGCGACCCCGGCGGCCACCGAGACGGCCACGTTCAGGACGTAGTCGATGACCAGCGAGGCGCCGGCGACCAGGCTCGCCCGCCGGCCGAGGTACGTCCTGGCCACGCCGTAGGCGCCGCCGCCCTCGGGGAAGGCGGCGATGACCTGCCGGTAGGAGAGGGTCAGCACCGCCAGGAGCGCGGCGATGGTCAGCGTGACCGGGATGGTGAAGCCGAGCCCGGCCCCGCCCGCGAGGGCGAGGACCAGCACGATCGCCTCGGGGCCGTACGCCACGGACGCCATGGCGTCGAGGGAGAGGGCGGCCAGGCCGCCGACGACCGTCAGGCGGTGCTTGTCTCCGGCGTCGAGGGGCTGCTTCGGGACTGTTCTCACGGGTGTCGCCATTGGCGTGCTCTCAGGGGTTGAAGCGGTAGCCCATGCCGGGCTCGGTGATCAGGTGGACGGGGCGGCCCGGGTCGCGTTCGAGCTTCTTGCGCAGTTGCGCCAGGTACTGGCGCAGGTAGTGCGTCTCCTTCAGATGCTTGTCGCCCCACACCTCGACCAGCAGCTGACGCTGGCTGATGAGCTTGCCGGGGTTGCGCAGCAGGATTTCCAGCAGGTGCCACTCGGTGGGGGTCAGCCGGACGCCTCCCGAGATGGTCTTGCTGGTCAGGTCCACCACGTGCTCGCCGACCTGGACGCGCGCGAGCTCGGCCTCGCGGACGGCGGCGCGCCGGGAGACGGCGCGGACGCGGGCGAGCAGCTCCTCGATGCCGAACGGCTTGGTGATGTAGTCGTCGGCTCCGGCGTCCAACGCGTCGATCTTGTCGTGGTTGCCCGCCCTGCCGGACAGGACGATGATCGGGACCTGGGACCAGCCGCGCAGGCCGTGGATCACGTCCACGCCGTCGAGGTCAGGCAGCCCGAGATCCAGGATGACGAGCTCGGGCGACCAGTCGGCGGCCTGCCTGAGCGCGGAGCTGCCGTCGGCGGCCACGGCCACCTCGTAGTGGCGGGCGACCAGGTTGATCCGCAGGGCGCGCAGGATCTGCGGTTCGTCGTCGACGATGAGGACGCGGGTCATGCGCTCTCCTCGACGGGCCGGGACCGCGCCGGGGTGGCGAGCGGCAGCGTGAGCGTCATGGTGAGTCCTCCTCCTGGGGTCTCGTCCGGGACGAGGGTGCCGCCCATGGCCTCGGCCAGCCCGCGGGACAGCGCGAGGCCGAGCCCGACACCCGAGTGGTTGTCGCGGTCGCCCAACCGCTGGAACGGCAGGAAGACCCGGTCGTGCGCCTCCGGCGGAATGCCGGGGCCGCGGTCGATGACGCGGACCTCCACGTTCTCGCCGTGCCAGCTGGCGGTGACGACGACCTGCTGGTCCGGCGGGCTGTAGCGGACGGCGTTGGACATCAGGTTGACCAGCACCCGTTCCAGCAGGGCCGGGTCGGCGACGACCTCGGGCAGGTCGACCGGGATGTCGCCGTCGATGCGGTCGCAGAACGGGCCGAGGTCGTCGACCGCCCGGGGCACGACCTCCTCGAGCGCGACCGGCTCCAGCGCGAGCCCCAGCACGCCGGCCTGCAGGCGGCTCATGTCGAGCAGGTTCGCCACCAGGCGGTCGAGCTTGGCCAGCGACTCGTCGGCGGTCTCCAGCAGTTCGGCGCGGTCCTCGTCGGACCAGTCGACCTCGGTGTTGGCCAGGCTCTCGACGGCCGCCTTGGCCGAGGCGAGCGGGGTGCGCAGGTCGTGGCTGACGGCGGCGAGCAGCGCGGTGCGCATCCTGTCGGCCTCGGCGAGCGGCTTGGCCAGCTCGGCCTCCTCCTCCAGCCGCTGCTGCCGCAGCGCGATGGCCGTCTCGGCGGCGAACGCCTCCAGCACCCTGCGGTCCGAGGCGTCGAGCAGGCGGCCCCGCACGGCCAGGACCAGGGTGTCGTCGATGGTCACGTCCGTGTCGCCGCTGGACGGGCTGGTGCACGGCGCTCCCCCGGACGTGGCGACGATCCGCCAGGACTCCGGCTGGGCCTGGTCCTCCGGGCCCGGCTTGCCGACGTGTTCGAGCAGCGTGACCGACGACAGCCCGAACGTCTCGCGCAGCCGCGACAGCAGCGACGGCACGGCCGCCTCGCCGCGCAGCACATGCCCGGCCAGCGTGGACAGCACCTCGGCGTCGGCTCGGGCTCGGGCCGCCTCTCTCGTACGGCGGGCCGCGATGTCCACGATGGTGCTGACCGCGACCGCGACCACGACGAAGACGACGAGCGCGAAGAGGTTCTCCGGGTCGGAGATGGTGAACTCGCCGATCGGCGGCGTGAAGTACCAGTTGAGCAGGAGCGACCCGCCGACGGCCGCGGTGATGGCCGGCCACATGCCGCCGGCCAGCGCCACGCCGACCGTCATGACCAGGAAGAACAGGATCTCGCTCGGCAGGCTGAGCTCGTCCCTGAAGACGCTCAGGATCGCGGTGAGCAGCGGCATCCCCGCCACCGCCATCGCCCAGCCGGTCAGCCGCCGCTTGCGGGTGAGCGCGGCCCGCGAGCGGGACGGGCGGCGGCGGCCCTTCTTGGCCTCGGCGTGGGTGATCATGTGGACGTCGATCGAGCCGGACCGGGCCGTCGTCTCCACCCCCACGCCCCGGGAGAGGATCTGCGCGAACCGGCCGCGCCTGGACGCGCCGAGCACGAGCTGGGTGGCGTTGACCCCGCGGGCGAACTCCAGCAGCGCCCCGGGGATGTCGTCGCCGACGACCTGGTGGTAGGTGCCGCCCATGTTCTCGACCAGCGTCCGCTGGCGGGCCAGGGTGGCCGGGTCGCCTCCGGCCAGCCCGTCGGAGCTGGTCACGTGGACGGCCAGCAGGTCGGCGCCCTTGCTGCGGGCGGCGATGCGCGCCGCGCGGCGTACCAGCGTGTCGCCCTCCGGCCCGCCGGTCAGGGCGACCACGACCCGTTCGCGCGCCTCCCAGGTGGCGGCGATGCCGTGGTCGGCGCGGTAGCGGTCGAGCTGGTCGTCGACCTTGCCCGCGACCCACAGCAGGGCGAGCTCGCGCAGCGCGGTCAGGTTGCCGACGCGGAAGTAGTTGGCCAGGGCCGCGTCGACCTTCTCCGGCGCGTACACGTTGCCGTGCGCCATCCGCCTGCGCAGCGCCTCGGGCGACATGTCCACCAGCTCGACCTGGTCGGCCCGCCGGACCACCTCGTCCGGGACGGTCTCCCGCTGCGGCACGCCGGTGATCTCCTGGACGACGTCGTTGACGGACTCCAGGTGCTGGATGTTGACCGTGGAGATCACGTCGATGCCGGCGTCGAGGATGTCGTCGATGTCCTGCCAGCGTTTGACGTTGCGCGAGCCCGGCACGTTGGTGTGGGCCAGCTCGTCGATCAGCGCCACCCTGGGCGCGCGGGCGATGACCGCGTCCACGTCCAGCTCGGTGAAGGTGCTCCCCCGGTAGAGCATGCTCTGGCGCGGGATCACCTCCACGCCGTCGAGCAGAGCCGCGGTGCGGGTGCGGCCGTGGGTCTCGACGAAGCCCACGACCACGTCCCTGCCGCGCTCCAGCCCTCTGCGGCCCTCGCACAGCATCGCGTACGTCTTGCCGACCCCGGGCGCGGACCCGAGGTAGACCCGCAGGCGGCCCCTGGTCATGGCCGGTCGAGCGCCAGGTTGAGTTCGAGCACGTTCACCACCGGGTCGCCCATGAAGCCGAGCGCCCTGCCGGTGGTGTTCGCCGCGATCAGGCTCCGCACCCGCTCGATGGGAAGGCCGCGCTCCCTGGCCACCCTGGGAGCCTGGAGGTCGGCGTAGGCGACGGAGATGTGCGGGTCCAGGCCCGAGCCGCTCGCCGTCACCGCGTCGGCGGGGACGGCGGGGGTGCCCGCGCCGCCCCTGACCGGGACGGTCCTGCCCGCCGCGTAGTCCTCGCCTGGCTTGCCGCACTCCACCTTGAGGCCCTTGTAGGTGGCGACGAACGGGGTGGCGGGGCAGGCCTGGTTGACGCTGACGGCCCGGTCGGGGAAGACCTTCAGCACCGCGCCCACGCCGTCGGCGGTGCAGTACGGACGGGCGCCGCTGACGCCTTCCAGCTCTCCGACCGCCTTGGAGCGGGCGCAGACCTGCGTGAGCAGCGACTGCTTGCCCTCCTTCGCGGCGGCGTCGGCGCCCTGGGGGTTCGGCAGGACGTCCAGGACGTCCTCGGGGCCCAGGTTGCTGGCGGCGCTGGACAGCGGGTCGTAGCCGTCGCCGGCGGCCGACGGGCGGCTCTGGAAGTACTTCTTGAGCGGATTGCCGTCCTTGTCGGTGAACTTCTGGCCGATGATCGCGCTGCCGACGGTCTTGCCGTCACGCTCGACCAGCGAGCCGTTGGCCTTGCCGTTGAACACCGCCTGGGCGACCCAGGTGGTGACCAGCGGGTAGACGACGCCGGTCACCACGGTCAGGACGAGCAGCGCGCGGAGCGCGGCCACGTGCTGACGGATCCAGCTGGGTAGACGGTCCATTTATGACATCCCCGGGAGGAACTGAATGAAGAGGTCGATGAGCTTGATGCCGATGAACGGGACGACGATCCCGCCCAGGCCGTAGAGGTAGAGGTTGCGGGAGAGCAGCTTGGACGCGCTGGACGGCCGGTAGCGGACGCCCCGCAGAGCGAGCGGGATCAACGCGATGATCACCAGGGCGTTGAAGACGACCGCCGACAGGACCGCCGACTGCGGGCTGGACAGGCGCATGATGTTGAGCGCGTCCAGGCCGGGGTAGACCGCCGCGAACATGGCCGGGATGATCGCGAAGTACTTGGCGATGTCGTTGGCGATCGAGAACGTGGTCAGCGCACCCCGCGTGATCAGCAACTGCTTGCCGATCTCGACGATCTCGATCAGCTTCGTCGGGTTGGAGTCGAGGTCCACCATGTTCCCGGCTTCCTTGGCAGCGCTGGTGCCGGTGT